>JBDIVK010000006.1:0-150307 GCA_039794425.1 Nitrosomonas sp. | reverse complement strand
CATTCAACAAACTCAAGCATTGGCGCAGACTCTCAACCAGATATGACCGGAAAGCCATTTACTTCTCGGCCTTCATACATCTGGCCGCAGCAACTTTATGGCTTTAAATGTCGATTCGACCTAGTGAGAAATATATGACATGCTCGGCGTAGGCTGTCGAATCATCCAATTCCGGGTATGCTCTCATCGCTGGATAGTTATTTTGAATATGTTTGACTCTTAACAAATGGAAGCACTGACCGATGATGCTGGCGTGGCAATAATGAATATTCCGTGCGTCAGCTTCAGGCCCCAAGCATTCTTTGATCAACGCGATCATCGCCTGGCGTTGTGGGTTAATTTCCTTTTCAAGAATCTCCGGAAGTAATGAGGTCGGTTGAGCCATTTCCTTATTGATGATCGCAAAGAAATAGGAATCACTGGCGGCAATGCGTGCAATCAATGAGCGGATACGACCTGCCAAACGTTGCTCAGGCGGCGCATCCGCCCCGATACCGCCGTCCGGCGGATTGATTTCAAGGTCCTGACGAAAAGCATAGCGCCAAGCTTCGAGATAAAGACTTTCCTTATCACGGAAATGGTAATTGACTGAGGCGATATTGGTTTGCGCCTGTTTGCAGATTTCTGCAATTGTCGCTTCTTGGAAGCCTTTTTCAGCAAAAATCCGGCTGGCTACGATTATTAGTCGCATTCGGGTTTTAGAAGGTTTTGGCTTTGGATGAGGCATCACAACCTATTTTTTCAAATAAAAGATTTAAACATATATTTGAATCGTTTGTTAGGTAAATATGAATATACATTTTGTTGCGATTTGGCAGCTATGCCAAACGGCAATGCGCCAAGCTGGGCTTGGGTCACCCGCCCACATTTGATTTCTTGGGTTTCACGCACTTCGTCACACAGAGCCGCAGCAAGCGCTTCATGGTGGGGCGGAAAACACAGGGAAGCCGAATCAACAAGAAACTGAAAGAAGTGGGCGTAAGACTGGCAAAGCTGCGCACGAGCGGCGGACGCGCCATGATGGACTATGCGAAACGGCACCTACAGGGACACATTGTGTACTTTGGCGTCAGCGGCAATAGCCGCAGCCTGAAAACATATGTCTACCGCGTGAGCCAAGTTCTGTTCAAGTGGCTCAATCGCCGCAGTCAGCGTAAGAGTGTGAATTGGGCGCGCTTTTGTGAGGTGCTCAAAATATGGCTACCGCCGGTACGCATCAAGCACAACTTATATCCTCACCATTGTGGATGACTCAAACTGGGAGCCGGATGGTGTAACGCTCCAAGTCCGGTTCTGCGAGGCAGGCCGCTACTCTCCAATCAAGAAAAATCTGATGAATACTACTGTTATCTCATCATTGAAACGCTTGATGGTAATTTGTCAAAAGGTATGCGCTAGCTTAATGGCGTTTATACGCAGGCGTCGAATCGTTGACATGGACGTAACATCCAACGACTTGGGAGAGCTATGTTTCTAGTAGTGTATGCCAGAAGGATAAAGCGGTGTAACCTGTTGGTAAAGATCTCGGCAGATCAACTCACCAATAGAAGGAGTACACCGCTATGACAAAATAATAATAATAGTAATTTTTTTAATCTCTTCGGGTTTAATGAAACTGAAACACTTGAATTCAAAAAATTTCAGGTGTTTGCATTGATCGCTTAAGAAAAGTACATCGATATAATAATTAAAGCTACTGCCACTGCAGTTACGACTGCGAAATTGTAACCCAATTTTTTAAACGTTTTAGCGTCTTCTGCCTCTAGCATATTCATCATCATCTCCTATATCAGGTAATTAGTCGAAATAAAATTATGGGTCGAATCAAAGTAAATTTATTGATTCAGATCAATAAAATGTCAAATAGAGTCTGCTGCACTACACAAATCAGGGGTAAATTTATTTAGAGAAATGAAGCTTTCGCAGCTGAAATGTGGAAAAGAGTCGGGCAGGAAAAGGACGCTTTAAATATACCCGGTCTACAAAAGCGATCGATTGTAAAACCCTTGTTTGAAATTGCAGCAAATACAAAAACCGCAAGACAGCGATGATGAGTTGCTTATATGTCATGTACATACAGCCAACGGAAGAATCGTAGAGTTTTTTGATGTGCAAGCACACTACCAAACCAGCACGTTATAGTTGCTTCCAATTTTCATATTCTTATCAATTAACCATATTTTATTTCACCCACGACTTCCAGTATTCTTTGCCAACCTGTGACGAAGGTTAATAACTGGCTTTTCGATGAATCGGTTGCTAATTCCCAAGGGAGGCATGATGAACCCAAAATTTAAATATCTGCTGACGAGCATATTCCTGCTTTCCTGTAGAAGCACCATTCATGAATGAAATAAGGATGTTTATTTTCCTGTACGCATAACGACGATATGAAACCAGCTTTGTCGGTTTGATGTATGCGTTGAGATATCCTCGCTATTTCGTCCAATGGTGCTCCTTGGGGTGTAACTGCCCCTGTATATCCCTATGTACTTAAGGAATCGGAGGAAAAGCCATGAACGAAAAAAAGATCTCTCGTCGAAAGTTTCTCAGCAAAACCGCTGCAATAGCGGGAGTCGTGGGGCTGGCGCAGTTACCTCTGGGGGCTTCCAGAGAAGCAGCAGGATCAGCCTGGACAACCCGTAGACGGCCCTCTCGCGTGCCGAACATTATCTTCATTCTCGCTGACGATCTGGGGTGGGCCGATCTCAGTAGTTACGGGCGCCGTGATTATAAGACACCCAATCTGGATCGGCTTGCTAAACATGGAGTTCGGCTGACACAAGCCTACTCGAATTCGTCGGTGTGCACGCCGACGCGAATTGCGTTTCTGACCGGACGATATCAGCAGCGTACCCTGGTAGGACTGCAGGAACCGCTGGCTTATCGCAGACAGCTCGAACAAAATGGACTGGTGGACAAGCTGGGATTGTCACCGGAGCACCCGACGGTTGCATCCCTGCTTCGGGGCGGTGGTTACCGTACAGCGCTGATTGGCAAGTGGCATGCGGGATATCTGCCTGCATTCAGTCCGCTGAAAAGTGGTTTCGACGAATTTTTCGGGATTTTTAGTGGAGGTGTGGATTATTTTACGCATAAAGACAATAACGGTGACCTGGATTTGTGGGAGGACGAGGTACCCATCCAGCAGACCGGTTATATCACCGATCTGATCACCGAGCGGGCAACACAGTATATTGCCCGCCAGGCCAAAAATAAGGAAAAACAACCCTTCTTTCTCAGCCTGAACTATACAGCTCCCCATTGGCCCTGGGAAGGCCCTGAAGATGAAGCAATCAGCCAAAACCTTTCCAACCTGTTCCATCTGGATGGTGGTTCGCCACAGATTTATGCCGAGATCGTAAAACGCCTGGATATCGGTGTCGGTGAGGTACTCGCTGCGCTCGAACGGGCCCGACTCGATGATAATACGCTCGTCGTCTTTACCAGCGATAACGGTGGTGAGCGTTTCTCCGATATCTGGCCATTCATCGGAAGCAAAGGCGGTGTCTACGAAGGCAGTCACCGGGTCCCGGCTCTTGTGCGCTGGCCAGGCAGGCTTCCTGAGGGAAAGGTCAGCAATCAGGTTGCCACTACCTTTGACTGGACTGCAACTTTCCTGGCAGCAGCCGGAATCCAGGCAGATCCGGGATATCCGCTGGATGGTATTGATCTGCTGCCCTATCTGGCCACTGCTGGAAGGAGAGAGTCGACTATCTCCCGCAATCTGTTCTGGCGAATTGGAGGACAGCGCGCGGTGCGATCCGGTGATCTCAAATATCTCAGTGTTCCCCGTGCCGAATTAGTGCAAACACCTGGTGGACTTCCTGCCGCGTTACGGGGGACGGAATTCTTGTTCGACTTGTCGGTGGATGTGCGCGAGCAGGCCAACCTTATAGCCAGCCGTCCTCAGGATGCGGAATATCTGAATCGTTTGTGGGATGACTGGAATGCAACTGTGCTGGCCGAGGGAACTACGGCCTGAGCGGTTGTATTGTAATAAGGGCGCGGGCACGGTACACTGCGTCCTCGCTATACCGGTTTCATCATTTAATTTTATGCCTATGAACCATTTTCAGTAATGCTTCAAACGTAACAATAATTTCTGTCATTGCGAGCCTGTAAAGGCGAAGCAATCCAGAGCGATATTGATGCAGGTACTGGATTGCCGCGCCGCTTACGCGGCTCGCAAAGACGAAGGTAGCCAGAAGTGTATGGGTAGCCAAAAATAAACAAAACTGAAAATAGTTTAGAGGCATATTTAATTTTTGATCTTATCCGGTAATTTCCACAAAAAACGTCCTGCATTCATCAGTTGACGACGCAGTAATGCCCAGTCATTCGCACGTTTTTCCGCTTCCAGGCAGCGCAGCAGGCGTGTTCTGAGTGCGCTGTCCTGTAATGCCAGTATGGCTGACCAGAAGGTATCGCTGACGTTGTAAACATTTCCCTCTTTGAGGCAGACAGGGATGACATGCTCCAGCGGGATTACCAGATCATGGGCAATGGTTTCTACCGCGGCACGTATATTTGCAGCTTTGACGTTTTGCTGATCGGTTAAATCATAGGGCGGTTGCCACTCATTAGCTGGCCGTAACAGGTCAATGTGGCTGACTGCTACCAATAGTGGTGGCGGGCGCCGTTGCAAGCGTGCTGTCTGACTGGCACGCAGGGTATCTAAAATCTGACGCTCGATCTGCCGATCTGGCCGATTGGCCGGGCTGACCCAGAGAATCAAGTCTGCTTCCAGCGACGCTGCCAGTATGCGCTTTTCATCGAAATACATACTGTCGCACCCAGGGCTATCGAATATCAATGCCTGGGTAAACCCGTCGCGTTTGAGCAGGAAAGGTGTCGATACCGTGGTCGTATCCGGCAGTATGTCTGCCGCGGTCACAAGCTCTCCGTACAATGCGTTGATCAGACTGGATTTTCCGGCATTGGTACGTCCCAGTACCAGAATGCGTAACGGTTCTTCCGGTACGGCTGAAGTCTGCCGGGCATGTTCCAGATCGGCACCGGAAGGAGGTGGTGATGAAGTCGGAACATATGAATCAGCCGATATGACTGGTTGGCGACCACTGTACAGATCGATTGCATAATAGCCGACTTTACGTACATAGGCGCGCAGGAACCAGTGCTGAAATTCGTTACGAGCCAGGCCGAAGCTGCGTTCCCGAAAATACCGCCAGAATTCGCCGAATATCGCATTGACCGGGTTGATCACCATTCTGCCGGCACGATATACGTTGTAAACCTGCTCCGCCCTGGATTGCCAGCGTTTTACCCGCAGCAGGTCACCTATCGTTAAACGATCACTGAAAGGGATATTTTCCGTTATATCCTTGCGCAGATCCCGGCTTGCCTGCTCGATGATCAACAGGGTGTGCGGCACGGTCAGTTCCAGTAAGGGGCGTTCGACATCCGGATAGTAGTAGCGGGAGACAGTATCCAGTGTGCGTCTGCCCAGTTCCATGATCCAGTCGGTATTGTCCAGAGACCAATTCATTGGATCGCAGGTATCGGCCAGTGCCTCGACCTGCTGCCAGACATCGGTTGCGCGCGGAGGCCAGTCCGGATTGGGTCTGGTAAACGATTCATTCAGCAATTTACGACTACGTTGCGTCGACCAGCGTTGCAGACCGTAAGCCAGCCCGCCACAAATTACCATGGCAATCAGCCAGTAAAGCAGATTCCCGTTCTGCCATAGCCAGAACAGACCGAATCCCGATACGGCCAGCAGAGGCAGGCCAAGCAAGGCCAGCATCACGAGCTGTATGAGACCGATCCGTTGGAGTAATGTCCTCATTTTGATTTACCGCGCAGCCGTTCGCTTAGAATGGCGCGACCCGTTTCGAGTGATTCGGCATAGATGCGCCGTAATACCTCCGGATCGACATTCAAACCATGTTTACGCTGGCTGAGAAAATAGACGGATGCCTTGCCAAGTGCATAAGTGGTGGCCCCGCTGGCGCTTGCACCCCATATCGCCCCTGCGGTTTGTCCCAGGAAGGGAATCAGCTTGGTTACAGTACGCCCGATCATTCTCGTCAGATAGCCTGTGGCCATTCCCGTTCCTACCAGACCGATAAATTCCGTTACGGTGCGGGTATCCCAGCGTTGCGAATAGAGGACTGCGAGGCTGTGCAGTAATTTCGCCTGAATGGCAGTGACGGCGACCAGATCCACGACCGGCAGTGCGCCGAGGCCGGCAGCGGTCAATGTATAACCGACGATATGCTGATGCGCTGTGCGTGAGTAGAGGTCGCGTACGGTTTGCTCACCCCCCAGCTGATGTTGTAATCCGAGTGGCAGAAGCGATTCGATAGCTTGCCATAACCCTTCCAGGCCATAATCGGGTGGTTCGAATCCATCTTCGGGTAGGGTCAGGTCGACAGCTACCCAGCGTATCGGTGCAAAACCGGGTATTTTCTCCGATATAGCGCGCTGTGCCAGCAAGGCACGCCGTAGTTCGGCAGGCAGCGAAGGCGGCCAGGGTTCAGTATCATAAGGCCAGGGAAGCATATGTTTGCCTGCGACGGGATACAGTTCATGCAGGCCGGTTTGGACCATGAGTAATGGCCATTCGGGGTGTTGCCGACGTACTTCGTGCAGCACTTCAAACAATATTTGCTGATTCGGATCGGCGACTTTCATGACTGCCAGCAACAAATGTGCCTGAGCGGCGCAGTAGCGGATATCGTCGGTGGGATCATAGTCGATTTCTCCAAGCCCTCGCGTGTCGAGGAAGCGCACTATGGGTATCTCACCGGGAAAATCATAAAACCGGGAGTAACGGGTGCAGGGTTGAAAACCGTTACCGATCTGCGCAGTTTCACTGCCGGTCAACGACCGGATGATGGAAGTTTTGCCTGCCTGTGTTTTCCCCAACAGCCATAGTACCGGTAGCGAAATATTTTCCCGTGCCTGACGTAACGAGGTTTCCAGTGCAGTTTCGTCTATCTTGGGGTCAAGCAGTACCGACTGGAGTTTTTTCCAATAATTCGACCAGTTTCTGAATTGGTCAAGCTTTATCATCTTAGATTCTTCATTTGAAATCAGCTGAGCTGATATTCACTCTCTTCGGTTAACAGTGAGTAGTATAATGGCACCATAGTTGGTTAGATTACCGATTAACATATTCCAATATAGTAATGCCCGCTTTCTTCAGAAAAGTGGGACATTTGTCTGCCTCAATCGATTAATCAGTTTTTTCCATGCCACTCATCACACTTGAAAATGCTTGTTTAGCATTTGGTCATCATGCGTTGCTCGATCATGCCGCATTGCAGCTTGATGCGGGTGAACATGTGGGGTTGATTGGCCGTAACGGAAGCGGTAAGTCCAGTCTGTTACGTGCTTTGGCAGGAGAAATCAAACTGGATGATGGTCAGTTGTGGACGGCTCCTGGCGTGAATCTGGCTTATGTCCCTCAGGAACCCGAGCTCGACGAGACCGGATCGGTTTTCAAAGAAGTTTCACGAGGGCTTGGTGCGCTGGCCCAGACATTACTGGATTATCATGAAGTTTCCCATGCTTTGAGCGAGGAGGGGGCCGATACCGAGGCATTGCTCAATCGCATGCAGTATTTGCAGGGAATACTGGAGGCACAGGATGGCTGGCGTATCCATAATAAGGTGCAGACAGTGATCGATCGGCTTGGATTGCCAGAAGATACGATTGTAGGAACATTATCGGGCGGCGCAAAAAAACGGGTTGCGCTTGCTCGTGCGATGGTGGTGTCACCGGATATATTGTTATTGGATGAGCCAACCAATCATCTGGATTTTTCATCTATTGAGTGGCTGGAAGAAATGCTGCAGAATTTTTCCGGCAGCATCATTTTCATCACGCATGATCGGCGCTTTCTGGATAACGTAGCTACCCGTATCGTTGAGCTGGACCGAGGTGATTTGAAAAATTTTCCGGGTAATTTTTCCATGTATCAGCAAAAGAAAGCCGAGATACTGGAAATTGAGGCCATTCATAACAGGGAATTCGACAAGCTATTGAGCCAGGAGGAAATCTGGATACGCAAAGGTATTCAGGCCAGGCGCACCCGCAACGAAGGCAGGGTGAGAAGACTGGAAGCTTTGCGACGTGAGCGCGCTGCGCGGCGGGAGCGTGTCGGAGAAGTCAATTTCAAAGTGGAAGTAGGGGAACGTTCAGGGCAGCTGGTTGCAGAATTGGAACATGTTACAAAAAGTTACGGTGATAAAACCATTATTCGTGATTTTTCCTGCCGGATCATGCGCGGCGACCGAATCGGGCTGCTGGGCCCGAATGGTGCCGGTAAATCCACGCTGTTGAAATTGATATTGGGTGAACTGCAGCCGGATGCCGGAGCGGTAAGATTGGGAACGAAAGTGTCAGTTGCCTATTTCGATCAGATGCGAGAACAACTGGATGATAATCGTACTTTGGTCGAATCTATCAGTCAGGGCTCGGATTTCATTGAAATCGATGGTACTCGCAAGCATGTCATCAGTTATCTGGAAGATTTTCTGTTTCCACCGCAACGTGCGCGCTCACCTGTGAAATCGTTGTCTGGTGGCGAGCGTAACCGGTTGTTGCTGGCACGTTTGTTCACACGTCCGGCCAATGTACTGGTGCTGGATGAACCTACTAATGATCTTGATATCGAAACGCTCGAATTACTGGAATCCCTGTTGCAGGATTATACCGGTACGCTTTTCCTGGTCAGCCATGACCGCACATTTCTCGATCATGTAGTCACTCAAGTCATTGCATTCGAGGGAGATGGATGTTTGCGTGAATACGTCGGTGGCTATCAGGAGTGGTTACAATTCACTTCCGCTGCGAAGTCACTGGAGAAAAAGCAAAATACCCATCCACCTAAAACGGTCGCCAAGCCATCGGGGACCAGGAAGAACGAGTCGACTGGTTCTACCGGACTGAATTACCAGGAGGTGCGTGAATTGGAAGCACTTCCCGAAAAAATTGATCTGTTGGAGCGTGAGCAAATTGCCATCGCCGAGCGGTTGAGCGATCCTGCTATTTATCAGCATAACCATGATGATTGCATGGTATTGCAGGCGCGTGCTGCAACGCTGGAAACAGAACTTGCAGCATGCTACGCCCGTTGGGAAGTGCTGGAAAGCAAACAGACAGCGGTAAAATCTATTCAGAATCAAAATTGATCCAAAGATAATTTCCCTATACACAACAGGGACATAGCTACGCCATTCATTGACTAAACCCCGGCCATCGTTTAAAGTTCCTGTTTTTTGAGAGGAGGATGCATAAAGTGAAAAAGTCAGCAGCCGTTAAACTACTCGTTGCTTCTGGCATAATTCTGTCGTTTTCCGGCGCGGCAGGTGCTGCTGAAGATACGAGTTCGGCCCAAAACAAAATTGCCATGTGCCAAGGTTGCCATGGTATTGCAGATTACCGCACCGCCTATCCAGTCGTTTATCATGTGCCGAAACTGGGTGGACAGCATGCGGCTTATCTGGTCAAGGCATTAAAAGACTATAAATCCGGCGAACGCAATCATCCAACCATGGTTGGCATTGCAGGAACACTTTCCGATGAGGATATCGAGGCTCTGGCCGCTTATTACGCAGGTAATTGATTTTCTTTTTAATGCAAGCAAGGGATATGGATATGAAAAACTATGTAGTGGCTGCGATAAGCGGGCTGGTATTTCTTTTGTCGGGACAAGTAATGGCGGCTGATATCGAAGCAGGTAAGAGGAAAGCGCAGGAAATATGTGCTTCCTGTCATGGGATGGACGGCAACAGTCCTGTGCCTAATTTTCCTAAAATTGGTGGACAAGCCAGAACTTACCTTGAGAAAGTATTGAAAGATTACAAATCGGGGGAACGTAAAGATCCGATTATGGCCGGTATGGCTGCAAACCTGAGCGTGGAAGATATCGAAAGTCTGGCTTTTTACTATTCCAGTCAATCGGGTTTGACTGTTAAAAGATAAAAAAGCGTTTTCAACAGCGAATACCAAAGCGGAATGTACGGGAAGGAGTCAGTACATTCCGTTTTTTATTTATTTCTGATCCATTCATCCATGCAATCCAGATAAATCCGCGCATCGAGTGGCGATTGATTGCGCTGCGCTTGCCAGAGCATTTCAGCCAGACACTCCATGGTACGATGCATGGCCTTGTGCTCATCCCCCCCTGTCCTGATCTTCATTTGCTCGAATTTCTGACGGATACCGATCGGCTGATCAATGGCAAGTTGTTCCCTGATCGCAACATGCATACTCATGTGCAAAAAAGGGTTGGTTTCACCCATTTCAGGTGGAAAATCCCGGTCGAGATATCGGTCAATACTTTGCAGTACGGCGTGATATTCCGGGTGCTGCAGAATAACTTCCAGTGCGATAGTTTCCATGTCGGATAACGGTTCTTGCTGGTGATACTTGTGCCAGGTATCGAAAAATAACCTTCTGGCCTGATCTCTCGATGGATTGAACATTACTGTATGACAGACAGCTCGGTAGTTTTTTCCAGATTCTTTTCTTTGAATTCACATAAATCGACAATCAGGCACTGGTTACACATAGGTTTTCTCGCTTTACAGATATAACGTCCGTGCAGAATCAACCAATGATGGGCGTCATGACGAAATTCTCTGGGGACAACTTTGACCAGCCCTCGTTCGACTTCCAGGACATTTTTACCGGGTGCGATACCGGTCCGATTAGCTACCCGGAAAATATGGGTATCTACTGCGATGGTCGGCTCACCAAAAGCAGTATTCAGGATTACACTGGCTGTTTTCCGGCCGACACCAGGCAGTTTTTCAAGTTCAGAACGGGTACGGGGTACTTCACCGTTGTATTGTTCTATCAATAGCTGACACGTAGCGAGGATATTTTTGGTTTTGGTCCGAAATAATCCGATTCGCTGAATAAACCGGCTGAGGCCAGCTTCTCCCAGTTGCAGAATTTTCTCGGGTGTATCGGCAACAGGAAACAAGTCCCGCGTGGCCAGATTGACACTCTTATCCGTCGCTTGTGCCGAGAGTATGACCGCAATCAGCAGTTGAAACGGCGTACTATATTCGAGTTCCGTCGTAGGATGAGGATTCGCATTCCTGAAACGAGTAAATATTTCCTGACGCTTGGCTGCATTCATCCCGGAAATCTCAATGAGGCAGGGCGATGTAATCAGGAAATTCAGGTCCGGACATTGGTGGAATCAGGGAGAATTTCTATGTATAAGCGCTTGGGCACGTTCAAGAGCTGCCTGAATGATTGCCTGTTTGGCATCTGATGCAGGTTGAGCAGTTGGTGCGGTGTCGGTCATTCGTATTTTCTGTTCCGGTTTTTCTGTGCGTACCTGTTTATCGCGTGCCAGCCTGTGTAATCTGAAATGATACCGTTCGCGTGCACGAGCAGCTGATCGGAGCCTGGCTTCCGGCGTTACCGGGTCAGCTATGGGTTTCATGCTGATGCAATCCATCGGGCAAGGGGCGATACAACGTTCACAGCCGGTACATTCCTCGGTAATGACAGTGTGCATCTGTTTGGCGGCGCCTATGATAGCATCTACCGGGCAGGCCCGTAAGCAGAAGGTACAACCGATACAGTGTGTTTCATCGATGATGGCGACGGCTCCGGGTTTCGGAAGACCGTAAGCCGTATTCAACGGTTTCGGCGCAACGTTCAGAATTGCAGCAAGTTCTGCTATGCCCGCATCATCACCCGGTGGGCACTGGTTGATATCGGCACGTCCTTCAACGATGGCTGTGGCATAAGGCCTGCATCCATCGAACCCGCATTGTCCGCATTGCGTCTGCGGCAAAATGGCATCGATCCGTTCGATAAGGATAGGTTTATCTTGCATGAATCTTATGGGTACAAAGGGTTGAAGCAATATCCGCTACCAGACCCGGACCTTGATAAATCAGGCCGGAATAGACCTGAATAAGACTTGCACCGGCGTCAATTTTGGATTGTGCATCTGATGGCGACATGATACCACCCACGCCAATGATGGGAATGGCCCGCTGCAGGTAACCGGCGAGTTGCTGAATCAACGTGGTGCTGCGTTGAGTCAACGGGGCACCACTCAGTCCTCCGTTCTCATTCCCATGTGGAAAGTTTTCTACCCCCTCACGCGAAATGGTAGTGTTGGTGGCAATGACAGCATCTATACGATATTTCATTAACAGGGTAGCGATTGCTGCAAGTTGCGTCGGTTCCAGATCAGGCGCTATTTTAACAGCTAACGGGGTATAGCGACCGTATTGGTCACTCAACCGGGTCTGTTCTGTTTTCAAAGTACTCAGAAGATTTTCCAGTTCTGTTTCATTCTGCAGTTGCCTGAGCTGGGAGGTATTGGGCGACGAAATATTGATCGTTACGTAACTTGCGTGTGTATAAACCTTACGCAAACCGATCAGGTAGTCTTCAGTGGCATTTTGTAAAGGTGTATCGAAATTTTTGCCTATATTGATACCCAGGATACCTCGATAATCCGATTGCAGCACATTTTCTACCAGTTTATCCACCCCTTCGTTATTGAATCCCATACGATTGATAATCGCCCTGGCCTGCGGAATGCGATACAGTCGTGGCCTGGGGTTGCCAGGTTGCGGGCGAGGAGTCACTGTGCCCACTTCTATGAATCCAAAGCCGAGTGATGCCAGTGCCTTGATGTATGCACCGTTTTTATCGAGACCTGCAGCCAGTCCGACCGGATTGGGAAAATCGATCCCCATGACCTGGATTGGCTGGCAGTCGATTGTACGACGAGCGTGGGATAACCCGGTTTTCTGCAGGAGTTTGAGGGTATCGAGTGAAAGAGTATGCGTCGTTTCAGGGTCAAGCAGAAACAATAGGGGGCGTAACCAGTTATAGAGCATATTCATCTGCTGGTGGTGGGAAGCGTGGTATCCATATACTGCCATTCATCGTTCGATAGGCATTGCAGGGGATGGAAGTTGGCTTTGTAGCGCATTTTTTGATTATCCGCAATCCAGTAGCCCAGATAAAGATAGGGCAGGTGTTTGTTACGGCATTGCGCCACTTGCCACAGAATACTGAATGTCCCATAGCTTGATCCGGCGATATCCGGATCAAAAAAGGTATAGACTGAGGAAAACCCATCCGGCAATTGATCGACAATACTGACCATGCGTAACTGCTCGTTTTCATGGAAAGTCACCAGGAAAGAATCGACAGTACTTTTCAGCAGAAAATCACAGTACTGTTCACGGCCATCGTGATCCATGGTACCTCCCGTATGGCGACGCTTTTGATAGCGTTGATACAGATTGAGGTGCTCCGGATCAAAATGAAGATCGTGTCGAGCGAATTGCAGATGTTGATGCTGTTTCCAGATTCTGCGTTGTGTCCGGTTGGGAATGAACTGATCAACTACAATACGTACCGGTATGCAGGCGTGACATCGATCACAATCCGGACGGTAAATGAAATTGCCGCTGCGACGGTAACCCTGTTTGATCAGTTGCGCATAAATATCAGTATCTGAAACATCATCCGACACCATGATTCGGGAGCGTGCAAGCTGACTGGGCAAATAACTGCATGGATAATGCCTGGTGATATGAAAGTCCATTATCTTTGATCGAGAATCAGTCTGAGTAAGTAAAATCGAAATGCCATCGCCTGTTCTTTTCAGGCACAGTTACCAGCTCCTCCAGTATTCCGGCAAATGCCAATCGTGGAATTTCCCTTCCACCCATCGTAACCAGATGAGCCGTTTTCATCTGACAATCGATCAGACCATAGCCCCAGCGTTCCAGTTGCTTAACCAGATGAACCAGTGCAATTTTGGATGCATCGGTAACACGGGAAAACATCGATTCACCAAAAAACATTTTTCCGATAGCGACGCCATATAAACCACCTGCCAGCCTTCCTTCGATCCACGTTTCGACTGAATGAGCGATACCCTGATGGTGTAACGCAGTATAGGCGGAAATCATTTCCGGGTGTATCCAGGTACCCGTTTGCCCTCTACGCGGTGCCGCACAGGCTTGCATGACATCAGTGAATGCACTGTCTACCCGGATCTCGTAGTGGTTTTTTTTCAGTACTTTATGAAGCGAGCGGGAAATCTGCAGTTCCTGCGGAAACAATACCATCCGTGGATCCGGGCTCCACCAGAGAATCGTTTCTCCTTCATTGAACCAGGGAAAAATCCCTTTCCGATAAGCAGATATCAGACGCTCAGGCGATAGATCTCCACCGGCAGCCAGCAGACCATTGGGTTCGACCAGGGCTTGCTCCAATGGTGGAAAAGATGTGTCGGAAGACAGTATGTGCAACATGACTGAAATTTCCAAGTGAATGGTAAAAAAGTCGCCTTACCTTGACATAGATCAAAGTAGCCAGATCAGTAATTATCTAACATTCAACCCCAGATAAATCAATATCGATAAAACTAATAAGGAGAATCAAGTGAAGCAGCTTTTTCCAAGGAAGCGACTGGTACTCAATACCATGATCAGCATTTCAGCGGCAATAATATCGTCGCAAGCGCTTGCTCAGGGCGTAACTGCACAAGCATTGGAAGCACAAATCAGAAACTTGGAGCAACAGCTGCAATCTATCCGGAGCGAGCTGGATAGAGTAAAAGTGGATACGACAAGAGATGCACAAAAAGTCAGAGAAATTGAACAATCAACCTCCACTAAGGGCGTGATGGAAGATCGGCGTCAGCATATGGTGTTCTTCCGGGGCGGCTACGCACACAGCGATCATAAACGCGCTGGTGTTTCCATCCAGAGTGCCGTGGCGCCTGTTGGTGCACAGGATCAGGCTGGCAAGGATGCCTGGTATATTGGTGCAGGTTTCGATTTCAACCTGACTGATGATGTCTGGGGAATACTCCCCGGGACCAGCGTTTTTGCTGAATTGATGTTCGAATACAAGCAATTCAGTAATAGTGTATTAGGAAATGCACTTGCCAATGAGCCCACTCAACTGGCAGGCGGTGCGTTGAACCCACGCAAAGTCACAGTCAGCCAGTTTACCCTGACTGCAGCACCCAAAATTAAATTTATGGAGGGCCAGCGATTCAGACCGTGGATCATTCCGGCAGGGTTGGCACTTCATGTTGTCAGTCCGCCAACCGAATCCATTACGGTATTGCAGCCGGGTGTTATGTTTGGAATAGGAGCTGATTACAATCTCTGGAAAGCAATTTATATCGGAGCGGATGCCCGATATCAACTGGCCGGTGGCAAGCTCGATGGAGTCAATGTAAGCGGACTCACAGTCGGTGGCTATGTCGGGATCGGATTTTGAGGTAATAGAGCAGATCCCGGAATGGATAAAGATTATTTTTCTCATGATCGATGTTGTTCTTAGCACGTTTTTTCAGCTAATGGGCACATTTCTCTCCTCTAGTTTCGAGCAAAGTCGGGACTGAAATATAGATTTTGTGACGAAGCCTTGACACCCCACGGTAGTTTAGTGGGGTGCTTTTTTTGAGGGCATGATTCCAGTGTGAAGATACTTTCAGACTGGGATATCGTTCGATGGATCCGATTTGTTAATGGTTTGGGAAAGTTGCTGCAAAATGGCAATGCGGGTATCTATCAGTGCGTGCAAGTGTCCTACTCTTGGCTGAGGCAGGTTAATATGCCACTCATGCACGATACGGCCAGGGATACCACCCATCAGCAGGATACGGTCGCCCAGCAACAATGCTTCGTCTATATCGTGGGTAACCAGCAGTATTGCATGGTGACGCTCAGCCTGCAGACGCAGCAATAGTTGCTGCATGTTCAGACGAGTAATTGCGTCTAGCGCACTGAACGGCTCATCCATCAACAGAATATCGGGATGCCTGACCAAGGCTCTGGCAAGTGCTACCCGTTGCGCCATTCCGCCGGACAGCTGATGAGGATAACAATGAGCAAAATTCCGTAACCCAACCCAGTTTAATGCTTGTGCGGTATCAGTTTGTATAGCACGGCGTGGTTTACGGGTGGTATTGTGGAGCGTCAATGCAAGTGCAGTATTCTGTTCGACTGTCAGCCAGGGCAGCAGGCACGGGTCCTGGAACATCAGCCCGATGGCCGTGTCAGGCCGGGTCAGCGGCTGTCCGTGAAATAAAATCTGTCCACTGTTGATTGGCTGCAATCCAGCCAGT
The DNA here is from genome assembly GCA_039794425.1 of Nitrosomonas sp. Lineage (GTDB taxonomy): Bacteria > Pseudomonadota > Gammaproteobacteria > Burkholderiales > Nitrosomonadaceae > Nitrosomonas. The sequence goes on along the minus strand of JBDIVK010000006.1, from coordinate 134,196 downwards.
GCCATCAATAACGACGATTTACCGCAACCACTGGCACCGAGCAGGCAGACGACTTCACGGGATCTGACCTCAAAATGAATATCGGCCAGTACCGGCTGGTGATTACGGTAAGCTTTGGATAACCCGCTGGCCTTGAGTAGTGCGAAAACACCGTCCGTATCGTTGGTTATCTGTTCAGTTGGGATCTGACGGTTGAATGAACCGATAGCGTGGGCGTGTGTAGTCTGCATGATAATTGCCTAAGCCGGCTCGAATGCCGGTGTGCGTGTAGCTAACTGTGCCAGCTCACGGCGTAAATGTTTGATGGCAGGTGTCACGATTGCGATGAAATAGGCTTCACGTAACCTGCGTTGAGCAGCTGAATGTGTTAGAAAACCTTTGGCGCCTTGATGCAGCATTGCTGCCTGCGCAGCACGCAATGCCATCTCTGCACTGGTCAAACGTACCCGTAGAATTTCCGGTAAAGTTGCAACCGCAGGATCATTATCCAGCAGTGCTGCCAGACGGTAACTTTCCAGTCGCAAAGATGCCAGTCGTATCGTGAGCTCATCAGCCTGATCATCCAGATACTGATTCAATGACGACTGTGCCTTACTGACTGCTGATACCAGTTTGATGCAGTCATCGATCAGGCCCAATCCCAGCCCTACCTGTCCCAGGATCATACCTGACTTGATTTTTTCCAGGTATTCCGCAGATTCTTCCGCATGTGCCAGCACTTGTGAGTCCGGTACCTGGTAGTCCCGAAACTGGCAGGCGCGAGTCGCGGTACCTTCCAACGCAGTAAAATGAGCTCCATCAACCAGTCGGAAGCCAGGCTGGCTGCAATCAACCACAAAAAACACCAAACGTCCATCGTTTTCCAGCGGACAACCGGTTACGAATACGTGTTGCTCGCCCAGATTAGATACCCACGGCAGGTTACCATTGATCGAATAACCTTCAGTGATACGTCGTGCCTTTAATAATGGCCGTTCGATACCGGAATGGGATTTGAGGGTATTGGACAGGCCGGTGCCCCCCAGTAAACGTCCACTCACCAGTTCAGGCAGCAGTTGCTGCTGCAGTTTGATATTGGTAGTGCTTTGCACATAGCGCAGGCAAGCTGTCTGGCACCAGATCAGAAATGCCGAGGATACGCATACTTTGGCTGTCTGTTCGATGATTTGCAACGTATGCGCCAATCCTTGTCCATTACCCCCATATTCACGTGAGACGACACCGCCGAATCCGCCAGCTGCACCGAGCATGTGCAGAAACTCGCCGGGGTATTCACCTTCAAGGTCGATTGCTGTCACTCGTGGTTTTAAATATCGGGTGATCAGCTGCTCGGTTTCGGCAATATCCTGTACGCGACCATCGGGATCTTTATGTATCCACTGGCTTGGAATCATTGTATTCATAGGATTATTTAGTGTGTGACAGCAATATCAAGTCACTACGACATCAACCGCATTACGTAACGTATTGGCGACTGGTGACCAGCGATCAGCATGGGCGACAACTTCTTGCAGAATTTCCGGAGTAGCATCTCCTGCTACGTCAACACGTACTCGGATTGTGGTGAACCCCAAGTGTTTCTCTGGTGATAAATCACCAACTCCCCAGACTGCGGTAACATTGATATCTCCTTCCAGTGCCAGTGCCAGTTTATTCAAGGTAATGCCTCGTGCCGTGGCATTAGCATGAATACCAACCGACAGACAGGCACCCAGTGCGGCCAGCAGCGCTTCAGACGGATTCGGTGCGGTGTCTTCACCGAGCAGGTGAGGAGGTTCATCGATTACGTAAGGTGGCAGGTTGCGAATATAGGTCAGATTACGGAACTGTCCTTCACAGATGGTTCTGGCTTTCAGGGTTACAACAGCATCCGGGTTGGCCTTTCCTTTGATAGATAAGTTTTCCAAGCCGGATTTATCAATCGGTCTCAGTAAATCCGGATACAAACAGGTGGTAGTGTCAGTCATATATAAATTCTCGTATGAAAAAATTGAATAATGATTATCCTAAAAACCACAGTTGATCGCTTATCAGCCTCTGAAAGCCCCGATGGGTAGCGAGTTTGCTATCTTTGCTCATGCCGACCCGACTGGCTGCGTTGCTCCTCGTTGCAGGGAATGACCCTGCCGCCTCGTCGCGCCTTGCCAGGCAGTGCGCCAGACACGCACTCGGGTGCGTCCAACTGCGGTTTTTAGGATTATATTTTTCAAGCGGTGGTATCGAAATGCGCAAAAGTCTCGATCCTGTGCGTATTCGTCTCAAATCAGTACAGTATCAGCTACTTTCCTGGCGATGTGTTCGGCGCTGTATCAGGAGGCGGGCCGCTCCATCGAGCAGGTAGCCGATTAAACCGATAATTAGGATAATTGCCATGAGCTCTGAATATGCCAGACGGTCGCGGGTATCGAGAATAAGATAACCCAGGCCGGCACTGACACCCAGCATCTCGGCCGGGACCAGTACGATCCAGATAACGCCGATTGCTAGCCGGATACCGGTTAAAGTATGGGCGACGATCGCGGGAATAATAATGCGACTGACCGTTTCCCAACGAGTGGCGCATAAACTGCGCGCAAGTGTCAACCAATATGGATCAATCGCATGAACACCAGCAGAGACATTCAGCATGACTGGCCAGATTGCTGCGATCGTCAACAAAAATATCACCGGGGCGTCACCGATACCGAATAGCATCACTGCCAGCGGCATCCAGGAAATCGGCGAAATCATCCGGATAAACTGGAATACTGCTCCAGTTGTTTGCTCTAGTCGTATTGACAGGCCGACGAGGATACCTAGCGGCAATCCGATCAGCAACGCGAGTAACAGACTAAGTACGACTCGCTGCAGACTTACCTGAATATGCGGCAGTATTTCACCGCTTGCGAATATCTGTATCAGAGCCTGCCAGCAGGCATCCGGTGCAAAATTTCTCAGTATCGAGTCCGGCTCGGTCACGCCGGCCGTACCCAACCACCAAAAAAACAGTGAAACCAACATACCGATGAGCGGTGCCAATGAAGAGAATGCCAAGTGCCGGATATGACCATACCTATTCACAGGATTCTGAATAGTGAAATCGGATAATAGTCTGTTCATGCCAGTGTTTCCGCACGTGTCAGTGTTTCCGGCAAATCAAATACTTCGGTACCACCGACTTTGTCGATAGCTCGACGTACGAAACGATCATCGACTAGCTCTTGTGTGACGGTAACGGGATTCAATGACTGAAGAAATTTGACATCTCCCTCCAGGTAGGTCTGTTTCAGCAAGCGTACCAACTGCTCGGTATAAGAAGGGAACGGAAAAGGCTGGAAATCAATGCGGCGCTGCTGCCAGCCGATATGCTGCACTGCACCCAGTTTACTGTAATCGTCCGTATCATAAGATTGAGCGCGCGATCCAGTACTGCTTGTGCATGTGGAGTGTAATTCTGCCCACCCTTGGCCAATAGTTGTGCAGTAATCTGGCGATTACTTCGTATCCATGCCTGTGCTCTGACGATTGCGTTAATGACTGCTTGTGACCAGTCAGGGCGTTGTGTCAGATCCTTGTCGCGCATCATGACTACGCAGCAGGCATGCGCCTGCCAGACGTCACCGGTAAACCTCAGAATTTTGCCGATTTTCAGATTCTCGGCCGCAGCGTTGAAGGGCTCGGCGACGATGTAACCGGCGATACTGCCGTTGGCCAGCGCTGATACCATATCCGGTGGTGGCATAATAACCAGATTGACTGCTTTTTCAGGGGGGACTGTTCCGGCATTGATTCTGGAAACTGCCGTCAGCCCGGCCTGCCGCAGCAAGTGTTGCAGGATGATATTATGAATCGAAAACCAGAATGGAATCGCCACCGTTTTACCGGCCAGGTCCTGTAATTTGTTGATGCTGGGTGCCACTGTCAGTGCTGAGCCGTTGATATGGTTCCAGGCAACGATCTTTGCCGGAAATTTACTACTGTAGCGGATCATCAGTGCAGTAGGCGACAAAATGTGAATCACGTCGACCTGTCCCGCAAGGAATGCTTCTACCAGCTGTGACCAGGCACGAAACAATATCGGTCGTTCAACTTTCAATCCCTCATCAGTGTAAAAACCCTGGGCATGGGCAACCAACAGCGGTGAAGCATCGGTAATTGGCAGATAGCCGATCCGCAATGGATGCGAAAGACTCCCGGCAGTATCTGCTGCCTGAGTCAGGCTTGCAGGCAATACCGACGCTGTACTCAGTATCGCGCTCAATTTAATGAAATCACGTCGTGACATCGAGCAGCATGAGCATATTTCCGATGAACGTAGAGCATTGTGGTCAGTATTCTTCGTTGCTTGTCGTTTGTTCTGCATAATCGGTTCCTCTAAAATGTCACGTTCAATTCGACAAATGCGAAATCCGCATTGCTTTTGTTGTGATAAAAATTGTCTATATAGCTGCCGCCAAATGCATGGGCATAATAAGCACTCCAGGAAAGCTGGCTATTGATGGTGTGCGTGAAACTGATGTCCACCAGTTGGCCAATACCGCCGTTACCATTTGCAGGGCGTCCGAGGAAACCAAACGAACCGGATCGGGAATTGGCCCCGGCCCCGGCATAGAACAAGTCACTACGTTTATCCAGTGTCAGGTGATGAAAATCAATTCCCAGCCGGGTATTGGCAGTTGGGGCCAATAGTAATTGCACAAAAGTGTCATTAATGTTCATTGCATTGAAATATGGAAATTTGGCATACAGACGTACTGTTGGCAGCACCTGAAAGAATGTGCCATGCTTGTTGTCCGTAGCATCACTATCACCCGATCCATGAAAATACCCAGCGCGCAGCCATGGTTTCAGTGGTAATTCCGGCCATTGATAGCCCGCTTCTATATCGAATGCATAAGCTCGGTGGCGCTGGTCGCTCCAGTCACCAAACTGGTAGGCACCCCAGATCAGAGCATCTGCTATGCCAGTTCCAAACTTATGCACTGTCAACCAGTGCATGCCAAGGGTATGAATGGCGAGATCGTGCTGATCCAGGCGTGGTCGTTGCGATGCTGTACGGTTATCTACCACCTGTACATTCCGACGATCACCGTAGTACAGATAAAATAACCGGGCCTCGGTCCCGGGTAACAGCGCATCTTTTTTGCTGGTAAGCGCTGCGTATACGAGATCAATGTCACCAATCTGTTTCTGTGCATCCAGGTTGAAGCCGCCTTGGGTCGGGCGGGTGGCACTGATGTTCAGGTTATAGTCCGCCTGATCGTAGTTCAGGGCTATGCCGTCGAAATTGCGGCTGGCATGGGCAAAGTCAAATGTACCTATTAGGCGTTGTGATACTCTGGTTACTTTGAGCAGATCAAACTTTGTTTCACCGGTTTTATATTCCAGGCCGTCATGCAGTTCGAAACGGCCTAGTTTCAGGCTCAACCCGGGTAAACCTAGTGCAGCAAGTTTGATATTCAGATATGCCTGTTTCAAATGTAAATCGTCAACCGATTTACCGCCATTTTCCGCGTAATACAGTGCACCAAGTGCCAGTGGCCCGCCTGGTATGGCAAAAGCATTATTGGGTAATCCATACAAGCTGCTGTATTCACCTTGAACCTCAGCATCTACATGCTTACTGTTGAACTGAAGGCCTAAACGCCCCCGTAATGCCCAGAAGTCATAATCATTATTGTTATTGATGGCCTCAGGTTGGAAAAAATCATATACTTCATAGCGCCCACGCAATGAACCGTTGATCCGCAGATGTTCGGTGATCTGCCCGAGTGGTTTTACGGTTGTGGTCTCCGCTTTAAGCTGTGGCAGGTGTGCCATGCCCGACAGAGCGCAGGTCAACGTCCATGCCCACCATTTCGTACCACGATTGGCGACGATAGATACCTTCATATTCTTGTCAATCGACAATAGGTATCGTCTGTTATGGCTGGTGCTATATTTATTCATCATGTTCCACCTTAATTGGCTGATTTATCATGTAAATCCACGGTGGAATTGTAAGTGTCTCTCCTCTATGACAGAATGCTTGGGAATCCCGATATTCTGCTGATTCGTCTACTCTTTTCTACTAAATAATTAACCGCCCCTTAGCTGACCGGTTGTTATTTACATTAAGTAATCTGCAACAGCCGATTGTGTACCCGTCTGTTTACGGGCACGCTGGTATGCGCCGGGTTGCTGGCCAACGATCTTTTTAAACGCCTTGGAAAAGGCCGATTCTGACTGATAGCCGACAGTTTCAGCAGCCTGGGTAATCGTATGTCCCTGGCGTAGCAGTTGTGCAGCGATTTTCATACGTACCATCGCCAGAAAAACATTGGGTGATTGGCCGGCGATTTTGTTGAAGCGCTTGAAAAACGTGGCACGTGACATGTGACTATAATCAGCCATAGCCTCGACCGGCCAGGGTTTTTGTGGCTCCCGGATAATAGCTTCCAATAACTTCGCAAATCCGGAGCTTTGCATGACAGCCCACAGTCCCGCCGAAATAGCCTGTGTTGCTGCCATTTGCCGCAGTACATAAAAAAACAGTATGTCGGTCAGACGTGTGATTAGAGGTGAAGGCTCGTCACCACGTCGTCTCGCTTCGGCAAGAATCAGATCAAAAATTGCTCGTGTTCCTGCCAGCTCATTATTTTCAGCACGAATCACCATATAATCAGGAAATGAACTCAGTAGCATTTCACTCAACCCACCTCGAAAATGAAAGAATCCGCATGCCAATGCGACTGCATCCGATACGCTATTATCAATCGGTGTCATCACACCTTCACGAGTCCGGCACAACGCCGGATCATCCGGTTCACGATGTGGACTCAGATAATGCAAAGTTTCACGTAAGAAGAATACTGCGTCACCACGTTGCAAAGCGATACTGTTTTCCCGTTCAGGCAGATGCATCCAGCAACGGCCACCCAATACCAGATGAAATCCGGCACGCATCAATGTGGAAGGAGCTGCACGCCACATGCCGCAATACTGCCCGAGATGGAATAAAGTTGTTTCCAGTTCCAGGCTGGATAGCAGCCAGTGTGTCAGATGATCAGTAGAATTTTGCATTTCCTGCTCCTCGGATACTGCTGAGTATGGTGGTCGGGGGATATATCGGTTAAATATGAGCAATGCAATATGATGCTTAGTATTGTTCAGCTGCATGAACAAAAAAGCTGTGCTGAACGCGCATTTTTATACTAGGCAAAAATGGGGATTACCTGAAATGGTATATTTTGATAACTATATCTTTTTTTGGGATAAGTCAGCATGCAGCGTAAGCACCTGTGCCAAGTGGACAGTGTCGATAGACATTCAGCGCCAGGGTTAAGCGGGGTATGCACTACACCACATAGATATCGCCCGATGCTCTCTTCATGTGGGTGGTACTTATTGTAAGTTAGATGATCCTGAGAATGGAGTATCGTACTCTTGGCTTAGTTATTATGCTCAAATAAGATTTCACTCCGGATTTTTGCCCATTAGTAACGCCAGGAACTGCTCGCGTATTTCCTTGGACAGATGGCGGAAAACCCGGAATTCAGCATGCCGTCTGGGAGATGACAGGTCCATTTCAATTGCCCAGAGCGGCGCGACACTCGTTGGCAAATTGGAGTAGCGCACGTCTACCAGTAAATCGGGTTTTCCAGGTTGCAGGGTGACGAATCCGTCGGAAAACCTGGTAAAGCGCGCGATATCTTTGGCCAGTACGGAATTTTCCGGTAATTGATGGAGGTGTTTGGCCATGATGAATTTTTCAGTGGATTCTCCTGCATAAACATGTGGCTCTGATAGCAATCCTACGCGAATTGCGTCTACATAGAATCGATTGTCGCTTTCATAAACCGAGCGCCACAGCAGTAAATTTGCGAGTGTGGGTTTTACCAGCAAGCGGTCGACGTGATGACCGCGCATCTGTGCCAACATGAGTGCCGTCGACTCTGCACGTTGTAGCTGCACCCAGCCGAACAGCAGATAAAGGGTTACGATAATCAGTCCACAACGGGCAAACATAGCCGTTCGTTGCCTGAATGTGCCGATTACTGCGATCAGCAGAATGAGCGTGAAGACCGGATCAATGACTGAAATGATGTTGAACGCGAGGCGTGTTTCACTTAATGGCCATAACAGGTGAGTGCCGTAGCTGGTCAACGCATCCAGCACTCCACTCAAGCTGTAACCCAGCAAGCAGAACAGGTAAAGCCGGGGGAATACCATTCGCTTGCGCATAAATGGCCACAGCAGAATCGCCGCGATAGCCGCGCCGAATGGCACAAAGAAAATGGAGTGCGTGAAGTGGCGATGAAATTCGACAGTCAGCAAAGGATCATTGGAGGACTGAATCAGGATATCCGCATCTGCAATCAATCCGGAGAAGAAGCCAATACCTGTTGCCAGACGCGCCTCGTGTGTGCGAGCGTGTGTTTGTGCTAGGCTGGCACCCAATAATCCCTGAGTGAGTAGGTCCATGGTGTTTATAAATAAAAATATGGCTCTAATTAGGAATGCAGCGTGGCAAAAACGATTCTGGATTGCTTCACCCTTACAGGGTTCGCAATGACCTGCCTGTCATCACGAGTCGCAACGCGACGTGGCGATCCAGTAGTTCGTGCAATCGATAGCTAAGAGCAACAATTGCGATGATTTTCCGCTTTGCCATCAAGGATGCGCTGCGTAATATTTCACTTCAAGCCTACCTGTGCGGGTAGGCAAGCAGGTCAGCTGAAAATAGTTTAGAGGCATAAACAAAAATCAGACTACCCGAAAGTTTTTGAATTGCCAGGGATCTGTCATATCTATATCCTCCTGAAACAGTGCGTGTTTGTCTTGGAGAGGCGTCCAATCACTGTATTGACCGACCATCTTTCCCAGATAGGGAGTTGCAATCTGCAATACGCGTTCAAAAGATATGTCATCTGGTTCGACGATACCTGATTGCGGATGTTCAATTGCCCAGACTACGCCACCCAGTATGCCTGCAGCTACCTGCAGGCTGGTGGCGTTGTTGTATGGTGCCAGGTCACGGGCCTCTTCGATTGATAGCATCGAACCATACCAGTAAACCTGTTTGGTATGTCCCATCAGCGCCATACCGAGCGCATCTGTTCCATATTCAATATCATCCATCAACAGGCGTACGTTACGCTGTAGTTTGAAATTCCTGCCACTGAACTCGTGGATCGATAAGATAGTAGCGTCAGTCGGGTGATAGGCATAATAAACGGTTGGCCGATAGAGAAGCTCGTCGCCCTCTTTGAGGGTGAAGTAATCGGCGATGGAAACCGATTCGGAATGGGTGATCAGGAAGCCCTGGTAAGCACCGGTTAACGGGTTCCAGCCACGAACGGATGTGCGCATGCCTGGGCGCTGCAGATAAATGGCTGCATCACAGCCGCTGGCGTGATGTCTGGCATCCGCCGGTTCATATTTTTCGTGGCTTCCCCAGCCTAATTCTGCAGGCTGTAATCCTTCTCCGACGAAACCATCGATCGACCATGTATTGACGAATTCATCGATGTGTTTAAATGGCTTTGCTGTCTGTGTATCGCGTTCTGCACATTGCATGACTTTTATGTTTAGCTTTTGCGCAAGCCTGGTCCACTCATTCCGTGTCTGGGGAATGTCAGTAGCACCCTCAAGATCACGAGCGATATTCAACAAGGCTTGTTTAGCCCAATGAGAGACTAAGCCGGGGTTTGCGCCATGGCAAAGTACTGCAGTCGGGCCAGTGCCGAGTCGCCGACGGAGTGCTAAGACTTGTTCACGCAAACTGTAATTCGAACGTTCTGACGGGGACAACTGGGTGTCGATATAACCGCCTTGCCAAGGCTCGATACAGGCATCCAGGTAGAGGGCTCCGCGCTCGTGGCAATATTCGACCAGTGCAAGACTTGAGACATGGACGGACAGATTGAGGAGAAAATCTCCGGGTTCCAGGACCGGATCCAGAATTTCCCTGTAGTTTTCAGGCGTGAGTGGACAAATTCTGAAAGAAATCTGTTCATTCTCCGCCTGAATTCTTCCCGCTTCGCCACCGGTGATGATTTGAATGCGTGCAGGTGAGATGTCGAAGTGCCTGAGTAATAATGGGAGAAATCCCTGTCCTACACTTCCGAACCCCACAAAGACAAACTTTCCCTTAAATTCGACAAACTTTTCATATCTACTCATTGATCTAATATCTTTTCTCAATAATATTTTGTACTTAATCTATAATGCGACATAGCATGGCCAGTGGCTGTAATGCAGCATCCTGGCATAAAAGGGTATAAATTTTATAGACTAATAATTTAACGAGCAAACTAACATGGATTTCTATGAATCAGAGCACACCAAATTTATGCGAGAACTCTTTGCAAAACGACCTGATTTGATTGAAAAACAAAAGGAGGCTCGTGCAATCTGGTGGGATAAAAAAGTTGATCGGGAAGCCCTGAAGCGTTACAGGGAAGTCAAAGTGCCGCAGAAAGGTTACGTTTATTTCACATGGCCAGAAACAGAGGAGAAGCAATAGCTCCCGATATCCAGGTCAAAGGAATTGTTTCCATCCGTTACTGTTATAAAGGGGAAAAGTAAAGAATCTTTCATCGTTTCCGGGGAGATTCTGCCGGATCGGTTCATATTTCCGCAGCAGTCGGTATGAAGAAATTGGGCCAGTTCGGTAAGGTATTCGGAAAACGGGGAGCGATATTTTATTCCGGCAACGAGTGAAATGGCTATAGTGCGAGGATAATCTGTTTGGAAGATGTTCCGTTATACCTCCTGTTGACCGCGTTGGTATTTTTATTGGTTCTGTCTGGTTTTTTTTCGCTATCGGAAACCAGCATGATGGCGATCAATCGCTATCGGCTGAGATATCTTGCCAAGCAAGGTCATCGTGGCGCTCATCTGACTATAAAATTGCTGGAAAATACCGATAGGCTCCTCGGTGTTATTCTGCTTGGCAACAATCTGCTGAATACCGCCGCGGCCACTCTGGTTGCAGTGATTATTTCCATCTTTTTTGCGCATAGCGAACTGGCGTTATTGCTGGGCAGTATTGGTGTGACGCTGGCAATTCTGATATTCAGTGAAATTACCCCTAAAGTGATTGCTGCTGCTTATCCTGAGCGAATCGCTTTATCTGTCAGTTACATCCTGACCCCGCTACTGAAGGTTTTCTATCCGGTCGTCTGGTTTGTGAATCTGTTTGTGCAGATGTTACTGGGAATACTGCGTTTGAAACCTTCACAACAGGTTTCTCATCAACTTAGTATGGAAGAACTCAAAACGCTGGTACTGGAGGCGGGGCACCTTATCCAGAAAAAACATCAAAGCGTACTGGCGAATCTCATCGATCTTGAATCTGTTACGGTAGAAGATGTCATGGTACCCAGAAATCAGATCGAGGCTATTGATCTCGAAGCAGATGAAGAGACGATTCGTGGACAGCTGCTGACTTGTCATCACACCAGATTTCCGGTCTATCGTGAACGCCTAGATAATATTGTCGGGATTGTTCATGTACGTAAGGTATTGAATCAACTGCGAGAGGGGAAAATGACTGCCGCAACGCTCGAAGCAGTCATGCAGGCGCCTTATTTTATTCCTGCAGGGACTCCCTTGTTTTCACAATTACAACTGTTTCAGGAAAATCACAGGAGAATCGGCCTGGTCGTCGATGAATATGGAGAATGGCTGGGATTGGTGACACTGGAAGATATCCTGGAGGAAATCATCGGTGAATTTACTACGCATGCGCCTTCTCAATCGAGTACATTCAAACAACAGCCGGATGGTAGTATAATAGTCGAAGGTGGCACGTTGTTGCGCGATCTGAACCGCAAGTTGGATCTTCAATTACCGCTCGACGGACCTAAGACTCTTAATGGATTGATCCTTGAATTTTTCCGGGATATTCCGGAAGCGGGTACTGGGCTGAACATAGCGGGCTATCCGATGGAAGTGCTTCAGACGAGTAATCAGGTAGTCAAAATCGTACGCATTTACCCCGCCGTCTCACAAAAAACTGGGACGGAACACGCCAATTCACATTAGTAATATTCGTTTTACCTCAGGCGCCCATAGCTCAGTGGATAGAGTACTGCCCTCCGAAGGCAGGGGTCACACGTTCGAATCGTGTTGGGCGCGCCATTTCTTTTATACGAAAAGGTGAAAAGGTCAAGACCTGTTCTCAATCCTGATATACCAGTTCTCATAGATTTCATCAGGCCACAGGGATTTGATCCATACCAGAATATCGTCGATTTCCTGATCTTCGAGGATCCCCGCCCAACCAGGCATACGTCCTTCTCCCGGGGGGCCGCCATTCAGTATGAAGCGTTTCAGCTCTTCAGTGGAATGGTGCCAGGCATGGGCGGTGCCATCCAATGGTGGGGGTGGGTATCTGCCGTTTTCCAGCGGTTTGCGCCAGTCCGGGGTGCCCTCCGCATTCTGGCCATGGCACCCCGCACAATTTTTCCGGAAAATGGATTGCCCGCGTGCAATCTGTGCCGGGTCGAAATTACGCGTCACCTGTTCCGGGTTCATGGATCTGCCCAGAATGCGGTCCAGCGCGTTGGTTGAGCGTGTGTCGGTCTGTTCCGAGCACGCCGCAATATGAAGCAACAATACGAGTAATGCTACTCTGATAAGTATCACGTTCTACTTGAGTCTCAGAATCGATTTTGACGAGTTGTTCTCCGGTGTTTCGTCCACCGCTTGCTGCGGTTCGGCCGTTCCATATCGACTGTAGATTTCTGTCGCACTACGTACATCACCTCGTTTCCGGATCAGCAATACGTTATAAGGATCGTTGCGTCCTGTTTCCATGCCAGGGGAGCCATGCGGCATATCTGGAACTGCCAGGCCGACTGCACGGGGCCGTTCCTTGAGAAGTCGCTTAATATCATCGGCAGGTACATGTCCCTCAATGGCGTAGCCATTCACTGTTGCGGTATGGCACGATCCGAGGGTAGGAGAAATGCCAGCCTCTGCTCTGGCCTCCTGGTTACCTACATCATGCGTGTGAACGGTAAATCCATGATCTCGCAAATGGTCGACCCATTTGCTACAACAGCCACAAGTCGGGCTTTTGTATACCTCTACAGTCGCAGCGGCGATCGCGTAGGTGGCTGCGCTGGTCAAGGCAGCTACCAGCGCGGATTGCACAAAAAATTTATCAAATCGTATCTTCATTTCTTCTCCACAGTGATTTTGCCGCGCATTCCTTTGAAATGACCAGGAAGCGGACAAGCAAAGTCGATAACACCCGACCGCGTGAACTGCCATATCAATTCTTTCTGTTCACCCGGCTTAAGTGTGATCTGGTTAGGCTCATCATGTTCCCCATGATCGTGCAAACGCATCATTTTATGATGGTCTCTGAGGTGCTTCATGGTATCTATCATCATTTCATGTTTCTTTTTTCCGGTGTTTCTGACGATGAACCGGATAGTGTCACCCTCTGTCACGCTGATTTCGGATGGTGAGAAACGATTTTCATACGCTTCGATCTCAATCGTGCGCGTAACGTTTGCCGGGATACCTGGCTTGCCTATTGCGGCATTGTTATAATGCTTGTCTGCATAGACGCTGACTGATCCCAGGAAAAGGACTATGAAGGATACCGTTAGAGATTTTTTCATACACAACCCTCCCTTTTTGGATAGAGAACCGAAGCTGCCTATTTAGGTATCAGTATCAAATATTGTTCGGATGTTCCGTTTCTTTGACTTTGATACTGATTGATTACCGAATCGTTCCGATTATTTATTTTTACCAGCTTTTTTATGTATACCAGGAATTCATATGGCTATAGAAGCTCTTTCCAGAAAATCTGACTATAACGCCAATAAATTGCGCAAGCGGTTACGGCGGCTGGTCGGGACAGCAATTGCCGATTTTAACATGATCGGGAACGGTGATCGGGTCATGGTGTGTTTATCTGGCGGGAAAGACAGTTATGTGCTGTTGGACATTCTGCGTAATCTACAAGCCCATGCGCCATTGGATTTTGAGTTGATTGCAGTCAATCTGGATCAGAAACAGCCGGGTTTCCCGGAGCATGTATTGCCTGATTACCTGACTGGAATAGGGGTTCCCTTTCGTATTGTCGAGCAGGATACCTACAGTGTGGTAAAACGAGTGATCGCCGAGGGTAAAACAACTTGCAGTTTATGTTCGCGTTTGCGCAGGGGAGTACTTTACCGGGTTGCAAGTGAACTGGGTGCTACGAGGATTGCTTTGGGCCATCATCGTGATGACATTCTGGAGACCTTTTTTTTGAACATGTTTTACGGGGGCAAATTGAAAGCGATGCCTCCCAAGCTGGTGAGTGACGATGGTCGTCATATCGTGATCCGGCCGTTGGCGTATTGCAAGGAAAAAGATCTGGCTGCATATGCTGCTAATGCGCAGTTTCCCATCATTCCCTGTAATTTATGCGGTTCTCAGAAAAACCTGCAGCGCCAGGCTATCAAGGAAATGATGCAGCAATGGGACAAGATGTTTCCAGGAAGACTTGAAACAATGTTCACTGCCTTGCAGAATATCCAGCTTTCACATTTGGCGGATTTGAAGCGTTATGATTTCGTCGGACTCAAACCGCATGGTATCGCTATCGAGGATGGTGATAAAGCATTTGATGAAGAGCCCCTTGGATTACCGGTTAATATAAATCACAACGATGATTTCAGGGGCGGGCTGGATGAGAGATACGATACCGAAGTCATTCAGGGTGGCACATGAAGTGGTTGCCGATCGCCTGTCTTCAGCTGCGGCTCTGCCACTACTTTGTGTCGTCAAGGGCCGTCGGCTGGAAGGTACAGTTATGTGGTTCCCAGCACGTTTTCTTTAAGCGCCTCGGCCAGTGCTTTACTAGGAGTTGCAGTGTGATAGCAACCCTTGACGAGCCATGACTCAGTTTGCAGCCAGGGTGTATGGTGCTTGATAAGCTCTACCAAATGGTCGTGCTCGACAAGGCACCACGATTGCTGCAGCGGGAACGCTACACACAGATTTTTCCCCATATACCGTTTGTCTATGGTGAGACGAGATTTCAATTGTACACGGTGCGTGACCTCTCCATCTTTATGGTACGCGAGAAAATCTGCGCCTTGCCAGTCATCTGCTAGCTTAATGCAGTTAAAGCCATAATCTGCGAGAACTCCGGCAATCTTCTGGAAATTGAAGATCTCCCGCTGTTTCCCATTGAGTTCGGAGTATTGGATTCGCGTGAACTTCATATAGCCACATAACGTACTTTCGGCCAATCCTACCCGTTATCCGATTCCAGCCTCGTGCGCCTGCTGGTCAGCATGATAGCTGGAGCGTACCATCGGGCCACAGGCGGCATGACTGAAGCCAAGATTGGTAGCGATACGTTCGAATGTTTTGAAGTCTTCCGGTGAAACGTAACGCAAGACGGGCAAGTGTCCGGTACTGGGCTGCAGATATTGACCGATAGTCAGCATATCAACCTGGTGCGCACGTAAATCCCGCATGACTTCGATGATTTCTTCGTCGGTTTCACCTAACCCGAGCATCAGGCCCGATTTAGTGGGAATATCCGGGAAAGCTGCTTTGAAATCTTTGAGTAGCTGTAGTGAGTGCGTGTAATCTGCGCCTGGACGACATTGTTTGTATAAACGTGGAACTGTCTCGAGATTATGATTCATGACATCGGGTGGGCAGGCGGCGAGTTTTTCCAATGCGATAGCCAGCCTGCCACGAAAATCCGGTACAAGGATTTCAATCCGGGTTTGCGGAGATTGGGCACGTATTGCACGAATGCAGTCTGCAAAGTGTTGTGCGCCGCCATCCCGCAGGTCATCGCGATCTACACTGGTGATGACGACATAATTAAGCTTCAGTACGGCAATGGAATGCGCCAGATGCATGGGTTCATCGGGGTCAGGGGCATGGGGACGACCATGCGCCACATCGCAGAATGGGCAGCGTCTGGTACACAGATCACCAAGTATCATAAAAGTTGCTGTGCCACGTCCGAAGCATTCCCCGATATTGGGGCAGGAAGCTTCCTCACAGACCGTGTGTAATCTGTTTTCGCGGAGCAGACGCTTGACTTCGAGATATTTCTGGCTGTTAGACGAGCGTACGCGAATCCAGGAAGGTTTGCGCAAGAGCTGATTGGGTTGCTGCAAATCTACTTTGATTGGATTGCGTGCTGTTTTAGCAGCACCCCGTTGATGGGTTTCAGCGGTCATGAGGAATATTTTCCTTTATTAAACGTTGGTTAATTGAGTAAGAAAATGCTGTACCAGTTTCGTGCCCAGGATATCCAGGTTATCGGATACGCCAAGATCTCTTACCTGAGTGATGCGCAGACCAGGGTAACCACAGGGATTGATTGCTGTGAAAGGTGTGAGGTTCATCTCAACATTCAATGCAATACCATGATAGCAGGCACCATGTCTGATTTTTAGTCCTAATGCGGCAATTTTGGCATCATCGACATAAACACCCGGTGCATCGACTCGGCCTCGTGCGTCGATGTGATATTCACTCAGCAAGTCTATCACGCTACCTTCCATTTTTCTGACCAGTTGTCTGACATTTAACTGCCAACGGTACAGGTCGAGCAATAGATAGAGAATGACTTGCCCCGGTCCGTGATAGGTGATTTGCCCACCCCGGTCGGTCTTGATTACCGGAATTCCGTTATGATGCAGTAAATGTTCAGGTCTTCCGGCAATTCCTTGAGTATAAACGGGTGGATGTTCCAGTAGCCAGATTTCGTCAGGCGTCTGGCAAGTCCGCTGAACTGTAAAATCCTTCATCGCTTGCCAGGCGGTAAGATAATCTACGAATCCCAAATGTTTTATCACGACTGGAAAGCTGCTACCGGTCGATTCATTCGTTATCTTGTTTATGTACTTAGTCTGGGAGAGAAGAGGGATCATCGAGCCTCTACAGATTTTTCGATTCTGGTTTCAGTTTGATGCTGACAAATCCTATAGCAGCATCGTCACCATTGGGTGGTCATGTAATGCCTGGTAGAGCGTATCCAGTTGCATGCGTGAGGTCGCTCGGATCGTACAGGTCAGGCTCAGGTAAGTGCCGTTTTTACTGGTCCGGACCTCTAAAGTAGTATCGTCGAAATCCGGTGCATGTGTTTTGACGATACTCAATACAGCCTGGGTAAAACCTTTCTGCGAGTGCCCAATGATCTTTATCGGGAAATCACAAGGGTATTCAATAAGCGAAGATTCTTCTTCTGTCACGATAGGTTACTCAGGACAGTATAGGTTGTCCACGCATCATGGTGAGCTTGTATGCCTGATAAAGCTGATTAAGTCGCCGGAATACCGGGCCCGGAACGGCATTACCTACTGGTTTCCCATCCAGTTTGGTAATTGGTAGAATTTCTTTAGTGGAAGAAGTTAGCATGATTTCCTGTGCTGTACGTAATTCAGTTTCAGCGATATCTCTTACTGAATAGGGAATAGCATTGGTTTCTGCCAATTCCAGTACCACATCATAGGTGATACCGGGTAGCATGCGGTGATCTTTCGGGGGGGTCAGTAAGGTATTGTCTTTTACGATGAAGATATTGCTGGCTGTTCCTTCTGTCAGCAGTCCATCACGCAGCAGAACTGTTTCCATGGTATGGGCATCAATTGCGAGCTGGCGTAATAGTACATTGGGCAGCAGTGAAATCGCTTTGATATCGCAGCGCCCCCAGCGATTGTCCTGTGCTGTAATAGCCGTAACACCGGTGACGAGTAACTCTTCGGGCGGAGTCGAGAGCGGGTTGCTCATGATGAAGACAGTAGGTGTTATGCCTGATGGGAATGCATGGTCACGTTTGGCAACGCCACGGGTAATGTGCAGATAAAGATACTGATCATCACTCTCATTTTGTGCAATGATACGTGTGATGAGATCACGCCATTGTTCTTCGGAGTGAGGATTTTTGAGACGAATACCGTCCAGACTATGCTGTAGGCGAGCGAGATGCTCAGCTAAGCGGAATGGCTTGCGTGAATAGACGGGTATGACTTCATAAACGCCGTCGCCGAATATGAAACCACGATCCAATACTGATACATGCGCTTCCTCGATGGGGAGGAACTTACCATTGAGATAAATCATGTTTGTTGTTATTGCTCGTCAGTTGAGCCACATTTTCAGGTTATCCCAGGTGCGACCGAAGAAATTGGCGGCGGTAACGGTTTCCAGTGCGATCAAAGGATAAGTAGCGATTTCCAGGCCATCCAGAACGAATTTTACCATCCCGATTTCCTGTCCCCGATCGATGGGTGCGACAAGTGGTTGACGATATTCCATCCTGGCTTTCAGACTGTCGACTTTCCCCTTGGGAAGGGAGAAATAAATGTCCCGATCGAATCCTACCTTAAGTTTGTTTTGTGACCCTTTCCATATCTGGAGATTGGCTATGGCCTGATGCTTTTTGTAAGGGTGAGCCGTATCAAAAAATTGAAATCCGTAATTCAGCAGACGTTGGCTTTCGATACTGCGTGCATTGGCTGAAGTAGTGCCCATGACAACAGAAATCAGCCTGCGGTGATCACGTTTGGCTGAAGTGATCAGGCAATATCCGGCAGCTTCGGTCCAACCGGTTTTCATGCCATCCACATTGGGGTCTGTCCACAACAGGCGGTTCCGGTTGGGTTGGGTAATACCATTGTAAGTATATTCACGCAAAGAATAGAGCGGATAAAATTCCGGGAAATCCCGGATAATCGCAGCTGCCAGCAATGCCAGATCGTGTGCAGTACTGTAATGTTCCGGATGAGTCAGACCAGTTGAATTCATGAAATGCGTATTGTACATTTCCAAGCGTTTTGCTTCTTCGTTCATCATGTGCGCGAACAGGTCTTCTGACCCGGCAATCAATTCGGCCAATGCGACGCAGGCATCGTTTCCGGATTGAACGATCATTCCATGGATTAATTCGTCAACGGTTACCCGTTTGTTGGGTTCGATAAACATGCGTGACCCTACCATACGCCAGGATTTGTTAGATACCGGTACTACCTGATCCAGCGTTATACGTTCCTGTTTCAGTACAGAGAAGACGATATAGGCAGTCATCAGCTTGGTGAGTGAGGCAGGATCCAGTCGCTCGTGCGGATTATGACTGGCGAGTATCTGGCCGCTGTGGAAATCACTCAGAATAAAGGATTTAGCAGCAATGGATAACTCGGGTTGCTGTGCAAAAACCGGAGGAACCGTTGCCAGAAAGAGTAGAAAGAGAAGGAGTCGTTTCATGAATATCCGCAAAAATCCCATTATACCCCGCGTATCAAATTTCTTGAATCGATCCATTAGAGAATTTTTGTCTTAATCATTTATATATATCCGGTTATCCTGACGGACTAACCAGGACTACTCAAGGCGTATTGATTGGACGCTTACAGAGAAAGGGGCAAGGGATAGCAAAGAAGTATTCCAATCCGAGGGCTGAAGAGCAAAAATCCGGAACTGACAAAGCCGATCAGGCTGGCGATATCAGACAGACTCAGAAACAGCTAAGCTACCACCAA
Organism: Nitrosomonas sp.; assembly: GCA_039794425.1. GTDB lineage: Bacteria > Pseudomonadota > Gammaproteobacteria > Burkholderiales > Nitrosomonadaceae > Nitrosomonas. Next base: position 114,715 of record JBDIVK010000006.1, on the reverse strand, counting down.
TGTACCTATATGACAGAAACGTAAATTAGAGCATTCTGCATTTAAGTCCGTGTATATCCGGAATTGAGGAAGTAATTTCTACACTCAGGCCTCTGAATCCTATATCGACGCTATCTAAGTGCAGAATGCTCTAGAAATAACTGGGGAGATAAAATTGTCCCGACAAATAAGAATTGCGGAAAAAAATCAAGATTGCAGAAAAAACGGGAGCGCTGTTACGCGCAACCCGTTGATTATTTGGTAGGCCGTGCGCGATTCGAACGCGCGACCAACGGATTAAAAGTCCGCTGCTCTACCAGCTGAGCTAACGACCCGAAAGCAGCGATTATACCAACTCATCCCGCATTATGAAACACTTTGTCGCTGATTTGGGGTTCGTGGCTGGATGTGTTGTTGGCTCAATCTATGATAACTGCGTATACCGGTACTGATTATAATGACAAAACCGGTTTGTACGAGACACCAACGTTTGAATAATTCCATCTCGGGCAGGATTTGCTTACGATCGGGGCCAAGTAAAAATTGTGCGCCTGAAAAGACGTTTCCATATTTCTCGACTTGGGGCTCCAGTCCGAGGGATAGCAACCACCAGCCTACCGGTAACAGGGTGAGAGACAGTAATGCGCCAAAGATCCATTGGATACTGTAACCGGAAATATTGGCAAGTATGACGGCGTTGGTGCAGAGAACAAGAAGTAATATATAAACATAAAAGCCACCTCCCATGCCTAAAGCACTATCGCGGGCGATCAGCTCGTTCAGATTGTCAGTGGAGGACCAATCAAAGGCTATGGCTTTTGCCAGCCATAGCCAGGGTAGTGCGCCGGCAATCAGGATGAACCCGTTTTTAACGGTCAGTTCGCGTCGGGCATAAAGGCTGAAGAAACAGATAATCAGTACCAGAAAGATAGCGAGGGGTGCATATAATGCAGCATAGCGGACCAGCCTTTCCAGCGTGGAGATAAATGTTGGTCCGAGCCATTCGAAAATATGGTGCCAGCTTTCACCCCAGATATCTTTATTAACGACAAACCAATAAAGATTATTTGAGCCTACAATATCGGCGATACTTTCCTGAGTGACGCTGCTTGAGAGTAGCCCAAGGCTGATGAGACTTACAACGAATACCCATCTAGGAAGACTTAGAAGCGGTTTACTGCTGGAGAGTACTTTACTGCTGATCCATGCCGCACTTACTCCGATCCATAATAATGCCAGGATAAAAATAAAGATAAACAGAGCGTTGCCTTCAAATAGAAACAGTTCTTTGAGATTGTAGGGTACTTTAGGTAGGCGCAGGATCAGCCAGAGTAATCCAGTGGCCCCCACTGTTAAGGAAATTAGGGGGACCCACGTATTGAATGAAGGTAATTCTGCACCAGGATCAAGCCGGTGAGATTTGTGGATGGATGTAACGAATTTGTCAGACGCAGGATCGGAAGGGGAGGGAAATATTTCAGTATGATGCTTGAGCCGCTTTGACTCTGATAGTCCCCATGCGATCAATCCGATCAGCAATGGTTCGGTGATATCCGCTGTACGTCCCAATAAGCCCATTTGAATCAACTCGATGAATATTGACCAGATGAGCAGGGCGATGGTTATGCCTCGAAGATTTCCTCCGATATATGGCACAAGCCATAGCAGGGCTGAATAGATATAAAGGGATTGGGCTAATGCCATTGCGTTGGTAAGCATTGAGCCTTCCAGCATGGTGGCGAAAGGGATGGGATTGAATGTACCACCAATCATGAGGGAAAAGGGTGTCAGGGCGTAAATGGTCCAAGCTGATAACAATGACCAGAAGGCGGTGACCGCCAGGGTGCGTGGGTAAAACTGCAACAGAAAGACGCTTACCAGATAACCTGTCGGTAATCCCAATATGGTCGATAAATTGAGTACCTGATCTACAATGATGATTTTTCCAGCCAGGACGAATAGCAATGCGCCCGTTAGCCAGGTCAGTGGTTTTTGGGTAACCAGAGAAAGAATGCTGCCGACGGTCAGTATACCTGCCGCGTGCATCCAAGTATGAGGAAAAGAAAAATCGAACGCTTGTAGTGGTTTGATAGCATCCTTGAATTTTTGCCAGTCCAGTGCCGGGACCAGGGGCAACAACTCAGTGCATAACCACAGGAATAATATCGTAACAGGAATGATTGTTCTGGTATTGAAGAATGACAGTTTATCCGACCATGGTGAAAGCAATCGTCTAACTAAAAAACTTGCTCCAATCCCTAATGACAAACCTGTCATATTCCAGAGTACATCGGCCAGCGCTGCAGATCGGGTGGGTAACCATATCTGCAGGATTTGTAAAATCAATGAAAATATGAAACTGGCTACCAGCAACAACAGTAAACGGAAGTTTTTTTTCTGTGTATGGATGGTCCATCCACCAGCAACACCAAGTGGCAGGAATAACGCGATATTCCCCAGTGTGTCGCCGAGGGATGTCATCCATCTTAAGTCCGTAAAAAACCGCTCGAGTGCATCAGGATCAGTGTTCGTGAAATTTCCAGGATAAAGAGATCCATAAGTAATGAGCAGGATGAGAACGATCAGAATTTTCGTATTGAATGAGAAATTTCTGCTGTGGCTGGCTGTCATGGATATTTATCCTGCATGTCATGGTTACCATCGGGTTTGATTTCCAATTTTGGCAACCATTTCAGTTGAATATCGTAGGTATATGCTCCGAAACGGCCATCATACGGGTAACCAGCAAAATCTGAATCCCATTCCATATAATGCTGTACCTGAGCCACATTAATTTTCGAGTATGGCAATTTTTTTTGGTAAAGGTACGAGATTCATTTTTCCTAACGGTAGAAAGGGTGCCGGGAAATAATCACTCGCTGCCTGATAACCACCAGAAATATTTCTGCCTCCATTGATGGGTGCGATCAGCGAGTGCTGTGCAAAGATGAGATTGTTCGAAATCCAGGGCGAAGGTAACGCCGGTTTATTATGCCCGGCATGATATATGCCTGTACCCTTTGCCAGGATCGTATTGAAAAATATGTCGACTTTGCGTGGAATGTTGTGATGTGGCTGAATGCGTATCGCGTCCCCTTGATGATTAATGAATAGATTGTTGTACAGTGCAATGTTTCCTTCACCCTGGAACAGAGCTTCATATGGGTTCTGGTAAAAGAAATTCCCATAGATGAGATACTGATCATTCTGTCCGACCCCGGTCAGTGGCCAATGTCCTACCAGTACGTTAGGTCTGGCCAGTACACTTTCACTGTTATGACTGGATTTACTGAATACGTTATGCCGAATGATCGTGACCTGATCATGCTGAGGCATACCGGGCATATCCGGCCGTTGTTGCTGATGCTTGATTTGCAGGTTGTAGCCGAGCGTTTTGGTAACGAGGTTATGTTCGATCAAGCCTGCGATGAAAGGAGCACTACCGTCTGAATTGCCGAGATAAAGCCCGGTACCGGCACCCTGAATTATATTTTTGCGGATGATCCAGTTCCAGGCCGGGCACTTGGTTGAAATGGCGACGATTTGCTGATTATGATCATGACGACGAATGAGCAGATTTTCGAGCGTGATGTGCCCAGTTTGCATGACCTTCACATTTCACACCATCTACAGGCAAACGCTGTCCATCGATTTCCAGATCGCGAATCGTGACATAATTTGAGTTAATGATGCTGACCGTATTGTGTCCTTGCCGTCCCAGTAATACGGCACGTGGTTTATCTTTTGGGCCCGATATAATAATCGGTGCTCCTTCCTGCCCTTGCAGAAAATGGATGGGCAGGCCGTTTTTATATTCACCTGGTAAAAGTTGAAGATGATCGCCAGGCTGCAGCATTCTTAACCTGGTACGATAGGTATTCGGATTTTCTATGTAGATTTCCCCGGCAAAAATCGTAGACGTAACCAATAATATGAAAAGTGCTGTGCTAAATCGGCAGAAACTTCTTGGCCGGCGATTATAATCGTCAGGGAATATAACCCTATTCACGTACGTACCGTAGTCATTTACAGTGACGTCATCTGTGCGCATACTGATTGGCCATATCGCTCTAGTTTTTATTTCTTTCCAAAACTTTAAGAAATCACTTTATGCTGTGGATTAAATCGTTACATATCATCTTCATGGTCACCTGGTTTGCCGGGTTATTCTATCTGCCACGGTTGTTCGTATACCACGTCCTATGCACCGATCAGCCGGGAATCGAACGTTTCAAAGTAATGGAACGTAAGCTGTACTATGGAATCATGACGCCTGGCGCGGTATTGACCATTGTATTTGGCACGTGGTTATGGCTCGGTTACGGGATTTCGGGTGGATGGTTACATGCCAAGCTGGCATTAGTGGTTTTACTGATTGCTTACCATCTGTATTGTGGGAAATTACTGGTCGATTTCAAGCATGATCGTAACCGGCATGGCCATGTTTATTACCGCTGGTTCAATGAACTGCCAGTCCTGATCCTGTTCGCGGTAGTCATACTGGTTGTGGTCAAGCCCTGGTAACGATACTGATTACAGATTATCCGATTATTCATCCACGATTGTCTGGCCTGGAAACAGTGTATCGGTATAGCCGAATTTACGTAGATCCCTGATCCGCATGGGATAAAGTATCCCATTCAGGTGATCGCATTCGTGTTGCACGACACGCGCATGAAATCCTGTCGCTGTTCTGTCTATCGGATTACCGGACGCATCCACTCCCTGATAGTGTAGCTGGGTGTAACGCGGTACCAGCCCGCGCATGCCGGGTATGCTCAGGCAGCCTTCCCAGTCTTCTTCCATTTGCTCGGTCAGAGGGGTGAGTACCGGGTTGATCAGCACTGTGAACGGTACGCATTCAGCATCGGGATAACGGGGAGTATGCTCGACGCCGAAAATGACTACCTGCAGGCTTACTCCAATTTGTGGGGCTGCCAGCCCGGCTCCATTGAGCGCGGCCATCGTATCCTGCATATCCTGTAGCAGGGCTTCGAGCTCAGGTGTATCAAACCGTTCAACGCGACGCGCAGGTTGTAACAGGCGTGGATCACCCATTTTTAATACAGGCTTAATCGTCATTGTTTTTTACCAGATGTTCCAGAATATTTCTTACGTGTACCATTGATTGTTCCAGTACCTTATGCGCAGTTTCCAAGGGGATAGTTTGTATACTTTCTCCACGCCCAGCCGCATAGTTTGCGACAGCGGCAATAGCCGCATAAGAGAGAGCCAGCTCCCTTGCCAGGATGGTTTCGGGCATACCTGTCATGCCAACTATATCTGCGCCATCCCGCTCCAGGCGGTTGATTTCGGCAGCAGTCTCAAGCCTGGGACCCTGCGTCGCGGCGTAGACACCTCCATCGATCACCGTTTCACTGGCATCCGATGCTGCTTTCAGGAGGCTGGCACGCGCGATGGGGCAATACGGCTGAGTAAAATCGGTATGGACGACTGACCTGTCTGTGCTGTCATAATAAGTAAATTTTCGGTCATGGGTGTAGTCGATGATTTGATCCGGTATGACGATTTTCCCTGGTTCCAGGTCTGCACGAATGCCACCAACCGATGCAACAGCGATGACTCTTCTGACTTGTAGGGAATGTAAGGCCCAGATATTGGCGCGGTAGTTGACGGCATGTGGTGGAATAGTATGACCATGGCCATGCCTGGATAGAAAAACGATTTCCCGTCCACCGATCGTGCCAAAAATCAGTGGACTGGAAGGTTCGCCATAGGGTGTTCTCACAACTTGGCGATGCGTAACTTCCAGACCAGCAAGCTTATTCATGCCACTGCCACCGATAATTGCAATCATATTAATTTCAATGAGAGTTTATTCTTTCACAGCATAAATCGCGGGTAGATTCCGCCAGAGTCCATGTATATCCATGCCGAAGCCAAAAATATAGCGATCGGGCAGGTCAATACCTACAAAATCTGCGTATAAAGGTTTTTTCCTGGCAAGCATTTTGTCTACGAGTACAGCGCTATAAAATGCGCGGGCACCATTCTGCATGACCCGTTCACGGACTGCTGCGAGTGTCCAGCCTTCGTCCAGTACATCATCTAACACAAGTACTGTTCGATCTTTCAGGTTAGTCGGCGGTGCAACTTTCCACCTTATTTCCCCTCCATGCATGGTTTCATTATAGCGGGTGCCATGCACGTAATCGAAATGTAACGGGAAATTCAGCCGAGGTAGAAGATGGCCGGTAAAGATAACTGCCCCGCCCATGACACACAGTACGAGTGGGTACTGATCCGATAATACATTGCAGATATCCCGTGCCATGCGTTCGATTGTGGTTTCCAGTTTCTGCGTTGAACACAGCAGCTCTGCTTGTTCCAGAATCTGGCGTGCTTCCCGATCATCTATCATAAGGATTGTCACCCATTGGAAGAAGAATCCTGCAGTAAAGACAATAGTTGTTCTTCGTTAAGGATCGGGATACCCAACTCGATCGCTTTGTTATATTTACTGCCTGGATCCGAACCAGCAACGACATAATTGGTAGTGGATGAGACACTGCCAGTTACTTTTCCACCTCGTTGTTCGATTTCACTTTTTGCTTTCTCGCGCGTCATATTGGGTAAAGTGCCAGTCAGAACGAATGTTTTACCAGAAACTGCTGGATTAAGTCGAGAGGATTGCTGCTCGATTTTGCTGGAATACTCTTCCCATCGCAGACCATGCTGACGCAGCTGTTCAATTACTTGCCGGTTGTGTACTTCAGAGAAAAAATCCTTAATGCTTTGTGCGACGACCGGCCCGATATCCGGAATGTGTTGCAATTGTTCCACATTCAGATCCATCAGATGATCGAGATTACCTGCCTGACGAGCGAGTATTTTCGCCGTTGCTTCGCCGACATGGCGGATGCCCAGCGCATAGATAAAACGTGGGAAGGTGGTTTGTTTGCTGTGTTCAATTGCCATAATGAGATTACGAGCGGATTTTTCGGCCATACGTTCCAATTTGATCAGCGTATCGATATCAAGCTGATATAAGTCGGCAGGTGTGTGGACCAGTGAACGATCAATCAGTTGATCGACCAACTTTTCCCCCAGGCCGTCGATATCTATGGCACGGCGGGAAGCAAAGTGCAGAATCGCCTGTTTTTGCTGAGCCGGACAATATAAGCCACCCGTGCAACGGGTAACTGCTTCTCCCGGCAGACGCACGGCTTTCGATCCACATACCGGACAATGATCCGGCATGATGAAAGGCCGGGCATCATGTGAACGCTGGCCCGGTACAGCTGCAACAATTTCCGGGATAACGTCGCCCGCGCGCCGTACGATGACTTGGTCACCGACCATGATTTGTTTGCGTTGGATTTCGTCTTCGTTATGTAAAGTAGCATTGGTAACGGTTACACCACCAACGAATACCGGAGCGAGGCGTGCAACCGGTGTCATGGCACCGGTGCGCCCGACCTGAATTTCGATAGCCAGCAATTCGGTAGTGGCTTCCTGTGCCGGGAATTTGTGCGCGATGGCAAAGCGCGGTGCACGTGCAACATAGCCAAGTTTTTCCTGCTGTGCCAAATCATCGACTTTATAGACGACTCCATCGATATCATAGGGTAGGGTCGTGCGTAAGGCATTCATCTCATGGTAATAGTTCAGCAGTGCTGCTACTCCTGCGACAGTGGTACTCTGTTGCGCTACCCGAAATCGCTGTGACACGAGATAGTCCAGTATTTCACTATGTTTTGAAAAAACCGGTCGTTCGATATGATGAGATCCAATTCCATAAGCATAGAAAGTCAGTTTGCGTGCAGCAGTGATTCTGGAATCGAGCTGACGTAACGAGCCGGCAGCTGCGTTACGCGGGTTGACGAAGGTTTTTTCGCCTTTCTCCCGCTGCTGCTGGTTCAAGCGTTCGAAATCGGTTCTCAACATGACTACTTCGCCACGTACTTCGAACGAGTCCGGTACGTCTGCCGCCTGCAATCGCAGGGGAATCGATGGAAGGGTACGTAAATTCAGCGTAATATCTTCTCCGGTATAGCCATCTCCTCGGGTAGCACCTCTCACCAGAATTCCATTCTCATAAACCAGGTTGATAGCCAGCCCGTCGAATTTGGGTTCAACCGCATAATTGACCAGATCAACATTTAACGCTTCCCGAATGCGTCGATCAAAGGCGTTGACTTCATTTTCGGAAAACGCATTGGCGAGCGATAGCATAGGGGTGCGATGAGCGAATTGGGCAAACATCTTCAATGGTGGTGCGCCCACCCGCTGAGTCGGGGAATCCGGTGTAATCAGATGTGGATAGCGCTGTTCAAGCTGTTGCAGTGCGCGGAAGAGCTGATCATATTCAGCATCCGGGATAATGGGCGCATCCTGAACATAATAATGATAATCGTGCAATGCGATAGCGGTACGTAAGGCTTGCAAACGCTCTTTGATCGTTTCTTCAGATTCCATGTGACATCATTTTATTGGTAAATTGATTCTGCTGACCTGAGTGGCGAAATAGATCGAGCAGTGGAAGCGATGGGTCTGGTTGGTGGACATAAGAGACAAAGTGTTCCTGATTAACAATCGGATTGAAAATGTCAGATGACCGGACGGAAAGAACTGCTAAATTTCATAAATAATTCGCGTAAACTTGTTATATTGTATTTTTAGATGGGTTTTTACAACAGGAGAAATCAGTAATGAATATCAGATCGGCCGGGTTATCCATTCTTGCTAGTGCCTTATTTGCAATTTCCACTGTGACAGTATCGAATGCTTCCCAGGCAAGTGATCTGCCAATCTGGCAGGATCAGGTTGAGAGTTTTGTTGTGGCTGATGCTCATCAGCATCAGGGGCACCAAGGGCATCAGGGACACCAAGGACATCAAGGGCATCAGGGACATCAAAGTAAAGGAGATGGAAAGAAAGGTCAGGGACATGCGGGCCATTCAGGTCATGGGGGGCAGCATAGTGGCCATGGAGGGCATGATGGACATAAGCATGGGGGCATGAAGCACCATGGACATCACCACAGCTATGCACACCATGTTGCCTCCCATGCCGAAGCACTTAAGCTTTCCGATGAACAGCTTGGAAAAATTGCACGCGTACATCTAAAAGATACTCAGACGCATGATGGTATCAAGCAGAGCATGCATAAAAATATGAAAGCTTTTCACCATGCAATTACACGGCCTGGTACCGATGAGGCAGCATTACGTAAACTTGGACAGGCATACATCGATGACTTCAATGCGATGATAGCGCATCATATTGAAGAGAGAAAAGCCGTTCATGACATATTAACGCCCGAGCAAATCGAGAAACTGAAATCCAGTCATGACCATTGAGATAGCCTGACATGGCTGGATAATAGGGTCATTGCGGGAAGGTATATACCTTCCCGCAATTTTTTCCAGACCGGATGCCAATGCCCACGTACCTTATGTCGTTTACCTGATCTTTCCTAGCCGCTCTTATCCAATTCCCGCTTCCATTCCTGTTCGAGAAATTTCAGCATTTCCCGGAATTCCGGTGCATAACCCAATGCCAGATTTTCCGAAAGGAAGTTGAATGAATAAATCCGATCTTTGATAAAGAAAGATAACTGAGTACCATAGCGTTTTAACCTGAATTTAGATGATTCACTTCTCTCCATGACTGCTCCTTTAGTATTGAGTCTTGAGTCTTGTCGCTCAAGCACTTGATTAGGGGTGATGAAATATTTCCGTAAATCCTCTGTTTCCCCATCGAAGTAAGATCGGGAATGAGATGTATCGTTAATAACAGCTAATAAATCATTTCCCGGTGTATTAATCGGGAGGTTCCCTATTCATTTTTTGGCCGTATTCTCGGTAGATATGAAATTCTGCTCTGTGATTTTTCTCACATTTCCCAAGCGCTGATAGATCGAGCTGATTTTTTATATCGCAATCGTTCCATCAACCTGATCCTGTTTTTATCGGAAGTTCTCCCTCGTTAACTGGTGATCGACGAAGGGCTAAAGTTTGCCAAGGTATCAGTCGTTAGTCCAAGTATGTTCAATCAAAGAAAGTGCTGTTTTAACAGGTTCATTCCCTGGCGTAGTTCATGGAGTACGAATGGATTCCAGAAATAATCGGAAAAGACCTGCTCCGGAATTTTATGCACTTTTTTCTCACACCATAAAAAGGGATATTTTAAAGAACAATATGATGGCTGAATTTATCAACAAAGGTTTTACTATGCTTGAGTTGATGATAACCCTCAGTATTGCCGCCATTTTGCTTGCTGTTGCTGTGCCGAGTTATCAGTCAGTGATGGTGCAATCGCGCTTGACTACCCAGGCAAATGAATTGATGACGGCTTTGCATTATGCCCGCTCGGAAGCGGTAAAACGGGGGGTACGGGTAACCATCTGTAAAAGTTCAGACGGTACGGCTTGTACAAGTGGGGGCAGTTGGCAGGATGGCTGGCTGATATTCAGCGATGCTGGAACGACCGGTACAGTCGATGGTGGAGATGAAATATTGCGGGTCTTTCCGGCATTGAATGGCAGCACACTGGAGGGAGGGTCCAATTTCGGCAACTGGATCTCCTATCGATCCAACGGGCGCAGCCAGGGGAGTGGGAGCAGCAATCCGCCCAACGGGACATTCAGTTTGTGTAATCACGCCAGCGGACGCAGCATTATCATCAATCATTCTGGCCGTCCGAGAGTGGAAAAGGAGTCTTCATGTTGAAATCTGAACAAAATCTTCGCATTGCTCATATACAGGCGGGTATCAGTATGATCGAGGTGCTGGTGGCAGTAATTATTCTGTCGATCGGTCTGCTCGGACTGGCAGGACTGCAATCGGCGGGACTGACTCATAATCAAAGTGCCAGCTTTCGTTCGACTGCATCCATGATGGCCTACGGTATTCTTGACAGCATGCGGGCCAATCGAGTCGAGGCAGGCCAGGGCAGCTACAATCTCTCGTTGGGTGCATCTGCACCTTCGGGTGAAACGATTCCTGACCAAGATATTAATAACTGGCTGGATGAGCTTGCTTTACGCCTGCCAGCCGGTACGGGTGCCATCGATGTGGATAGCGATAGCAAAGTGACGATTACGATCCAATGGGATGACAGTCGTGGTGCACTGGCTGCCCAGCAGTTCGTCATGACTACCCAGTTGTGACAGGAACCATGAGCCACAGGCAAATAAAACAAAAGTCGGGTCAGAAAGAGCAAGGCCTGACATTGGTGGAAATGATGGTGGCTCTGACGATCGGGATGGTGCTGCTCGGCGGGGTGATCACAATTTTATCCGCCAGCCAGCAAACTTATCGTGTCAACGAAGCGCTGGCGAGGGTGCAGGAAAATGCACGTTATGCATTCCAGTTACTGGCCAGAGATATCCGTATGGCAGGTTATATGGGATGTGTGGGAGATGGCGTCGAAGTATTCAATGCGTTGAATGACAATTCAGATTTTTTGTGGAGACTGCATCAACCTCTGGAAGGGTTTGAAGCGACAAGTGCTGCTGCCTGGACACCGTCACTGCCATCTCCGGCCGGAATGATCCCAAGCGCGCTGGGGGGACGCGATATCATTGTGGTGCGAGGGGTAGATGGGGGAGATGCCCGTGTGCTCTCGCATCCAAGCAGTATGCCTCCTGGTTCTGCCGATCTCACTGTGACGACAGGCAGTGGGCTGAGTAATGACGACATCGTTCTGGTAACTGATTGCTTAGCTGCAGCCATCTTTCAAATCACGAATATCAGCACTTCGGCGGGGCAAAGCAAAATAGAACATGATACCGACATCGGTACACCAGGGAACTCAGCTGCAGCATTAGGTAACGAGTACACTGGTGGGGAGATAGTGCGGGTAACGACACGTGCTTATTTCATTAGAACCAATCCCAGGGGAATTCCGGCACTTTACTGGAGAAGGGGGACAGGTGCTGCTGAGGAATTAATCGAGGGGGTAGAGGATATGCAGATCCAGTATGGCGAGGATCTGGATGGAGACAGATCGGCGGATGTTTATCGCACTGCTGATCAGATAGCAGACTGGGAAGCAGTGGTCAGTGTACGTATCAACCTGCTGGTGCAATCCGTAGAAGATGGTATTACCAGTCAACCGCAGACCTACACCTTCAATGGTACGACTGTAACCCCGACTGACCGTCGATTGCGTCAGGCGTTTTTCACCGTGATCTCACTGCGTAACCGCGCTCCCTGAAAGGCAGAAAGCATGGATTTGAATTTTCCGGCAGATTCCGGCAACAGTAAAAACCAGTTTTTCAGAACCCTCTGGATTGCTTCGCCAATTGTGCCTTCTCGTAATGACAGAGGGGAATTATCGCGGGTTGCGCCACAACCTGCCATCATCGCAATGCGGCAAGCCGAAGCAACCCAGTGCGGTGCCGGCATGGTACAAAGTTACCGTCATGCGCGTTGTCACGATATTTCTGGATTGCCACGCCACTACGTGGCTCGCAAAGACAGCGGTGGCCGGATGAACTGCTACGGTAATCTCTCATCCTTTGTCATCGCGAGCCGCGCAGCAGCGTGGCGATCCGGTATTTCCGCCACTTCTGCTGATGATGGATTGCTTCACACCGCTGGCGTTCGCAATGACAGCGGTTATGTTATCGCCAGACAGCAGGGTGCTGTGCTGATTACCGGGCTGATTTTTCTGGTTATCCTGACATTGCTCGGAACGACCGCTTTGCAAAGCACACTGCTGGAAGAAAAAATGGCAGGCAACCTGCGCGATGAAACGCTTGCCTTCCAGGCAGCGGAGGCTGCTTTGCGGTCGGGTGAAGCGTTTCTGGAACAAGTCACTATTCCGGTATTCGATGGCTCGGATGGACTTTATCATCATGCTTCTTCTCCAGCACCGGACCCGATTAATTGGTCAGAGTGGGAGGCTGACGGCAGGGCGGCAGATACTTTCATCGATGGGGTGGCCAGTCAGCCCCGCTATTTTATTGAGCAGCTCGTAAGCGTTCCTCTGATGGGTATGGGTGGAAGCGCACAGCAATCCGGCTCATCACTCAACGCAAATATGTTTCGTATCGTGGCTCGTGGTGTCGGTGGTACTCAGGCTGCAATCGTTCTGTTACAGAGTACTTACCGAAGATAAGAAAAGGAGCCTGATGTGAGAATCGCATGCATCACAGTTGGAATTTTCCTGTCGATAGTATCGCTTGTATTTATGCCAATTCGCGTAAATGCAGCGTTACCGCTGTCCGACATACCACTGTTTCTGACAACCTCGGTCGATCCCAATATCATTTTCACGCTGGACGATTCCGGTTCGATGCAGTTTGAAATTATGCCGGATGAGCTGATTCCAAGTACAAGTTCAAGCTCAAATGCATTTGATGTACGTTTTGTTTATCCAGTTAAATCGGGAACTTATGGGGGAAATACCTACGGTAACCATGTGGTTGATTTTGATTCGAATAATGGTTATACAGCTAAATTGCGTTCCAGCCATGTCAACAAAATCTACTACGATCCGACTGTCCGCTATCTGCCCTGGAGTAATGCAGACGGGTCGCTGATGGCCAACGCAAGTATTACTTGTGCACCGCACAACCCGTTCAATACGACGGCAGGTTGCCGTAATCTGACTGAAAACAATACACAGAGTGCGCGATGGCTTAACAGCGATGGTACTCTGACGACAGAACAAAATAAAACTTTCCATCCAGCCGTTTATTTCCGCTATAACGGCGGCCCGATTAATTCTGCCAGCAGTTATACACGGATTCGGATCAGATCCAGCACACCATCTTATACCGGTGGCCCCAATCGTACTGATTGCGCGGATGCACCGACCTGTACCTATGCAGAAGAAATTCAGAATTTCGCTAACTGGTATACCTATTATCGTTCTCGTATTTTGTTAGCGCGTGCTGGGGTGGGACGAGCTTTTTCTGCTCAAGGTAATAATATGCGCGTCGCGTTTGGTGCTATTAATGAGGTCAATAATGATATAGACGGGAAGCCTACAAACACTCTTATTACTGGAGTCAGGCAATTTACAGGAACGGACCGTGAAAAGTTTTTTGACAAACTTTATAAGCATACTGTTCCAGTTGCTGGTACGCCGTTACGCGTAGCTATGAAAGATATAGGAGATTATCTAGGACGTAACGATGCTAAAGGTCCGTGGAGTGACAAACCAGGAATTGGAGGGAGTGATAGTGTGCAAGCTGTCTGTCGGCAGAATTACCATATTCTGATGACTGATGGTTACTGGAGTGACAATTTAGATCAAGCGGGTCAAAGGCTTTTTTCTGGGATAGGGAGTAATGATAATAATTCAGATAATACTCCTGGCAGCGAAATTACTAACCATTTTCCCAACGCATCACCAAAGACATACAAATATGAGCCGGAACTGCCATACAAGGATGGCTACAGCAACACCCTTGCGGATGTGGCGATGCATTACTGGAAAAATGATCTGCGTTCTGATCTGACCAACAAGGTGCCGACCAATGCCAAAGATCCGGCGTTCTGGCAGCATATGGTAAATTTTACCGTCGGGCTGGGGGTTGAGGGAACGCTGTCCAGTCTGCCAGGCGGCCCCGGTGGACCTGCAGGCTGGCCGGATCCAACAACCAGTACAGCCAAGGGAGAGAAAATCGATGACCTCTGGCATGCTGCGGTTAACAGCCGGGGTGAATTTTTCAGCGCGCAGGATCCAGCCACTTTTGCTGCCGGGCTTACGAATGCGCTGACTAATATTACAGCCAGAGTCAGTTCAGCCGCTGCAGTCACCACCAATACCAGCCGACTCAATACCGGCGCGCAGATTTATCAGGCGAAATTCAACAGCGCCGACTGGAGCGGGCAGCTTCTGGCGTTCAATCTGGAATCCGATGCATCGCTTGGCCCGATGCAGTGGGAAGCTTCCGAGCAATTACCCGCACATACCAGTCGGGCGATTTTTACTCATAATGGAACAAACGGCCTGGCATTTACCGCAGCCAATTTTTCTCTGCTTTCTACCGCACAGCAGGCGGCATTGAATACCAATATAATCGGTATCAATGACGGATTGGGAATAGCACGTGTCGGTTGGTTGCGTGGAGACAAGGCTGGTGAAATAGGACAGGGCGGCTCGTTTCGTAATCGTAACAATGGACTGCTGGGTGATATCGTCAATTCGGACCTTTTATTCGTCAAGGCTTTGGATTTTGGCTATGACGCATTGCCAGTGAGTACACCAGGCCAGGCTTCCTATCATACCTATGTGCATACGAACAGCAGCCGTCCACCGGTCGTTTATGCCGGCGCAAATGATGGCATGTTGCATGCTTTCAATGCCGAAACCGGTAAGGAGTTGTTTGCATATATTCCTGCTTCGGTTTATCCCAGATTGAGTTGGCTGACTTCTCCCAATTACACACACCGTTATTATGTCGACGGCAATGCCTATGCCGGGGATGCTTATATTGGTGCCTCACCAAGCTGGAAAACGGTTTTATTGGGGACATTAGGTGGTGGTGGCAAAAGTATTTTTGCGCTGGATATTACTGACCCGGTCAATTTTTCCGCATCGGACGTTCTCTGGGAATTTACCGATCCTGATCTCGGATTCGTGCATGGTCAGGCAAAAATCGCGTTACTGAACAACGGCTCATGGGCAGCGATTATCAGCAACGGTTATAACAGTACCAATAATCGGGCCTATCTGTTCGTTGTCGATTTACAGACAGGAGCACTTATCAGAAAAATTCCCACCAATACCAGCACAAATAATGGCCTCTCCAGTCCGGCGCTGGTCGATACCAACGGCGATAAAATCATCGACATTGTTTATGCGGGAGATCTGCAGGGAAATATCTGGAAGTTCGATCTGTCGAAAAATAATTCTTCGCAGTGGGATGTGGCTTATAAATCCGGTGAGACTAATCGGCCACTATTCACCGCCAGGAATGCGGGTAATCAGGTGCAACCGATTACTTCCCCCTTGGAAGTCGGTCATCGCCCGGGGGGGACTTATGCAATCTTCTTCGGTACCGGTCAGTTTATTGCTGTGGGTGACAATACCGATATACGAGTTCAAAGTCTCTATGGTATCTGGGATAACGGCAGTAGAATTGCAGAAACAGATCGCAGCGTATTACAGCAGCAGACTATCCTGACCGAAACCGTCACACCTCCCTTTGAGCGTACCGTGTCAAGCCATTCAGTCAACTGGACGACCAAGCGTGGTTGGTACATTGATCTGCTGCAACCTCCGGAAGGGACACAACAAGGAGAACGTTCCGTCATTATGCCGATGCTGAGTTTCGGGCGGGTCATTTTTACTACGCTGATCCCTTCCGATGATCCATGTGAAGCGGGCGGACGAAATTGGCTGATGTTACTGGATGCTGATACGGGCGGAATGCTGGCTGCACCGCAATTCGATACCAATGATGATGGTAAGCTCAACAGCAATGATCGGGTCATTGCGGCAGTGGGTTCGGATGGTATTCGCAGTGAATCGGTAGCCATCAGCGCAGGCAGCCTCATTCATTTGATTGCGGCCACAACCACCGGTGCAGTCGAGAATGTAACCATCAGGAACAATGCACCGCCTCCACGCCGATCCTGGAAACAGCTACAGTGATTGATAGATGTTGATTGAAGAGAGTGAGCAGATGAAAACCACCCGCAGGCGAATAAAACATTACGGATTTACCTTGATTGAACTCATGATCGTGGTGGCGATAGTCGGGATTCTGGCTGCAGTGGCTTATCCTTCTTATCAGGAGCATGTACGTCGTTCCAATCGTGCCGAGGCTAAGGGCATTCTGCTGGAAATGGCACAATTGTTGGAACGGAATTTTACCGAAACAAATCGTTATGATCAGAACAGCGCCGGTAGTGCATGGGTACTGCCGGTTACGCAATCTCCCAGAACAGGTACGGCAAAATATACTATCCAGTTCGCAGCAGCTATGCCGACTCAGAATACTTACACATTGGAAGCCGTACCGACCGGTGTCATGGCAGGTGACGCCTGTGCTACGCTGACACTGACTCATACCGGGGTCAGAGGGGTGGGAGCAGGCGCAACGCTAGCTGCAACCGAGTGCTGGCAACGCTAGGCAACGCTGGATCTTACGTGGCTTTTGCCTGCAAGATCTTCGATACGAAGATCAATATTTACCTTAGACCAGGCATCAATTTCGTTGCTTAACAACGTATCGGTCAGCGGGTTGCGCTCGAGCCACGTTTGTGGAATGGACAACGTGCAGTGTTTGCCATCAATGGATAACAGCATATCCGGTAAATCAATATGTGCACGACTGCGATAGAAAATTGCTGCGATGCGTAAAGCAATTGAGCGAGAAAAATTGACGGGGTTGGCTAAAAAATCCTTGACTTTGACCAGCGAACCGCGGTGGGAAAGGACTAACTGACTTAACTGGCACTGTTCCATTCTGGAGAAACCGGGAATATCAGCATTGTCGAGAATGTAAGCCGAGTGTTTGTGATAACTGGTATGTGCCACGGAAATGCCGATTTCGTGTAAACGAGCTGCCCAGGATAGTAATTTCAGTGCGCTTTCCACTTCTTCTTCATCGGGATAATTCGCCAGGAATTGTCTGGCGAGAGTCATCGCAAGTGATTCGATGCGGACCGCCTGTACCGGATCGACTCGATAGCGTTGCATGAATTCCTGTACCGATACCTCTCTCATGTCTTCCTTATGGAAGCGACCAAGCATGTCGTACAGTACGCCCTGGCGCAGTGCCCCGGTCGTTACTGCCATACGACGGATATCCAAT
Source organism: Nitrosomonas sp. (assembly GCA_039794425.1). GTDB lineage: Bacteria > Pseudomonadota > Gammaproteobacteria > Burkholderiales > Nitrosomonadaceae > Nitrosomonas. The sequence continues at coordinate 96,993 of JBDIVK010000006.1, read as the reverse complement.
TCGGTAAAAGCGGCTGACATGATAGCAAAGCCGCCTGCGATGACCGGTTGACGATCAGGCTGTAATCCTGAGATAGACAGTTTCTTGATATCCCCAGCCTTGATCAGGAATTCACGCAGTTTTTCCAATCCTGTCGGTGTAATGATTTCCTCATCACCATTGTCGTTATAATTGTTCAGCATAAGTATGCGTGCCAGGGCGCGTGCCGTTCCGGAAGAACCGTAAGCTTCCTGCCAGTGTGAGGAAGAAAATTCACTGACAATTGCCTGTATTTCAGTGCGTGCGGCCAGCTCGGCACGCTTCATAGAACCTTTGGTAATTTTTCCATCAGGAAAAAAGCGCAGGCTGTAGTTGATACAACCCATGTAAAGGCTTTCCAGCTTATTCGGTTCCAGTTGATTGCCGATAATCATCTCGGTAGATCCACCACCGATATCAATGACGAGCCTGTTATTGTCGGCAGCGGGCAGGCTGTGTGCGACCCCCAGATAGATGAGCCGTGCTTCTTCATACCCCGCAATGATTTCTATTGGAAAACCCAGCGCGCTTTCAGCTTTTTTGAGAAAAGCTGTTGCGTTTTTGGCAACGCGCAATGAGTTCGTTCCTACTGCGCGTACCGCATGATACGGAAGTCCGCGTAAACGTTCGCCAAACCTTTTCAGGCAGGCCAGCGCACGCTCCTGTGATGCCTCATCCAGAATCTTGTCTGCGGATAATCCTGCTGCAAGCTGTACCATCTCTTTGAGACTGTCCAGCGGGTAGAGCTGCTTGTCTACTACCCGGGCGACTTGCAGATGGAAGCTGTTGGAGCCTAAATCAACCGCCGCAAGGGTTGAATATTCATGCATGACTTTCGATATTCCGTATCTGAGATTTTATTCGCTTATTTCACGTTCGATTTCATCTGCCGTAATATGGCGTACATCTTTGCCTTTAACCATATAGACTACATATTCAGACATATTTTTTGCGTGATCACCAATACGTTCGATCGCCTTGGCCGCAAAAAGGATTTCAATGGCAGTGGAAATCTTGCGGGGATCTTCCATCATAAATGTAATCAATTGCCGGATGATCGAGCGGAATTCTTCGTCCACCTGTTCATCCTGACGCACGATTTGTGCGGATGCATTCGGATCCAACCGGGCGAACGCGTCCAACGCTTTATTCAACATATCGATGGCGATTACAGCAATATGTTTGATTTCGACGAAACGTGGCACGTGCATACGGTCTGCAGCATAAATCAGTTTCGCCATACGCGCTATTTTGGCTGCTTCATCGCCGATTCTTTCCAGGTCAGTAATGGTGTTGATCACGGTCATGATCATGCGTAGATCACCTGCAGTCGGCTGCCTGCGGGCAATGATCTGGCAACAGAGCTCATCGATCTTTACTTCCATGGCGTTGACACGATGATCATTATCAATGACCTGCTCAATTGTGCGTTCATTGCCTTCAGTCAGCGCTTCAATCGCATTTTCGATCTGTTCTTCGACAAGTCCTCCCATTTGTAGTACACGGGTACGCACTTCTTCAAGATCGGCATCGAATTTTTTTGAGATATGTTCTTTGTTAATCATTTTGTGGGTCCTGCAGCAGGGCAATCATGCAATTTTATGTACTAATAATGATCTTTTGATGACAGATAAAGTTTTAGCAGAAAACATGGGATGACGATGAGTTTCAGTTTTTCTCAAGCCGTAATCGTTTCCACACCCTGATCGGTTCCCAGTAGTAACAGATTGGCGCCTCTTCTGGCAAAAAGTCCATTGGTAACGACACCTGCTATCTGGTTGAGGGTCGTTTCCAGTTCGACGGGGTTCATAATGTTCAAGTTATGTACATCCAGGATCAGGTTACCGTTGTCGGTTGTAAATCCTTGGCGTAAAGCAGGTTGTCCGCCCAGCAGTGCGATTTCGCGTGCCACATAGCTACGCGCCATGGGAATCACTTCCACTGGTAATGGGAACGTTCCCAACACGTTGACCAGTTTACTCTGGTCAGCCATGCAGATAAATTTTCTGGCAACAGCGGCTACGATTTTCTCGCGGGTCAAGGCGCCTCCGCCTCCTTTGATCATATGCAGGTGCCGGGTGATTTCATCCGCGCCATCGACATATACCGGTAAATCAGTGACGGAATTAAGGTCCAGCACTTCGATCCCGTGCTTCTTCAGGCGATTTGCTGTGGCTTCTGAACTTGCCACCGCACCTTCAATTTTATGTTTGATTTTGGCCAGTTCGTCGATGAAAAGATTGGCTGTTGAACCGGTTCCGACACCAATGATACTTCCAACCGGGACATACTCTATGGCTGCCCGGGCAACCGCTTGCTTTTGTTCGTCTTGCGTCATGATAATAGTTTTATAATTGATTGCTGAAATGCGGCATATGATTTTGTATGAACCAAATTTCATGGAAATGACGTCTGTTATCCGGGGTTTATCGTGACCCGGCACATCATCCCCATCCTTGGCTTTAAGCGTATCATACTTGAGGCGAGTATAATGACTGAATCAATAATGCCTAATAGGTAATTCCTGCCAGGTAATTCCTGTCCGAGTCTGAATGAGCGCAATCAAGTTACTTCCCGATGGGTTGATCAGTCAAATTGCAGCAGGAGAAGTCATCGAACGTCCGGCTTCGGTATTGAAAGAGTTGCTGGAAAATGCCATCGATGCCGATGCAACCGATATTACAGTCAACATCGTACAAGGCGGACTCAAGCTGATTCGTGTGACCGACGATGGTACCGGTATCCCCAGTGATGAACTGCCACTGGCTCTCACCCGTCATGCGACCAGCAAGATTACCAGCCAGGAAGATCTGCAGAAAATCACCAGTTTGGGGTTCCGCGGAGAAGGACTGGCCAGCATTGCATCCGTTTCAAGTTTGTTACTGATCAGCCATCGCACAAACGGTGGGCATGCCTGGCAGATTCAGGCGGAAGGTGCACAGGTTTTTCAGCCGGAACCTGCCTCGCATGCGGCAGGTACGACTGTGGAAGTTCGGGATCTGTTTTTCAACCTGCCGGCCCGGCGTAAGTTTCTCAAGACCGAAGCAACGGAATTCGCGCATTGTGAAGAAGTTTTTCGTCGTATGGCACTTTCACATACGGATATCGCATTCGGTCTGCAGCATAATGGCAAATTACGCAGTCACTGGCGTGCCGGGGAAGTTGCTACGCGCGTACAGACGGTGCTGGGTGAGGAGTTTACCCAGGCTGCTACCTGGGTCAGTGAACAGGCGGCGGGCATCGGCTTGCAGGGGGTGCTGGCACTACCAGCCTACTCACGTGCTGCGCGAGATATGCAGTATTTTTTCGTGAACGGCCGCTTCATCCGGGACAAGCTGATTGCCCATGCGCTGCGGGAAGCTTATCGCGACGTTCTGCACCTGGACCGTCATGCCGCATTTGTATTGTATCTGACGATTCAGCCGGAGCAGATCGACGTCAATGTACATCCGACCAAAACCGAAATACGTTTTCGTGAAGCACGTGCGATTCACCAGTTCATTTATCACAGTGTAAGCAAGGCATTGTCATCCCCGCGCAGCAGTTCACAATCAGAGCAACCGCTTTCGGTTATCACACAACCGGTTGAAAATTTCCCCCAGCCAGGTGTGAGCTATTCCAGGCAAACGAAATTACCACTTGGGTCGATAGCGCAGCCCTCCAACTTTTATCAGGTTTTGTTCGGCAGCAAGCCCGAATCACCGTCGCCTATCCAGAATCAGCCTGAATCAGCCACCGAGGTTTCAACCCCGCCATTGGGTTTTGCACTGGGACAGCTTCTTGGTGTTTATATTCTGGCGCAGAACGAGAAGGGTTTAGTGATTGTGGATATGCATGCTGCACACGAGCGTATTGTTTATGAGCAGCTCAAAGTACTATTGGATCAACAGGCGTTGTCTGCGCAACGCTTACTGATCCCGGCCACATTTCATGTGGATAGCCTGGATATCGCTACGGTTGAGGAAAATCAGGCAGTTTTACAGAAATTGGGATTTGAGGTTGCCGTACTGTCCGCCACTACCCTGGTCGTACGGGCCGTGCCAGCCATGTTGCAGCATGTGGATATCGAAAAACTGACACGCGATATCCTGGATGAAATCAGAAGCGGGGATGCTGACCAGTTACTTACCGCCCGGCGCAACGAACTGCTGGCCACTATGGCATGTCACGGTGCCGTGCGCGCCAACCGTTCATTGACGATCCCCGAAATGAACGAACTCTTACGTAAAATGGAAGCAACTGAACGTTCGGATCAGTGCAATCATGGCCGGCCAACATGGTTCGAAATCAGCCTGGCTGAGCTGGATAAAATGTTCATGCGCGGGAAATAGTTGTTTTTTAACGAATACAAGGAGACATTATGTACCAGAAGATCCTGGTGCCGGTTGATGGCAGCCCGACTTCAAACCGTGCACTGCAGGAGGCAATTCAACTAGCACAGCGGCTGGGTGCCCGGCTGGAACTCGTGCATATCTATGAAGATATCGTCTACCTGGTCGACGAGGACTACGTCAATTACGAAGAATTACAGAAAACGGTCTATAGTTGCGGGGAAAAAATACTGGCCGAAGCTGCAGCCGTAGTCAGAGCGTCAGACATAGAAGTGGAAACCAAGCTGATACAGGCGAGTAACGAGCGCATCACTAATCTGCTTGTGGCCGAAGCCGAGCGCTGGCAGGCGGAATTAATCATAATCGGCACCCATGGCCATTCGGGTTTCAGTCGTTTGCTGCTCGGCAGCGTGGCAGAAGGTGTGGTACGGGCCGCATCGATACCCGTATTGCTGATTCGTGGCATCAACAACTGATTCGTCAGAGTCTGACAATATTATAGATAAATCAATATGTTACTTGAACAACTTCACCAGCAAAAAACGGCCATAGCGGAGATAGCACATCGATACGGTGTCCGTCGGATCAGAGTTTTCGGTTCTGTGGCACGTGGCGAAGATCTGCCGAACAGTGATGTAGATTTTCTGGTAGATCTCCCGCAGGGCTATGATTTGTTCACTCAGCGTCTGCCGCTGACCGATGCGTTGTCAGATCTGTTGGGCCGCAAGGTGGAGATTGTGCCAGAGCATGAATTGAATCGGCATATTCGCCAGCAGGTGTTAAGTGAAGCGGTGGATTTATGAGTAAACCCTGGCAACCCTATGCTCACCATATTCTGGATACAATCGCCAAAGTAAGACGTATCCAGGCACGGGGAGATGTGACGCAGGATGATATTCTGTACGATGCCACATTGCGGAATCTGCAAACGTTGTCAGAAGCGACGCAATTGCTGCCTGCCGAACTCAAACAGCAATATCCCGATATTCTCTGGAAAGAAATCAGCGGTTTTCGCAATATTCTGGTGCATAACTACTGGGTGATATCGATGCAGAAACCGTTGCCGCAGTGGTAGCGCATCCGCTCCGCCTGAAAAATTGCATCCAAGCTATGCTTGAACGGTATGGCTGATTTCCATTACGCGGTGCGCGGTATATATCAACTGGGCGATGTAAATTCCTTCCAGATCGGCTGTGAAGGCTGTTTGTACTGCAGTGGGTTCGGCTAATTCGGCCTGGCTGCCTTGGGGTACGGTAATCAGCGCCCAGCGGTAGGTGAGGGGATCATTGTCGGCATTATGCGAACCTGATCCATCCAGAATGATGGTTTCTCCCACCGCGATCGTCTGATCAGGCCCGGCATTAGCCACCGGAGGGTGGTTAGCTGACTGAATCCGGCCGCGCAGCACCGGATCGAAGGTAATCGAAAGCCGATTGGGGTTGTCAAATTTGATCAGGATAGGGGGCAGGATATTGCGGGGTTCGAGTTGACCCTGCGGCAGGGGAATTTCTAGGTAGGGGTCACCATTTGTATCGGTACTGCTCGCGTTGGTCAGCGTGACACCAGGCGGAAGATCGGTGAATACCAGTTGCAACGGGGCGGAAATCGGCGTAGCTCCCTGATGTGTCACGGTCGCCTGGGTATCGAAGGTATTGCTGGTCCGGTTGAGGCGTAATCCGGTGAAACTGGCTGTGACACCGTGTTCAGGTCCAAGCACGGTCAGTGTCGGATCGTCGTTGGCGGCCAGGGAGGCAATACGTGCCAGCCACAATACGAAAACGAAGCAGAACAGCGTAACGGCAGTCAGCAGGATACGGCGGGCAAATCCACTCATGCCACGGGTATCAAGTTCCCCTCCCGGTATATTCATTGGATAATTTCCCCCTTTCGTTTCATTGATGTGTGCGCAAACATATTGTTATTGTTGTTCGTCATTCAATTGGTAGATCTCCCGACCTTGCTTATCAGGTTTTCCGACGTACTCCCCACCCGGCCAATTCACCCATCAGCCACAGAAACAGGGTGCCGGGTTTAGGTACACCGTTACCCGGATCGGGCAGAGTAATGATGCTGGCTGTCCAGGTCAGGACGACAGGCGGATCGGCTGTAAAAAACCACAGATCTCCCTCGTCTGTGCCGGTGATATCGAAGGCCAGCAGCGCATCAGCACCGAATGGATCGGTAGTCATCAATAGAGGCCACATCGTATCGTCGAGCAGGAACAAAGCGAAGGAGTCAGGCAGACCACCGGTGAAAGCAGTGCTGAAGGTCAGGCGAAAATCCAGGAATGTGCCCAAGGTGAAATCCTGCAACAGCGAGGTGAAACCGCTGTCGGTGAGCGTCACTGAATCAGGCAGAGTACCCGTGACATCGCCATCGGTTGTAGTTGCGCCGAAGTTGCCGTCGGTTGTCACATTGCTGGTGGTGATGGTGTTATTGCCAGAAGTACCGTCACCATCAATAAAATCGAAAGCCAGAAAAGTTGATGAGGTACCAGTCCAGGCAGATGTGTTGATGGAAACATCCAATACAGTGGCCGGGTGGAGGCGATACTACCCAATAGTATGATAAGCAGCAGTAATCCCCCTCCACGCCAGTGGCAACGACTTCCCATAGATCCTCCCTTTGATCTCAGTCGATCAGTTCAGTATTCTTGATTATTGGTAAATTGTTTGGCATTTCATCAATGTGAAATGAGTATTCGTTTGATTGACTATTAACTAAAATAAATTAATTTAGGATATTTATCACTCTAATTCAAACAGCATTAATTACTCATAGGCACAAATCATGCTAATTTAATAATTATTTGAATATAAATGGAATTATTTTCACTTCGTTAAATCGAGACGTTATTTTGGGTCAGAAGGCATAGAGTAATGTATGCTTTCCCGGTAGGTTGTAACTGGAACCAATACCAGATATATATCTCTGATTGGTGTAGCTTCCAGAGATCCTGGTTCTATTAAACGAGTCAGTAATAATAAGACTGACGATGCAAAGGAGAATCGAAATGCTTCTTTTCAGAAATTTTCTGATCACGGCTTTTGCCGTTTTTCTGTCTGTGAATTATGCTGTTTTACAAGCACAAGATGAAGTGGAAGAAGTGGAAGTTTTGGCAGATGCGGGTGGGCCTCAAAGTGATTATCCTGTCTATCGTGATGGCATACTGACCGTTCCGCGTGTCGATACTGATGACCAGGCTGGCTTGTTCCAGGATGGTGTGTTCCAGTATGACCCGGCTATCGATGCCTGGCGGCTGGTACACTTCGATATTTATCAGATTCCTAAAAGGGATGGTACCGAACCGGTAAGATTAGTAGTCAATGAAGTCGAGACAATTATTACGGATACTTTTCCTGTACAGGTTTTGCTGAAGGTAATCGGCTATTTTTCTGATGGTTGCGGAGGATTCAAGCAAATCAATCAGCGTTTAGATGGAAATAATTTTGAAATTGTCGCGCATTCGAATCGCCCTCCGCCTGATATTGCTTGTACATTGGCTATCGTTCCTTTCGAGAAGATTATTCCACTGGAAGTGTATGGTTTATCGGCTGGAACTTATACATATAACGTTAATGGTGAACAATTCGGTACGTTCGATTTGACAGCCGATAACCACTTATAAAAGTCCGCTTTTTTATGGGGCTACCTTGGAGATGGTAGCCCCGCACTATTTCGTCAGCGTATTCAAGCTTTCTTAACTATCTGGGATCATTCGATATACCGCGCCCCTATCGTGCGGGCGCATCTGTGTAAATTTGTCTTACAATAACTCCCCTTTCTCGAGCTAGTCGTTTTTAGCCCCGACACAGTGTAAGAGCAAACATCTCAAAAAAAGACTGAATTTGTAAAAGATTTGTTGTCTTTTTATTTTGATAACCCGTGTTGTGGTTTCTTTGTCGCTTATTTTCAGGGAATTCATACTACTTGTATTGGCTACGTGGAGTGTTGCAGACAACAAGTTTAGCGGGGCCATGTACTTTGGGTGAAGGAACTGGTACTCCGATTTTTGTCAAATTCAACTGATAGAGAATGAAACACTGTAATTGTAAAGTTTCATGTTTACTATCTGGATGGATGTTGAAGTGAAGTGGAATATAGTTGACTAATATCGTCGGGTATTGTATAGTTGACAAAAACTATCGGAAATAATTTTTAACCCTCTATTATATATTGTACGAAGGAATTTGTGATGAGACTGACAACAAAAGGACGATTCGCGGTAACGGCACTTTTGGATATCGCGATGCGACATGGTAATGGTCCGGTTGCATTGGCTGACATCAGTCAACGGCAAAAAATCTCGCTATCCTATCTTGAACAGCTGTTTGCTAAATTGCGTCAACGGGAACTTGTCGACAGTGTGCGTGGGCCGGGGGGAGGATACTGCCTGGCCAGAGAACTCGATGAGGTGTCGGTGGCTGACATTATACTAGCCGTGGATGAACCAATCGATAGCACACAGTGCGGTGGCAAGGAGAATTGTCTGGGTGACAGCAAATGCATGACGCATGATTTGTGGGCAAAGCTGAATGAAATCATATTTGATTATCTCGGGCACGTTACCTTGAAGCGATTGGTGGATGAACAGCATCAGCGCGAGTTGCAACGTGAGCAAGCGGTGGTCAAACTGTATGATATGCGAGAAGCCGCATTTTAATTATTCAGGTGGAATCATCATGGCAATTACACTGACTGAACGCGCAGCTAATCAGATTCGGCAGCAACTGGCCAAGCGAGGCAAAGGATTTGCTTTACGGTTGGGTGTGAAGAAATCCGGTTGCTCAGGATTTTCTTATCTTTTTGACTATGCGGATGAGGTACTGGAGGATGATCAACTGTTTGAGTCATATAATGCCAAGGTTGTTGTAAAACGTGATCATCTGTCTTTTCTTGAAGGTTCCGAGATTGATTTTGTACAGGAGGGTCTGAATAGTACGTTTAAATTTCGTAACCCTAATATAGGTAATACTTGTGGCTGTGGAGAGAGTTTCAGCCTTAAAACATAGAAAACCCAGGAATTAAAAAATGAGTGCTGCATTACAACATTTGGTTAATCGACCATATAAGCACGGCTTCGTCACTAATATAGAGTCTGATATCGCACCTAAAGGGCTTAACGAAGATATCATTCGATTGATTTCTTCCAAAAAGAATGAGCCTGAATGGTTGCTTGCATTCAGGCTGGAAGCCTACCGGAAATGGCTCGATATGGCCGAGCCGACTTGGCAGAACGTTAAATATCCCCGAATCGATTTTCAGGCTATCAGCTATTATTCGGCACCTAAACCGAAGAAAAAGCTGGCCAGTATGGATGAGGTTGATCCGGAATTGCTGCGTACATTTGAAAAACTGGGTGTACCCATGCATGAACGGGCAGCACTGGCCGGAGTGGCTGTCGATGTTATTTTTGATAGTGTATCGGTTGCTACGACCTACAAAGAAAAGCTGGCTGAAGTTGGAATTATATTCTGCTCCATTTCCGAGGCGGTTCAACATCACCCTGAACTGGTCAGGCAGTACTTGGGCACCGTCGTGCCACCGGGAGATAATTTCTATGCAGCACTGAATTCTGCGGTGTTTACTGATGGCTCTTTCTGCTTTATTCCGAAAGGAGTCAAATGCCCGATGGATTTATCTACCTATTTCCGTATTAACACTCAGGAATCCGGCCAGTTCGAGCGTACGTTGATTATTGCCGAAGAGGGTGCTTCTGTTTCCTATCTGGAGGGCTGCACGGCTCCTCAGTTCGATACCAATCAGTTGCATGCAGCAGTAGTCGAACTGGTAGCGCTGGATGATGCCGATATCAAATATTCCACGGTACAAAATTGGTATGCCGGCGATGAGAACGGTATCGGGGGGATTTATAATTTCGTTACCAAACGCGGTTTGGCCAAAGGCAGGAACTCGCGTATTTCCTGGACTCAGGTAGAAACGGGTTCGGCCATAACCTGGAAATATCCTTCTTGCATTCTGCGCGGAGAGAATTCGGTCGGAGAATTCTATTCTGTTGCTGTTACCAATCACCATCAGCAGGCTGATACGGGTACCAAAATGATTCATATCGGCCCGAATACACGCAGTACCATCATCAGTAAGGGTATATCGGCCGGTCAGTCTAACAGCAGTTACCGTGGTTTGGTGAGGGTTGCTCCGACTGCCCGGAATGCCCGGAACTATTCACAATGCGATTCGATGTTGATCGGCAGTCAGTGCGGGGCACATACGTTTCCTTATATTCAGGTGCAGAATAATAGTGCACAGGTTGAGCATGAAGCGTCTACTTCCAAAATCGGTGAGGATCAGTTGTTTTATTTTGCACAGCGTGGCATAGACGCCGAAGAAGCGGTATCGATGATCATTAATGGTTTTTGCAAGGAAGTTTTTCAGCAGCTACCTCTGGAATTCGCGGTAGAGGCTACTAAATTGCTCAGCTTCAAGCTGGAGGGAAGTGTTGGATGATAGACGCAAACAGTAAAACCCTGCTTGAAGTTTGTAACCTGCATGCGACGGTTAATGGGACAGAGATTCTCAGGGGAGTGGATATCACCATTAAAAGTGGTGAGATTCACGCCATCATGGGATTGAATGGTTCAGGTAAGAGCACTTTTGCCAAGGTGTTGGCTGGTCATCCGGCTTATGAGATTACTCAAGGTACAGTATTTTTCAATGGCCAGGATTTGTCAGGATTGGCACCGGAAGAGCGTGCGCGTGCAGGGGTATTTCTTGCCTTTCAATATCCTATCGAGATACCGGGCGTTGCTAATGACCAATTCTTACGGTTGGCCTATAACACCGTCCAGAGTCAGCGTGGCAAGGAAGAGCTGGATCCACTTGAATTCGACGATTTCGTTCGGGAAAAGATGAAATTGCTCAAAATGAATCCGGATTTTCTTGATCGCAGTGTCAATGAGGGTTTTTCGGGTGGTGAGAAAAAACGTAATGAAATCCTGCAAATGGCATTGCTGGAGCCGCAACTGGCTATACTGGATGAAACTGATTCGGGGTTGGATATCGATGCGCTTAAAATCGTTGCGAATGGTGTTAATCAGCTTGCCAATAAGGATAATTCAATCATATTGGTGACACATTACCAACGTTTGCTGGATCACATCGTGCCCGATTACGTACATGTAATGGAAGCTGGACGTATCATCAAAACGAGTGGTAAGGAACTTGCGCTGGCGCTTGAGACCCATGGTTATGAATGGATTCATGCTGATGACCATGCAGCCGGAGTACGGTCATGAGTACGGTTGTCAGAGATGATTATCTCGAAAAATTGATCGAATCCTGGAAAAGCGAAGTTCTTCCTGTCCACTCTGTGTCTTGGCTGGATCAGCTGCGTTCGAACGCAGCAAGCCGTATCGAGGCACTTGGATTACCTACTACGCGCGACGAAGAGTGGCGTTTCACTGATATTTCGCCGCTCAAGCGTACGTTTTTTCCCAGAGCGTCTGTTATACCGCAGTTAGCTGTGAGCGACCTGGTGCATCATGCTCTTGATGAGGCCACGTGTAGGGTGGTATTCGTGGATGGGCAATATGTACCTGAACTGTCCGATGTGGCTGATGACGGCACTGTTACCATTACTAAGTTATCTCGGCCGGCTGATGAGCATGCTGCTACTGTAATGCGATATCTCGGCCGACTTGCCAGTTTCCAGGATGATGTATTCGTGGCATTAAATACTGCCTTCATGCATGATGGAGTCGGTATCGTGATTTCAGCTGATACCACCATGGCTGCCCCCATTCATGTGTTGTTCGTGACTTCACAGGAAGCGGTTACGACTTACCCGCGTTGCTTGCTGATTGCTGAGGCTGGTGCCAAAGTTACGGTTGTCGAGGAATATGTCACACTGCAGAAAGCTGCGTATCTGACAAACGCTGTGATGGAAATACACATCGCAGATTCAGCTCATGTGAGCCATATTCGCCTACAACGTGAGAGTCCGCAGGCTTTTCATATTGCAAACGGTACTGCGTCCGTTGCTCAGGCTGCCCGTTATCAGTCGGTCAGTCTGACCCTTGGTGCACAGATTTCACGCTATAGTCAGCACGTTATGTTGGCAGGTGAAGATGCCGAATGTACGGTAGATGGGCTTACGTTGATATCAGATAAGCAGCTTGCTGATACACATACTTTTATCGATCATGTCAGACCGCATAGCAGGAGTCATCAACTTCACAAGTGTATTGTGGATGGCAACGCACACGGTGTCTTCAATGGAAAGATTATGGTCCGTCCAAACGCACAATTGACGGATTCTAAACAGCTGAGCCGAAATCTGTTGCTATCAGACAAAGCGCGCGTAGATACCAAGCCTCAACTTGAAATTTTTGCTGATGATGTGAAATGTGCACATGGTGCAACGGTGGGGCAGCTCGATAAGGAAGCACTTTTTTATTTGCAAAGCAGAGGGTTAGATGATATCGCAGCACGTAATCTGTTGACCTACGCATTTGGTGGTGAAGTGATCGATCGTATTCCAATAGCTTCACTCAGACAGCAACTTGAAGGATATGTCCTTGCCAAAACACGGATCAGTTAAATTATGAAAATCGTCGACGCATTGTTAACACCTTCTGTACAGCATACGGCATCAGAAATGGAGCGATTTCGTGCCGATTTTCCAATTCTTGATATCAAAGTGGGTGATAAGCCACTGGTCTATCTGGATAATGCTGCTTCCAGTCAGATGCCGCAGGCTGTCATTGATTGTCTGGTGCGCTATCAGACAACTCAGCATGCGAATATTCACCGGGCTGTACACCATTTATCCGGGCTTGCCACTCAGGAATATGAAGCCGCACGGCGTAAATTGCAGTATTTCGTCCATGCACGCGAAGAAAGGGAAATAATTTTTACCAGTGGGACAACTGATAGTATCAATCTGGTTATGCATGGCTATGGACGTAAGTTTATCCAAAGTGGCGATGAAATCATCCTGACTGCACTTGAACATCATTCGAACATCGTGCCCTGGCAGATGCTGGCAGAGGAAAAAGGAGCCCATATTCGAGTCGTGCCAATAAATGATGCGGGTGAACTTCTGGTTGAGGAATATGAAAAACTCTTCAATCCCAGAACCCGGTTTGTGGCTTTATCACATGTTTCCAATGCACTTGGCACTATAAATCCGGTCAAACAGATGATTGCCATTGCGCACCAACATGGAGTGCCGGTCCTGGTGGATGGTGCGCAGGCTGCTCCACACATGAAAATTGATGTACAGGATCTTGATTGTGACTTCTATGCATTTTCAGCGCATAAGCTGTATGGCCCTACAGGGGTTGGTATGTTGTATGGCAAGGCACATTTGCTTGAATCCATGCAGCCCTTCAAGGGTGGGGGAGATATGATCGCTTCAGTTACTTTTGAAAAAACGATCTACAACGAAATTCCCTATAAATTTGAAGCAGGTACACCTCCGATCGCAGCGGTGATTGGTTTCGGTGCTGCCATCGATTACCTGAATCATATCGGCCTCGACGCTATCGCTGCTTATGAACACGAGTTACTCGATTATGCATCTGAACAAATCAAGATTATTCCGGGTGTGCATATTATGGGCGATTGCCCGGATAAAGTTGCAGTGATATCGTTTGTTATCGACGGTATCCATCCACATGATGTCGGGACGTTGCTCAATCAGGAGGGGATTGCCGTACGCACGGGCCATCATTGTGCGCAGCCTATTATGCAGCGTTTCAATGTGGCAGCGACATCTCGTGCTTCGTTTGCTTTTTACAATACTAAAAGTGAGGTCGACGCCTTGATTGCAGGTATTCGATCCGTACAAAAGGTTTTCGCACTATGAGTTTGAAGTCAATTTATCAGGAAGTTATTCTTGATCATAACCGTAAACCACGTAACTATGGTTCGCTTGATTATCCCACCCATCATGCTGTTGGGCATAATCCTCTGTGTGGTGACCGGATTAACCTCGATATCAACATGCCGGATGGACGTATTGAACAAATTGCTTTCCATGGTGAATCCTGTGCAATTTGTAAAGCTTCGTGTTCGATGATGACGGCTGCTGTCAAAGGTAAGTCGCGTCAAGAAGCAGAAGCCATGGTTCAGGAATTTCGGGAAATGGTGATGAGTGAATCAAATCAGAGTTTCGATCATCTCGGGCGGCTCAAGGTACTGGCGGGAGTACGTGATTTACCGACACGAGTCAAATGTGCCATCTTGCCATGGCATACTTTGCATGCTGCTATGAATTCGGTTCTCAGTGCCTCAACTGAGAACGATGAAGATCATGTGGTAAAACTCGCAGTTAACAATCACTGACAGTCTATGCCGAAAATTGCAGAAATCGAAGGAACGCCTAATCCCAATGCGTTGAAGTTTATTCTGAAAGAACCACTGACGTGGGGAGTAGCTCGTTCCTATGACAATGCCGAGCAAGCGAAAGACGATCCATTGGCTTCGTCCTTGTTCGATATCGATCATATTACCAATGTATTTTATGTGGATCGCTGGATTACCATTACTCAGGATGGTGAAGCGGATTGGCAGGATTTAGCACGCGCCGTAGCTGATCCCATCCGAGCAGCACCGGCTGCGACGGATCAATCAGCTGCTGCTGTGGCAGCGGCGAGTGAGTCATTGGCTAACCTCAGTGCAGAAGATCAGCAACGACTGGAGCGTATTAACATCCTGCTTGATGAAGAAGTTCGGCCTTATTTGCAACATGACGGTGGCGATCTTCATGTATTGGGTCTGGAGGGTAATATCCTGCAGATTCATTATCAAGGTGCGTGTGGGACATGCCCTAGCTCGATTACCGGGACGCTTAGAGGAATTGAACAGCTGCTAAGAACGATCGAGCCGGATATCCGAGTGGTACCAGCATAAATAGAATATACGGATATCAGGTCTGGTTGCTGCTGTTTTATACCGGTTTACAGAGAAGTCCTTGTTTTTTTATTTGCCGGGGCGCCAACGTAGGCTTTTTTCAAAGCTGGTATCTCAGGAAAGATGTGCTAAATACCAATCCATTGCTTGTTTAAGTCCCTGATCGATCCGGTATGCGGGATTATAGCCGAGCAGCCTGCGTGCTTTACTGATGTCTGCCTGCGAGTGTCGAACGTCACCTTTACGGAAATCCATGTAAGTTGGCCGATGATCGCCTAGATGTGTGAACTGATCGACTAATAGATCGCGCATCATGGCATATAACTGGTTAAGACTGGTCCGCTCATTGACTGCAATGTTATAGACTTGGTTGATTGCTTCTGGATTTGTCGATAATGCGGCGAGCAGATTGGCCTCGACTGCGTTTTCTACGAAACAGAAGTCCCGGCTGGTTTCACCGTCTCCATTGATATACAGAGGTTTATTCTTGATCAAAGCAGCAATCCATTGGGGAATCACCGCTGCATAAGCGCCATTTGGATCCTGTCGTGGACCAAAGATGTTGAAATAGCGTAGACCGATTGACTGAGTATCATAACAACGGGCAAATACATCTGCGTAGAGCTCGTTGACGTACTTGGTGACTGCATAAGGAGAGAGTGGTTGACCAATGACCGATTCTACCTTGGGTAGATCCGGGTGATCACCGTAAGTGGAGCTGGATGCGGCATAGACAAACCGCTTGACTCCGGCATCGCGTGCAGCGACCAGCATATTCACAAAGCCTGAAATGTTACTTTCGTTTGTCAGAATCGGGTCTTCGATTGATCGTGGGACTGATCCAAGCGCAGCTTGATGCAAAACGAAGTCGATTTTTTCACAGGCTGTACGACAATCCTGTAAATGACGAATATCTCCTTCAATGAAGTGGAAATTGGACCAGGCAGATGGATCGATTACCGCTTTTACTTGATCAAGATTATGTTGGTGGCCGGTAGAAAAATTATCCAACCCTACCACATTTTGGTTCAATCTGAGTAGAGTTTCCAGCAAGTTTGATCCGATGAACCCCGCTACACCGGTAACCAGCCAGCGGTAGCTGCGATGTTTCAGGTGCTGTTGAATTTCTGTGTATCGTGTTGTCATGAATAATCGGTGGAGAAAATTGAGAGGGGCAAGTTGGAATCAAAGTCTCCAGACATGAAGTCCGGCCTGATGCAGGGCCTGTTCGTCAAACTGTGATTTGACGTCAATGAAACACCCATGTTCAACTATCTTGGTCAGAATTTCCGATAGAGATTTCTGAGTAAATTCCAAATGGGCCACGGCGACGATCAGGGCATGTGCACGTGGTAAATCTTCCCATGATTCAAGCGTTACGTCATATTCGTGTCTTGCTTCTTCTGCTTCCGCAACCGGATCATGCACATGAACGTCGACCCCATAATCTTTTAATTCCCGGATAACATCGGCGACTTTAGAATTTCTGAGATCCGGGCAGTTTTCCTTGAATGTCAGTCCGAGTACATTGACCTGTGCACCTTTTACATTAAAACCGGCTTTGATGATTTGCTTAATAGTCTGTTCAGCGACATATTTGGCCATTGTGTCGTTGATACGACGGCCAGCCAGAATAACCTGCGGCATGTAACCCACCATTTCAGCTTTATGGGTCAGATAATAGGGATCGACACCGATACAATGTCCACCTACCAGACCAGGTCGGAATGGCAGGAAATTCCATTTGGTCCCTGCAGCTTGCAAAGTATCGAGTGTGTCGATCCCTAATTTACCGAAAATGATAGCGAGCTCATTCATCAACGCAATATTGAGATCACGCTGGGTATTTTCAATGACCTTGGCTGCTTCGGCAACTTTGATGCTGGGTGCACGGTGTACGCCTGCAGTAACGACTGTTTCATATAATTGGGCTACTTTCTCCAACACTTCCGGTGAATCACCTGAAACAACTTTAGTAATAGTTGTTAGCGTATGCTGTTTATCGCCTGGGTTGATTCGTTCCGGGGAATAGCCCACGAAGAAATCATGTTTCCAGCGTAATCCTGAATGCTGTTCCAGTTCAGGGATGCAGACTTCTTCGGTTGCGCCGGGATATACTGTCGATTCGTAAATAACTATGGCACCTTTTTTCATGTGCTTGCCAACTGTTTCGCTTGCTCGTTTCAACGCCGTGAAGTCAGGTTGATGTGCCAGATCTACGGGTGTAGGGACAGCGATGATGATGTAATCGGCACGTGATAATTCGGTTGGATTGGATGTCAGTGTCAATCGCTGTGCAGCCTGAAAATCTGTCGATGGCACTTCACCCGTGGGATCACAATGACGCTGGTAGTTTTCAATTTTACTGGTTGATACATCAAAACCGATGGTATCAAGTTTTTTTCCAAACTCAATGGCCAAGGGTAATCCCACATATCCCAAGCCTACAACAGCTACTGTTTTTTGCATATGAATGTTTCCTTCATGACTGAATAAGGTGCACGACTTGTTCACACATGTTAACAATTCGTTTCCAGTAAATACGGATCGTTGCTAAAAATAATTCATTCAAAATCCAATCAGTTTAGCATCAAAGTATGTAATACCCGTTAATTCCATAGATTTGACGATATTTAAATTGTGTTATAACTGCTTGGCTGTCAATATTATTATCTATTCCATGAGTGTGACTGAATAATCTCCAGTAGAAATTGTCATTTCGAGTTTGAATAATACCTTGCAGCTTAAGTACTTAATCATCAAGAGAGGTAAAAATGAGCAGTTCCGGTAAAACAATCACCCAAACGAAATTCACGGCGATACTTGTACCTATGCTGATCGTCGTTATGATACTTTCCGCTTGTGGTAAAGCCATGGACGCCCAGGCATTAGTCGCTGAAGCAGTACAGCATCAGCAACGTGGTGATGATAAAGCAGCCATTATTCAGTTGAAGAATGCACTACAGCAGAGCCCGAACGACCCTGAAATCCGTTATTTATTAGGTACACTTTATAACAAGACAGGTGATATTCAATCTGCGGAAAAAGAATTAAATAAAGCGCTTAGCCTTGGAATGGATCCAGTCAAGGTATTACCTGATCTAAGTCAGGCATGGCTTGGGATGGGGCGATTCCAGCAAGTGCTGGATGAGACTGAGAAATTATCCGAAGAGGGGGATTTTGCGGAGCTTCTGACTTTACGTGGTAACGCTTCACTGGCACTGGGCAAATTTCAGGAGGCCAAGGCGCTATTCGAGCAGGCTTTGCAGGATAAGCCAGAATTTCCCGATGCGTTGATCGGCATGGCCAGATATTCGCTTACACGGAGCGACATCGAGTCCGCTATGCATTTCTCTGAAGAGGCAGTAAGACTCAATCCGGAAAACAGCGACGTAGTGTTATTCAGAGGCGATTTGCTGCGTGCACAAGGCAAGATCGATGAGGCATTGGCAGACTATGATAAAGTCATAAAACTGAATCCTAATGCAGCGGCTGCTTACATTAATCGGGCTGCTATTTCGATCAATGCCAAAAAGTTTGAGGCTGCCCAGGCTGATCTGAATGCCGTACGCAAGATTGCTCCCGGCAGCTTATCTGCTACTTATACTCAGGCATTGCTGGATTTCAGTCAAGGTAAACATGCGGTTGCGCTCGAGTCATTACAACAGATACTGAGTGCAGCACCTAATCATATGCCTAGCGTGCTACTTGCAGGCGCGACACAATTTGCACTTGGATCATTGTCTCAGGCTGAGCAATACATTGAACAATATCTGAAAGCCGTTCCCAATAATCTTTATGCCATTAAGTTGATGGCGTCGATTCAGTTAAAGGGTAATCAAGCCAAACAGGCAGTTGCTACACTGGCACCTGCCTTGAATGCCGTACAGCAGGATGCGCAATTATTTGCTCTGGCGGGTGAAGCCTACATGCGGTCAGGAGATTTTACGAAAGCAACAGAATATTTCGAGAAAGCTGGTGAGCTTGCGCCAGATAACGCCGCTCTCTATACCGCAATGGCCATGAGTAAGCTCGGGCAGGGAGACAGTAAAAGTGCGATTGCTGACCTGGAACTGGCCACCCAGCTGGACAGCGAGTCTGGACGAGCAGGTGTCATGCTGGTCATGACTCATTTGCAGTTGCGCGAATACGATAAAGCACTGGAGATCGTTGCATCATTGCTGAAAGACCAGCCTGATAATCCGCTATTTCATAATCTGAAAGGGGGTATTTATCTGGGTAAGAAAGATTTGGCCCAGGCACGTGCGAGTTTCAATCGAGCGCTCTCTCTACAGCCGGATTATTTTCCTGCGGTTTCCAATTTGGCAAGGATTGACTTGCAGGAAAAAAATACTGCTGCTGCACGGAAACGTTTTGAAGATATTTTGAAACGGGATAAAAAGCATCTGCAGGCAATGAATGCGCTTGCCAATATTGCCCTTGCTCAAGGGAATAATGATGAAGCTACTACTTGGCTGGAAAAAGCCAGTCGGGAAAACCCAAATAATTTGCAGCCCGCACTGCAGCTCGGGGCGCATTATTTGCAGATGAATAAACCTAAAAAATCACTTGCGCTGGCCAAAAAGCTGCAAAGTACTCACTCCGACAATTTGAATGTCATAGAATTGCTGGCGCGTGCCTACCTGGCTAACGACAATAAAGATGCTGCACTGGAGAATTTCCAGAGACTTGCTGCCAGGTTACCGGACTCGGCTCCTGCCCAGTTACAAATAGCACAACTGCAGGCCGCCATGCAAAATCATAAGGCTGCTGCTAACGCATTGAAAAAAGCTCTGGCTATCAAACCAGATTTTTGGGAAGCGAAGCTTGCACAGGCTCAACTGGCAGTAGAAACCAACCGTCCGGAAGAAGCGCTCAGGATCTCGCAGGATATGCAGAAGCAGCATGAAGCGCTGCCTGTTGGATTCGAATTGGAAGGTGATTTACTGATGCGGCAAAAAAACGCTGCAGCAGCAGCCAGCGCTTATGAGAAAGCGTTGGCTAAACAAAAAAATAGCCAACTAATGATTAAGCTGCATGCCGCACTGAACCAGGGGGGGAAAGAGAAGCAGGCGGATCAACGCATCACTCAGTGGCTGGAAGAAAACCCGACTGATACAGTAACGCGCACTTATCTCGCTGGCGTTTATCTCGCCCGGGAACAGTACGAACCGGCTGTTAAGCAATACCAGGCGGTTCTGGCGCAGCACCCTGACCACGCAGCTACCTTAAATAATCTGGCCTGGATTTATCATCAGAAAAAAGACCCTGCAGCGCTTGAGTATGCGGAAAAAGCTTATCAGCAGGCCCCCAATAGCCCAGCAATCATGGATACCCTGGGTTGGATTCTGGTTGAACAGGGAGAAACTAAGCGGGGTACTTCTCTGTTACAAAAAGCCATTTCAATTGCACCAGAGGCCCAGGAGATCCGCTACCACTATGCAGTTGGATTATATAAATCCGGTGATAAAGCCAAAGCTCGTAAAGAACTCGAGCAATTATTGAATGAAGAGAAACCTTTTCCGCAACTGGGGGAAGCAAAGAAATTACTTGATAGCCTGTAACTAGCCTATTCCAGAAACCTGTGAGGAAAGCAGTGCACTGCAACAATCACTGCTACTTTTCTTCATAGGTTCTGAGTATATGATATTGTTTGCTTTCTAGAGCATTCTGCACTTATATAGAGTTGATATAGGATACTCAAGTCTGAAGGTAGAAATTACTTCCTCAATTCCGGGACATATACGGACTTAAATGCAGAATGCTCTAGTTTTTCCCTGGTGGCTATCCTGCAATATCTACTCCACAGGTGGGTTCACTGATCATTTTATGTTGTGAACTGACCAATACGGAATTTTTTAAGAAATTTCGACCGACCAGGACCGGATAAGTCATCTTGCTCCGATCGGTTAAAGTGAAAAGATTCTTTTCATAGTGATCGCCGACGCACAACCCTATTTCTACGACATATCGGATTTGTTTTCCACTGGCCTGTTTGATCGCTACTTTTTCGACCAGAGGGAGCATCATCGGGTACTGATTACCACTGTGATCGTCAAAAATAAATCGGACCCATTGCCGCTCTTTCTTTTCAACGAGTTCTATATCTTGGGCATTTATCGAGCTTCTTGATGCACCGGTATCGAGGCGAGCTTTGATTTCGATATCGCCGGGAATAAGTGCTACTTTTTCGACGTGACCATAAACGCTGAAATCTTCCAGGTTCAAGTTTGCTTCTTTGGCTGACGTAATATATTGTTCCGCTGTTGCTGGTGTCATAAATCCTATCAAGGAGAGAGCAAACAGATAAAAACGCATATAAATGTGCCTCCTGTATTTATGAAAATAGCTGTATTTATGATTCCTTTTATTTTTAAACTAACAAATTTTTCAATGTATTGCAAAGAAGGGACAAATAAATCGGACATATTTGATGCTCCGATTCATATATTTTCTTAGTGGGATTGATTATCCAAGTTTATCGGCAATGGCCCAGATCTAGTTTAATTTTCTTTTATATTTCAAGACTGATCGATTATATCCAAACGATTTACAGTCCTCAAAAGACGAGGGAAGTTCCAAGTATTTGGTTAAGTTATTGGATAACTTGATACATTTGCGCTTATGTATCAGTGTGTGTCAATGTTCTCAGAAGGATTATCCTGGAAAACGCAGCTGATCGCTTATCAGCCTCTGGAAACCGCGATGGATAGTGAACTTGCTGCCTTTACCCATGCCGACTCGGTGGGTGCATCCAACTGCAGTTTCCAGGATTATTCAAATGGTTGATTTAGGTAAGTTATTGAACTTTTTGTGAATATTGATTTATATTTTAAGTTGTGACTAAAGTTTTCAGGGGAAGCGAATTTATTATGATGTCGAAAAGATCAAGTATTTTTCACTAGTGTATGTTTACTAGATTAAATTTAGGGGGCTACATTACAATTATCGTAATCATCGCGATAGTTGCAGGTTATAACTTCGCAGATACGGGTTGGCGGACAGCAAGTCGTGAACGGGTAGGGTTGGCACCTGACCCGGAAGAAACGCCTGAAGCAATCATACAAGTTTATAGTGCGCGTACTTATGGATGGCGGGGTTATTTTGGTGTACATACCTGGATCGCGGTCAAGCCATCGTTCGCTAAGGCCTTCACTGTTTATGAAGTGATTGGATGGTATTTACGTCGTGGTGATTCGGCACTTGTGATTCACCAGCATGCACCTGATAGACGCTGGTTCGGTAATACACCGGTATTGCTGGCGGAAAAGCGGGGGAAGGATGTAGATGCTTTGATAACTCGTATCGACGAAGCTGCGCATAACTACCCTTACAAAGACCGATATACAGTCTGGCCAGGCCCGAATTCAAATACATTCACAGCGTGGATTTCCCGGGCCGTGCCGGAGATTGGGTTGGACTTACCTCCTACAGCTATCGGAAAAGATTTTCTGGGAGATAATATGACGGGGACTGCACCCAGTGGTACAGGCTGGCAATTGTCTCTTTTTGGTTTGCTTGGTGTCACTGTCAGTGAGGTGGAAGGTTTCGAAATCAATCTTCTTGGACTGACCTTTGGTGTCGATCCAGATCCAGTTGCAATCAAACTTCCTCTGGTAGGCCGTATTGATCTGATGTAGTCTGCCATTTTTGTTATCCTGTTTTGCCTTTCATCTGAAGGGATAGCGAAGGCAGATAGGGTGTCTACTTGGTTATCTATAATTTTCAGGAGAATTGTGAATGAACATCAAACAATGGCCGGATGAGAAACTGGCTTCGACCCGAGACGAAATCGATGCATGGTGCCTTGCACATTCCAAGGCGACCTGGAGCGGACGTATTGCATTACTGACCGCATGGATGGGTGCGTTTGCTATTTCGACAGGTATAGTATTTTTCTTTTTCGACGGTATTACCGCAATGAGTTTTGTGCTGATCGCATTAGGATCGGTTGCCTGTTTCGTATGGTATAAAACGGAGCAGCAGCGTAAACTCAACAATAATTTTCTTAAAGAAATCAAGGAAGAAATAGCGCGGCGTGCAAAAAAAACAGAAAAAGTAAAGAAAGCAGAAAAAGTAGAGAAGGTGGAGCAGAAGGAGGAGGCAGAATCAGTAAAAGAAGCTGAAAAAGTTGAGTATTAGTCATACACATTACTTATCTTTTTGCAGGAAATCCGTGATGCGTGCCAGATCTTTACGGTGCGCATCGGTAGGAGTGGGATAGTCCATAGGCAGGCTTTGCATCGTTTTGAGCAATATCCAGGAGACGATTAATCGAGTATTGCGTTTATCGTCTGCCGGCACGATATACCAGGGTGCATTGAGGCTGCTGGTCGCGCTAATGCATTCTGCATACGCGGTTTGGTAGGTGTCCCAACGTTTACGCGCCTCGATATCGGTGTTTCCGATTTTCCAGTTTTTATGTGGCTCATCGATACGTGCGAGCAAGCGCTTACGTTGTTCTTCTTTTGATAAATGAAGGAAAAATTTGACGATCCGCGTACCATTTCGATGCAGATAATCTTCCAGATTGGTAATATCACTGAAGCGCTCCTGCCAGATCCGGTCAACATTGACAAATTCTTTAGGTAAACGCTGTTTGGCAAGAATATCCGGGTGGACCCTCACTACAACTACCTCTTCGTAATATGACCGATCAAAAATACCGATTCGACCACGTTCCGGCAGGCGTTTATTCGTGCGCCACAGGAAGTCGTGTTCTAGTTCCTCAGCGGTAGGCTGCTGGAAACTGAATGCCTGGCATCCCTGTGGGTTAACACCAGACATGACATGCTTGATAGCACCGCCCTTGCCAGCAGAATCCATCCCTTGGAAGATAAGCAATATTGCGTAGCGATCATGTGCATACAATATTTCCTGCAGCGCACCAATTTCCTGGCGGGATTCCTCCAATAACCTCTGATAGTGCTCTTTTGACGTATAAAAGGGATCAAACTTGGTGGGCCAGCATGACAGATCAACCTGAGTATCTGCATCGACCCGGAAATCCTCGGATTTAATGTTGAGTTTCATGGTAATCGGTATTTAAGGATGTTCAAGTGATAATTGCGAAATATCTTTTTTGGGAGCGCGGATAGGTAGAGATGGCTTCACGATACGCAGCACTTTCTGAGCAGTTGCACGACAAACCGTCAATTTCCCACCGTATATTCCGACCACACGGGGCTTCTGCGGACGATCGCATTGTAAATGTATTTCACGTGAACGATTGAATACATTATCTTGGGATCGAGGCAACACGCGTAATCCGGCGAAACGCTCCTGCACCAGAATGGGATGGTTCGGGAAATAGTGCTGGAAGCAGTCGAGCAGGTAGTTTTCTTCTTCAGCCAGCGGTAGAACGTTTTCCGGGTTATCTTCGAATACTGTTTCAGTGGTGCCTAAGAGGATACTTTGTTTCCAAGGAAGTACAAAAATAGCCCTGCGGTCCTGTGGTGATTCCAAATAGTAGCAGCCCCTTTCTAATTGCCCTTTGAGTACGAGATGACTGCCTTGTACCAGCTCTATCGGATAAATAGGAGGCGGTGGTGCGATGCGTTGCATAACTTTGTCGATCCAGGGGCCGGAAGCGTTGATAAGCACGTTTGTCGTACAGCTGTGGATTTGTGTGGCTTGTGTGAATTCTATTTCACAAATATTGGCAGAAACAGTTGCATGAGTAAATTCTGCCGGGCATCGTAATTCAGCTCCCAGTGATAATGCGGAATGCATAATTGCCCGGGTGAGTGCTTGATCATCGGTTTGCGCGTCCCAGTACTGAAATACATGCTGTAATCCCTGGGTAGAGAGACCATCGAGTTGGTCCCATGCCTTTCTGGGAATGGAACGAAAGTATGATCCGGTACCTAATCCTGCCAGCAATGCGTAAAGACTTAGCCCTGCGCGCAGTACCAATTTACTGCGCGAAGTCTGGTGATATACAGGAAGATAAAAAGGGTGTAATTTGACCAATGAAGGTGCCAGACGCAGGAGTGTTGTACGTTCTTTCAAGCTTTCATATACCAGATTTAATTGGCCGCTTTCCAGATATCGTAAACCACCGTGAATCAATTTACTTGACCGGCTGGAGGTACCCGCCGCCAGAGCAGTTTTTTCCAATACCAGTACACTGTAGCCTGATGCAGCGGCTGCCTGTGCTACGGCTACACCTTGGATGCCGCCTCCGATAATTGTGATGTCGTAATGATGGGTAATGGACATGCTATGGCAATATCGTAAAGAAAATCATTTGCATTCTATGAGTATTGTCATCGGACCGATCGTATTATTAATCTTCACGAATTTCTGTGTGAATGTTGAAGCATGGTACCAATAGTATCGGTTTCGATCAGTCTGATACCTGCTGTTGTATACCTGAGTGCAATATCGTAGTCATTGACACTGTAAATGACCCATTGCCATGGTCCGGGCCAGAGTTCATCGAGTTTCCGGGGCAGGTTTTCGATTCCGCAGAACAGATAATCCGGTTTTAAATGCGAGGCAATGGCTGATTGCTTATCATCCCACCGGCCGATTATCCACCCGATCTTTTCCATGCCCAGTTTTCTGGCCAATGCCACCGATTGCCAATCAAATGAAATGATGACGCATTGTTTGCGGACGGGACAGAGCACCGGGAGAATTGCATTAACTGTTTCATTCAGACCAAACCGGATAATACTTTCCGATTTGATTTCGACGAATGCAGTGACTGAAGGCCACTGTGCCAGATAGCTGCAGAATTCCGACAAGCGGGAGATTGGAGCAGTTTTTACTGAGGTATTTGAATTCGAGGGATCAGGATAAGAGATGGCCAATGTACTAATCTCATCATCACTCAGCTCGGTCAGATAGGTATCGCGACCGGTCAATCGTCTGAGACCGTCGTCATGGCACAGAAAGGGGGTAAGTTCATTACTCAATTGAATGTCGATCTCGACATAACGGGCACCGGCCTGTATGGCAGCTTCGATTCCAGCCAGAGAATTTTCCGGATACAATGCGGGATAACCTCGATGAGCAATAAAATAAGGAGCATCATGTGTCATGGTAGAAAAATAAACTTAAGTCTCTTTCCGAGAGTCTACTCCTTATCCCGTATGATTGCGATGCTGCACGATTACACCTGCTGGAAGCGACATTCAGTCTGGAGGAAATATGTATAGGGCTGGTATCAGTTTTACCATGGTATTGCCGGGTTTGCTGGCAGCAATTTTATTTATACCGTTCGTATTGAATTTTCTTGCGCATGCCTGGTTTGGGGAAAAGCAGTTTGCTCCACTTGTTATGACAAAATTACCAGTTGACAGCTCAGTAGTGACGTTACCGAAGGAGGTTAAACAGTTTGAACCCTTTGAGATAGCGCTCCAACTGGATACCGGGAAATTAGCCCAGCACATCAATGATCTCGTTGCAAAATCTTCTACTGGCGTTCCACTACAAGGTATCAACAATAAGGTTTTTCCTGAAATGCGTGCTGAGATGGCAGGGGATGCACTTTATATCGATCCACCAGGCCCACAAGCACAGCTTTTTTCCAATCGTGGAGAAACTAACTGGTCCTGGAGAATTACATCTGAAGCGCCAGGTCGTCATAAGCTTTTGCTCAAACTTCATCTCCAAACGGCTGATACCAGTCAAAAGCACCAGCAAGTTGTAGATCTGGCTGAAATCCAAATATTTGCGCAGAAAAATTTGGCGGAGTGGATGCGACGTTACGGTATTTGGTATATTGTTATCACTTTGCTGGCAACGGGATGGTGGTGGAGAAATCGCCGGGCAAAAAAACAGGCGACGTAGAAAACACAATATGCACAATTTAAGCATCAATATTGATCTTAGGACATTACCTTGTGTTTCCTAATTATTTCTGAAAGGCCGGGCTTCATTATAAATACCTAAACTGGCGATATTTAAGGAGTAGGAAGAATGGGTGGTTGCGTGCATGTTCTGATACCCCCCATAATTCCACTTCAAGAATTAAAATATAAATCAAAACTATAATTATTCTCCTCATCCATATATGTGGAAAATTTTTCTGTGGAGTTTTCTGCCTTATCTAATATTGTTTGGAGGGGCAGTTCATCTGGCCAATGCGGCAGGCATCAAATATACCGTCGCAGATATTCAACGTATAGGATTACAAGCTAATGGCCTGCTTCAGGCAGCTCGTTCGCAGGTCGATATTGCAGAGGCGGATGTCACCAGTGCAGCAGCGTTTCCTAATCCTGAAGTGACCTTCATGGCTGGGCCTGATAGTCCACGTTTACCAGAGATCGACACCGGGCCAGCTTCTATGCAACGGCAGGTAACTGTCAGCCAGTCTTTGGAAAATCCGTTCCTGCGCAGTGCCCGGATTGGTGCAGCAGAGGCGGGTGTCGAGGCCAGTCGTGCAAATTTGGAACAGGTACGGGCGGATATGGCAGCGCAACTCCGGGTACGTACCTATGAATTTCTGTTGCGGCGCGGTCTGGCAGAGATGGAGTCTGATATCTTCGATCTCATGGAGGAAATACGGCGTCGTATCAAATTAAGTGTCGAGTTAGGAGAAGCTGCCCGTTTCGAATTGATTAGGGCTGATACTGAAGTGATGACAGCTGCCAGTAGAAAAGAAGCGGCGTTATTGAATACTGAGCGGGCACGTATTGCACTGCTTCAACTGACTGCCGGCGCGCTACCTACTGAGTTCGATGTGGCTGCCTCGCTTAGTGATCCCGTTGGATTACCTTCATTAGAGACGTTGCGTGCAGAATTACCGGATGTAAATCCCGAAATTTTACGTTTGGAAGCAGAACAGGATCGTGCACATTTGCGTGTCGATCAGGAACGTGCATCTGTACTTCCTTCCATAAGTATTTTGTATAGCAACTATCAAGATAAACAATTTACTTCGAATACCGCCGGATTGAGTGTTCGGATTCCATTGTTTTACCGTCGGAGAGGGGAGATCGACGCCGCTATTTTTGATGCAGCGAGGGTGCGTGAAACGCTTGATTATCGTCGGTATGAAATTGTTCGATTACTTGAATCCGCCTGGCAGGCGATGGAGATTGCTCGGCGTAGAGTAGAGATGTTTGAGGGTGGTATTGTCAAGGAAGCGGAAGACGCATTGCGTGTTGCAGAAACCGCTTTCCGGCTGGGTGAAAGAGGTTTTATAGAGGTCTTGGATACACAGAGAGTATTGCGAAATGCTCGTTCTGAGTTACTACAGGCCCAATTTGAATTGCAGGCAGCGGCGGCAGAAATTGATCGGCTACGCGCTCACTATCCAAAGGAGTAGCTTCTCTGAATGAATTCTCAGATACGAACTGTCATTGTTATTTTATTTTCATTTGTAACGCTGCTCGTTGCAGGCTGCCAGAGTGAAGAACTACCAGATCCCCCGGAAAAACATGTAAAAGCAGAAGAAGCAGACTCCAATACGATTTTTATCAGGCCAGATTTGCGCCAGAGAATTAAGACGGGTAAACCGTTTTTTACTGACATTGCGGATAAGCTGAGTGTACCAGGGCAAATCAAAGTACATGAGCAGAAGCTTGTCCGGGTGGGTGCAAGTTTTACCGGACGGATTGTCGAAGTGTATGTCCAGCTGGGAGATAATGTAGAGGCCGGTGCAAAATTGGCCCGTATTGCCAGTCCGGAATTGACACAGGCTCAACTGGCCTATTTGCGCGCTAATTCTTTGGCAGTACTGGCCAAGCGTGCTGCCGTACGTGCCAAGCAGTTGTTTGCGGGAGATGTCATTAGTGCTGCTGAATTACAACGCCGGGAATCAGAATTACAAGTTTCGAATGCTGAGCTGAGTGCAGCTAAAGATCAACTACGCCTAATGGGTGTAGATAACGGGGCAATAAGTGATCTGACCAAACATGGGCAGATTCTTCCTTCGGTAGAGATTACGGCACCGAGCAGCGGTACTGTCATCGAGCGTAATGTAGCGCTTGGTCAGGTCGTGCAACCGTCGGATCAGTTGTTTACGCTGGCTGATTTGTCCGTACTGTGGGTCGTCGGTGATGTTCCGGAGCATGCCGCTCACTTTGTCGAGCAGGGCCAGCGTGTGGAGATCCGTGTGCCTGCATTGGGTGATACCTATTTTGATGGAACGATTATATTTGTGGCTGATATTGTGAATCCACTGACGCGTACAGTGATGGTTCGTACTGAAGTGGATAATTCCGAACGTCGGCTGAGGCCGGATATGCTGGCTACAGTACATATTGCTGAGCATGCACGTGAACGCTTGGTTATCCCGGAAGGTGCGGTAGTACGTGAGCACAATCATGATCATGTATTTGTTGCCAGAGAAGATGGTGGTTTTACTTTGACTTCGGTCGAGCTGGATGAATCGATCAATCAACTGAGACCTGTTCTGGATGGATTGACACCGGATCAACTGATTATTGTGGAAGGTGCATTTCATCTGAATAACGAACGTAAGCGCACGGATCTGGAGTAACTGATGATTACCTCTCTGGTGCGTACCATGCTGGAACAGCGTCTGGTTGTTGTCGTCGTCGCACTGATTCTTATGGGATTTGGTTTGCGTGCAGCGCAGCATCTATCCGTCGATGCCTTTCCGGATGTTACCAATGTTCAGGTGCAAATTGCTACCGAAGCAATTGGCCGCAGCCCGGAAGAGATAGAACGGCTGGTAACCATACCGCTGGAAATTGCCATGACGGGGATGCCAGGTCTGGAAGAAATGCGCTCCCTGAATAAAAGTGGTTTATCCATCATTACGCTGGTGTTTACAGACGATACCGATGTTTATTTTGCCCGGCAATTGGTAATGGAACGGTTACTTGAAGTGGCAAGTCGGATGCCGCCTGGAATTATCCCGCGTTTAGGTCCTGTTTCCACAGGTTTAGGTGAGGTCTATCAATACACGATCGATCATCCTGATGATGGTGAACGGGCCTTGACCATCGAGGAATTGACCGAACGTCGTATTGTACAGGATTGGATTGTCCGGCCAATGTTACGTTCGATTCCCGGAGTGGCGGAAATCAATTCACAAGGGGGATATGTCAAACAGTACCATGTGCTGGCCAATCCCAATAAATTACGTCACTATAATTTGACGTTAAAACAGGTAGAACAGGCGGTTGCAGAGAATAATGCCAACGCTAGTGGTGGTATTTTGCCGACTGGTAGCGAGCAATATCTCGTTAGAGGAGTAGGATTGATTCGTACGCTACAGGATATCGGTAACATTGTGCTTGCTGAGGAGCACGGGGTACCTGTGTTCGTACGGGATGTGGCTGAAGTGAAACTGGGTACAGAAGTCAGGGCGGGTGCCATTATAAAAGGTGGGTATACAGAATCCGCATCGGGCATAGTACTGATGGTCAGAGGGGGAAATGCCAAAGAGATTGTAGAACGAGTCAAAGCCAGAGTAGCTGAGATCAATGAGCAAAATCTACTACCGGATGGATTACAGATCGTTCCTTATTATGATCGTACCGATCTGGTCGATGCCGCTTTGTGGACTGTCAGCAAGGTACTGATGGAAGGAATTTTTCTGGTAATCGTTGTATTGTTCATCTTCCTGGGTGATGTCCGTTCCAGTCTAATTGTAGTTGCAACCTTAGTGATTACGCCTTTATTGACATTTATGGTCATGAATCATCAAGAGATCTCGGCTAATCTGATGTCGCTAGGTGGACTTGCAATCGCTATCGGATTGATGGTCGATTCAACTGTAGTGGTAGTAGAGAACGTTTTTCATCGTCTGGGACACAGTACCAACACCAAGGAATCGCGTGCACGTACTATCGTTGCTGCGGTAGCGGAAGTTGGTACCCCCGTTATTTTTGGAATCTGTATCATCATTCTCGTATTCCTGCCATTGATGGCTCTGCAAGGCATGGAAGGCAAGCTGTTCAGTCCGTTAGCCTTCACGATAGCCATTGCCTTGGCAATTTCTTTGATTGTTTCATTAACTTTATCTCCGGTACTTTGCGCTTACATTCTGAAAGGTGGTGCAGATCATGATACTAAGATAATCGCCAAGCTAAAAGGTGCTTATCGTAGTCTGCTCAATATCGCGCTTTTGAGAAGAAAGCTGACTATTGTGACAGCACTGGGTTTGCTGCTGTTGTCGTTTGTATTATTTCCGTTCCTGGGAAAATCCTTTATTCCGACATTGCAAGAAGGGGCACTTACGCCTCAGATCAATCGAGTCGCATCGATTTCACTGGCTGAAGCGATCACTATGGAAATGGAGGCAATGAAGGCTATATCACAGGTACCGGGTGTTAAGAGTGTAGTATCTAAATTAGGCCGCGGTGAATCACCTGCTGATCCAGCTGGCCAGAATGAGTCCGACCCAATTGTGATACTGGATCCGGATTCCGGACGAACCCAGGATGAAATCGATGACGATATCCGCAAGCTGCTGGAAGTTTTGCCCGGTGTCAATATCGTTTTGTCTCAGCCAATTTCGGAAAGAGTAGATGAAATGGTCACAGGTGTGCGTTCAGAAATTGCAGTCAAGATTTTTGGAGATGATCTGGAAAAATTACGTAAGTTGTCGGAGCAGATCGCGCGTATCCTGCGTAGTATTCCTGGTGCACGCGATATTCGTATCGAACGCCTTTCCGGTCAGCAGTCGCTGACCATTGATATTGACCGTAATGCTATTGCACGCAATGGTATTAACGTTGCTGATGTGCATGAGTTGATCGAAACCGCCGTTGGGGGACGCGAAGTGACCAATTTATACGAGGGTGAGCGGCGTTTTGCTATTGTGGTACGTTTTCCTCCGCGTTTTCGCGATAGTGTTGAAACCATTCGCAATCTTCTATTGCGTGCCCCGGATGGTGTAACAGTACCATTGTATACGGTTGCTGATATTAAGATTGTTGATGGTCCGGCACAGATTTCGCGTGAAAGTGCCAAGCGTCGTGTGGTCGTAGGGTCAAATGTTGAAGGGCGGGATTTGGGTGGTTTTGTAGCAGAAGTGCAGGAACGAATCGCTCAGGAGGTTGAGTTACCCACTGGTTATTTTTTTGAATGGGGCGGACAGTTTGAAAATATGGAACGTGCTATGGATACGCTTTCGATTATCGTTCCTATAACGATTGCTGCTATTTTCTTTTTATTGTTCATATTATTTAATTCTATCAAGTTGGCCGCGCTGATCATTCTGGTTTTGCCATTCGCATCGATAGGAGGGGTATTCGGTTTGTTTATCACGGGAGAATATCTATCGGTGCCGGCCTCGGTAGGTTTTATTGCATTGTGGGGAATCGCAGTGCTGAATGGTGTCGTACTGATCTCTTATATCCGAAAATTGCGCAATGAAGGCGTGAGCGTAGAAAATGCCGTAGTCAAAGGATGTGAACAACGTTTTCGTCCCGTTTTGATGACAGCAACCGTGGCGATGTTGGGGCTGGTACCATTTTTATTTGCCACCGGCCCTGGTTCGGAAGTACAACGACCGCTCGCTATCGTAGTGATTGGTGGTTTGATCACTTCAACTTTACTGACCCTGGTGGTATTACCTGTTCTCTATCGTTGGTTTGATGAATCTTCACCTGAAAGAATATAAAAAGGGTTCTGTGCAATAACGTAGTTGGACGTGCCAGGCGTGTAATCGGGTGCATAGCGGTCTCACCTACCGGGTCGGTATGAGCGAAGGCAGCAAGCTCACTATCCATTGCGGTTTCCAGAGGCTGGTAAGATCAACTGCGGTTTCCAGGATTATTCTTTGTTATGGTCAAGATAGCCCAGGAACCCACCAGACTGATGGTTCCAAAGTTTAGCGTAGAGTTTATCGTGTGAAAGTAGTTCAGCATGACTGCCTTGCTCGACGATGCGTCCTTTATCCAATACAATCAACCGATCCATCGCCGCAATGGTGGAAAGACGATGCGCAATGGCAATAACGGTTTTACCCTGCATGAGTTCATAGAGGCTTTGCTGGATACTGGCTTCTATATCTGAGTCCAGAGCAGAGGTTGCCTCATCCAGAATCAGAATAGGTGCATTCTTGAGCAGAACACGGGCAATCGCGATACGCTGGCGTTGCCCGCCGGATAAATTGACTCCCCGTTCTCCTACCATCGCATCATACCCTCTGCGGCCATGGCTATCGACCAGATTCAGGATGAATTCATGTGCATGCGCATGGCGAGCAGCCGACAGCATTTCTGCTTCAGTGGCGGTCGGTTTGCCGAACAGAATATTTTCGCGGATAGAGCGGTGCAGGAGTGAAGTATCTTGCGTGACGATGGCAATATTGGCACGCAAACTTTCTTGTGTGACAGTACGGATATCCTGTTGGTCAATCAGAATACTTCCCTGCTGGATATCGTAGAAACGTAACAGCAAATTGATCAAAGTCGATTTTCCAGCACCGGATGGTCCGACGATGCCTACCTTTTCTCCGGCGCTAATGTGAAGTTCAAAGTCTTTGAAAATCTGATGATTTTTATCCTTAATTGTCTGGTGATAGGAAAATCCGACTCGAATGAAGTCGATCGTACCCTTTTTTACAGATAACGGTACGGCATGAGGCATATCTGTAACGGTATGAGGTCTGGCCAGCATGTTCATACCGTCCTGCACGATACCGATGTTCTCGAATAATTCCCCGACTTCCCACATAATCCAGTGGGACATTCCGGTCAGACGAATGGCAAGACTTAATGCAATGGCAATCGCACCGGTACTGATATTGCCGTTGAGCCACAGATTGATTCCCAGTACACCGATTGCAAATACAGACAGCATATTGTTGATCCAGACACAGGTATTCAGCTGTGTCACCAGGCGCATTTGTGGATGAACAGTATCCAGAAATTCTTTCATACTCGCCTGCGCATAGTCAGATTCACGCCGAGTATGAGAAAAGAGTTTGAGCGTGAGAATGTTGGCGTAACTGTCCACGATCCGTCCGGTCATATTCGAACGAGTATCTGCCTGAAGCTTTGAGATATTTCTGAGCTTGGGAATGAAGTAATACAGAATGCACGAATAGATCAGTAGCCAGACAAATAATGGTATGCACAGGCGTAGATCGGCATTGGCGATCAACAATAGAGCTGTAGCGAGATATACGGTTACGAACAGCAGAACATCCAGGGCTTTGATGATTGTTTCGCGGACTGCCAGAGCCGTCTGCATGACCTTGGTTGCCACACGCCCGCTGAACTCATTCTGGAAAAAAGCGTAACTTTGATCGAGCAGGTAGCGATGCGCCTGCCAGCGGACTATCATGGGAAAATTTCCCATCAGGGACTGGTGCAGGATCACCGAATGACAAAATACGAGGACAGGCATAAGTACCAGGATGAACAATGATAATCCCAGCAAGGCCAGCCTTTCTTCTTGTAAGAATGCTTGTGGTTCCTTTTCGGATAGCCAGTCTACGATGGTTCCCAGTACTCCGAACAGCATAGCTTCACCAACCGCTACGCAGAAGGTGGAAACAGCCAGTAACAGTAAATAGATTTCGATACCCTTCGCGTAATGACGGCAGAATTGGTAAAGTGTACGAGGGGGTTCAGTGGGTTGTTCGGAGGGAAAAGGGTCAATCAGACGTTCAAAGTAGCGGAGCATAAATGACTTCTTTGTATGTTTTTTCAATATAATCAATTAGTTAATATAATATATTTCCGCGATTTTAAACATTTCCGCAAAAATGGTAATGTTCATTCGGTAGGAACTGCAATGTTACCTTCTGCTTCTCTCAGGTATCGTTCAGTCATTACAATTGAAGCATAATCTGATCAATACCTGTGCTTTTCTCGCATCATTGTATTGCTCGGATATTTTACAGGCTGCATATAGATCTCAAGTGACCGCAAGTTCCTTTAACTGAAAAGATTTGATAGGTAAGTCAGTTTTCTTTTCTGTTTCCTGGAACCATACCTTCAAAGCGTCGGGAGCGTCACCTTTTTCTCTGGGATTCATACCAAGCTCTGGTGGCTGCTATCGGGTTGTTAAAATCAGGAAGGAGAGCAAAGGCAACTTGTTTTTATTGGGCAGGTAATAACTTTTCGAGTTCCATCCACCTGTTTACTGGATTGCCATATCGTTCTGGATTGGATAAGTAATTACAACTACGCTATCTCGCCCTGTTCTTCTCGTTCAAGTCAATTCTGTATCCAGCTAGGTCATTGTTGAATTCTTTTATGTGCTGTTTCAATCGTTTGTTTGCATCAATCCGATAATATTCTTATTGCATAACCTGATGGCCACATCCTTTTTCTGATCTTATCCATATTAATGGATTTGACTGTAAGCCCTTTCAAAGAGCAGTCCTTCACTTTATCTGCAAGGAAGCATTTTTCATTTATTACCTCAGAAAAAAATTATTCGAATAGCGTGATTTTTCTCACAGATTGTTATGCCGAATAATATTTAAACTGCGTAAAAGGTCGGTTACCAGACTGGGATAAGAGAAATAACCATAAATATTTCATATGGTTATGTTGACGATGATAACCTGCTTAATTGAAATATATTACATTGTATGTAAGTTGTCATTGTCATATATTGGAAATTAAACGACTACTGGAGCCTAGACCAGCAAGCGTTTGATTGATTACCGCAGTTTCAACAATTGATTGAAGAGGATGAAGTCATGGCACAGAGTAGTCAAAAGTTCATCGCACGTAACCGTGCACCACGTGTACAAATCGAGTATGACGTCGAATTATACGGTGCTGAGAAAAAAATCCAGCTGCCTTTCATTATGGGAGTGGTGGCCGATTTATCGGGCAAACCTGCTGACCCGCTTGCACCGGTGGATAAGCGCAAGTTCCTGGACATTGACGTGGACAACTTCGACAGCAGGATGAAAGCAATCAAACCGCGTGTGGCTTTCCAGGTCCCCAATACCCTGACCGGAGAGGGAAATCTGAGTATCGATATGACTTTTGAAAGCATGGATGATTTTTCACCAGCCGCGATTGCAAGCAGAGTAGATGGATTGAATAAGCTGTATGAAGCGCGTCAGCATCTTTCTAATCTGAAGACCTACATGGATGGCAAAAGCGGGGCGGAAGAGCTGATTGCACAGGTATTGCAGGATCCCGCATTGCTGCAGTCACTGGCTGAAAGCAGCAAGCCCGCCGATGAGGAAGCAGGTGATTAATTCTGAAAGAATCGAGTTCAAAGGAGAAACCGATGGCTGAATTACAGGAACAGGATGTACAAACGCAGGCCGAAGGGGCGGGTGAGGCAGATGATTTCTCAGTATTGCTGCAGAAAGAATTCAAACCCAAATCTGAAGAAGCAAAAGGTGCAGTTGAACAGGCGGTCAGAACGCTTGCCGAGCAGGCGCTGGCTCAGACACAGCTTATCAGCAGTGATGCGATCAAATCGATCGAAGCGATAATCGCTGATCTCGATCATAAGCTCTCCGAACAGGTTAATCTGATTCTGCATCATCCGGATTTGCAGAAACTGGAGGGGACCTGGCGCGGCCTCCATTACCTGATCAATAACACCGAAACGGATGAAATGCTGAAGATCCGGTTCATGGATATTACCAAGCTTGAACTGAGTAAGACATTGAAAAAGTTCAAAGGTACCGCCTGGGATCAGAGCCCGATCTTCAAGCGTGTGTATGAAGAGGAATATGGTCAGTTCGGGGGTGAGCCGTTCGGTTGCCTGATGGGTGATTATTACTTCGATCATAGCCCACCAGACGTCGAACTGCTGGGTGAAATATCCAAAATATCGGCCGCGGCTCATGTCCCTTTCATAGCGGGAGCATCACCCTCTCTGATGCAAATGGAATCCTGGCAGGAGCTTGCCAATCCGAGTGACCTGACGAAGATATTTACCACACCCGAATATGCAAGCTGGCGTTCGCTGAGAGAATCGGAAGATGCTCGCTATATCGGGCTCACCATGCCGCGTTATCTTGCACGTTTGCCCTATGGCGCTAAAACGATTCCCGTAGAGGAATTCGATTTCGAAGAAGATACCGGTGCAGCCGATCACAGCAAGTACACCTGGTCGAATGCAGCCTACGCCATGGCTGTAAATATCAATCGCTCATTCAAGCTATACGGCTGGTGCTCTCGTATTCGGGGAGTCGAATCGGGTGGAGCGGTGGAAGGTCTACCTACGCATACATTCCCGACGGATGATGGCGGTGTGGATATGAAATGCCCGACCGAAATCGCAATCAGTGATCGCCGTGAAGCCGAGTTGGCAAAAAATGGATTCATGCCCTTACTTCATAGTAAAAATTCGGATTTTGCCGCCTTCATCGGTGCGCAGTCCTTGCAGAAACCGTTTGAATATGATGATCCCGATGCAACGGCTAATGCCAATCTGGCGGCAAGATTGCCCTACCTGTTTGCATGCTGCCGTTTTGCACACTATTTGAAATGCATTGTGCGTGACAAGATCGGTTCATTCAAGGAACGTGCGGATATGCAAGCCTGGCTGCAGAAATGGATCATGAATTATGTCGATGGGGATCCTGCTCATGCACCAGAGCACGTTAAGGCAAGAAAACCGTTGGCAGCAGCCGAAGTCGTTGTCGAGGAAGTGGAAGGAAATCCGGGTTATTACACCTCGAAATTTTTTCTGAGACCACATTACCAGCTGGAAGGGTTGACTGTATCGCTCCGGCTGGTTTCAAAGCTGCCATCTTTGAAGAAGTGAAGGGGAAGGTGGATAGAAGCAAGATATGATCAGATTGCTTTCAAATATCAATATTTAATATGAGGATTCATCATGGCTACAGATATGTTCATTAAGATCGGCGATATAGCGGGCGAGTCACCCGATGATGCGCATAAAAATGAAATCGAAGTGCTTTCATGGAACTGGGGGATATCGCAACCAGGTTCGATGCAATCGGGTGGTGGCGGTGGTTCGGGCAGGGCCAGTTTTTATGATCTGAGTTTTGTGCATAGATTCGACAAAGCCTCTCCCAACCTCATGAGACTTTGTGCGACAGGTGAGCATGTGGATGAAGCAAAGCTGACCGTGCGCAAGGCAGGAAAAGATCCACAAGAGTACTTGGTCATGACTATGGAAAAAGTCTTCGTCACACAGGTACAGCCCTCTGGTCCGAATGGAGAAGGCGGGCTGGCAGAAAACGTGAATCTGCAGTTTGCCAAGGTGGGTATCGAGTACAGCCCTCAAAAGGAGGATGGCTCTCTGGATGCGGCGGTCAGCTTCAGCTATAACATCAAGGCAAACAAACTGGAGTAATTGACAGTTGGGTCGTATTCCGGGGCGGGTAAGTTTTTCTGCCAGCCCCGGTTATCGGAGCAGAAAATTTTACATCAGACAAGGAAGCTGACAGTGAGCCAGGTAATTGATGCAGAACACGCTTTACGGAGTGGCGACCCCGTTTCCGCCTTGAAATTGCTTCAGGAAGAAGTTCGCTTAAAGCCGAATGATATCAAGCTCCGTATCTTTCTTTTTCAATTATGTTCATTACTCGGTCAATGGGAGCGCGCCTTGAATCAGCTTGAGCTGATTGCCCAACTGGATGCCGCTACATTGGCAATGGTGCAAATGTATCGGGACGCTGTGCAGTGTGAAGTGCTACGAGCCCAGGTATTTGCAGGAAAGAAACCGCCAATGGTATTGGATGAGCCTGATCAATGGCTCGCCTGCCTGATTGAAGCACGGTTACTGGCTGGTCAAGGGCGAAGTGATGAGTCCCGGAAATTTCTCGATAAAGCACTGGAAGAAGCCCCTCCGTCCAGTGGCACGATTAATGGTCAGACTTTCAACTGGATAGCCGATGCGGATATGCGCCTCGGGCCAGTAATCGAAGCGATTATTAATGGTCGCTATTATTGGATTCCTTTCGTGCATCTGACACGTATCGTGGTCGATCCGCCTGAGGATCTTCGCGATATCGTCTGGATGCCTGCACATTTATGGTTCGATAACGGGGGAGACTTGGTCGCATTGATTCCTACACGTTATCCAGGTACCGAAACACAGAGTGACGGGCAATTGCTCATCGCCCGGAAAACGATCTGGGAAGAAGTTGAGCCAGGCTTGCATCATGGATCAGGGCAGCGAGTGCTGACCACCGACTATGGTGATATTCCACTGATGGATACGCGCGAAATTCTGCTCGATACTGTCCGAATTACGTCGGATGAAAAAACCGGGGAGCAGGCACATGGCTGAGCTTGCCCTTCAGGATCGTCTGCAGCCAGCTCTGCTGGACCGTCTGGCCGACGATGAGCCGGACAAGAAAACCGAGCCGCGCGAAAACCGTATCGTGACCAAGAATAAGCTGCGTCAGGGGGTATTGCGTGACCTGGCGTGGTTGTTCAACGCAATCAATCTGGGCAAAAGCACTGATTTCAGTGGTATGCACTATGCCGAATGGTCAGTCATCAATTTTGGGTTGTCCGCCCTTTCAGGGCAGACTGTTTCCGCGCTCGATACAGTCCAGCTTGAAAGCCTGATCAGGCAGGCGATCATCCATTTCGAGCCACGTATCGCGCCTGCCAGCTTGCAGGTGGAAGCACTGATTACCGAGTCACAGCTCGATCATCATAATCTCATCAGCGTTCAAATCCGTGGGGATCTGTGGGCACAGCCTATTCCGGTCGAATTGCTGGTACGCACCGAAATCGACCTGGAAACCGGACAAGTGGAAATCAGCGATCTTGTACATGCCGATCTGAATCAGGAGCGACACTGATGGATCCGCGGCTGCTTCGTTACTACAACCAGGAATTGCAATACCTGCATGAAATGGGTGCTGAATTTGCTCAGCAATTTCCCAAAATTGCTGCACGGTTGGGGATGGACGGAATCGAAGTGGCTGACCCTTACGTCGAGCGTCTGATGGAAGGTGCCAGTTTTCTGGCGGCCCGGGTGCAGCTCAGGCTGGATGCAGAATTTCCACGATTCACCCAGAGGTTACTGGAAATCATCTATCCGGGCTATCTGGCGCCTACGCCTGCTATGCTCATCGCCCAACTGCAACCACAGTTGACAGAATCCAACCTGGCGACAGGTTTTACGATTCCCCGCGCTAGTACCCTGCGCAGCCAGCTTGGTAAAAACGATCAGACGGCCTGTGAATTTCGTACCGCGCAGGATGTCACCTTATGGCCGATCGAA
This sequence comes from Nitrosomonas sp., assembly GCA_039794425.1. Lineage (GTDB taxonomy): Bacteria > Pseudomonadota > Gammaproteobacteria > Burkholderiales > Nitrosomonadaceae > Nitrosomonas. The sequence goes on along the minus strand of JBDIVK010000006.1, from coordinate 56,698 downwards.
CTGGCAGAGGCAAAATACTTTTCTTTTGCACCGGATCTGCCTCTGGCAACGCTCCCGATTACGCAGAAAATAAAAGGCGGCGTGCGCCTGCGTTTCAGAACAACCGCAGGTCTGACGTTCAACCAGCTTGCATTGGATCATCTGCCGTTATTTTTATCCGGTAACGATGAGACTGCCTATAAGCTGCATGAATTATGCTTCGGTACATTACTCGGTGTGCTGATCGCACCTGTTACCAGACCACTACCCTGGCATGAATTTCTGCCTGCCCGGAATATTTATCCGGTGGGGTACCGGGATGACGAAGCACTATTACCTGCCACGTTACGAGCTTTTCAGGGGTATCGACTGATAGAAGAGTATTTCTCTTTCCCGCAGCGCTTTCTTTTTATGGGGATAGACGGTCTTGGCGAGGCTGTGAAAAAGAATACCCAGAATGAAATGGAAATCGTACTGCTGTTCGGGCGTGGAGATCCTTCACTCGAAAGTGTGGTAAATGCTTCCAATTTCTCGCTTTTCTGTACACCAGCCATCAACCTTTTTGCCAAACGTGCGGACCGGATTCATTTAACTGAAAATACCTATGAATACCACATTGTGCCGGATCGTACACGACCGATGGATTTCGAAGTTTACGATGTCATCCAGGTGACCGGTTACGGGGTGGGGAGTGACAGTGAGCAGCCCTTTTTACCATTTTATGCAGCTCATCATACGGAAAATCACACACATCACGCGTATTTCACGATCCAGCGCCAGCCGCGCCTATTGTCAGTATCACAAAAGCAGAATGGCTTTCGCTCGAGCTATATCGGCAGCGAGGTATTCATTTCGCTGGTCGACCCGGAAGAAGCACCCTTTTCCGGAGATCTCAGGCAACTTGCAGTAACAGTTCAGTGTACCAACCGGGATCTACCGATTCTGATGCCTTTGGGTTCAGGGAAAACGGACTTTATTCTGGACAGTGCCGCGCCGATCGAGGCTATCCGCTGTATCAAAGGGCCCTCAAAGCCTTTTTCTCCGTTGGAAGAGGGTGCAATTGCCTGGCGTCTGATCAATCATCTGTCGCTTAACTATTTATCACTCATCGATACGAATGAACACGAAGGGGCCGCTACACTGCGTGAGCTGCTCGAGTTATATGCGGCCAGTAAAGATGCCGGGCTGGCAAAACAGATCGAAGGGGTGCAGTCCGTCAGCGTCAAACCATTGGTGAGACGTTTGCCGGGTACCGGGCCGATCTGTTTCGGCCGTGGGCTGGAGATCGCACTGGCAGTGGATGAGCTGGCTTTTCAAGGAGGAAGTGCTTTTTTGTTTGGCAGTGTTATGCAGCAGTTTTTTGCACATCACGTTGCCATCAATTCATTTACCGAAACCGTGCTGCGTTCGACCAAGCGTGGCGAAATCATGCGATGGGTACCCCAATGCGGAAATCGACCGATCCTTTGATCTATTTCCGCTCGCTTGCGGAAAAACCGTATAACTTCGATTTCTTCCAGTCATTACGGCGTATCGAAGCATTATTTCCGGATAAACCTCGCTTCGGTCAGGCTTTGCGCCCGGCCGAGGAACCTGTACGGCTGGGGCAGGAAGCTTCCATGGCATTTGCGCCGGCTACGTTGTCCGCATTCGAACTGCCAGCAGCAGGTCGTCAGGCACGGATGCTGGTACGTTTTTTCGGCATGCTCGGCCCCAACGGCCCGTTGCCGTTTCATCTGACGGAATATGCAAGAGAACGGCTGCTGCATAAAGGTGACGCTACTTTTATTCGCTTTCTCGATCTGTTTCATCATCGTTTTCTGTTGCTTTTTTACCGGGCCTGGGCACAGGCCCAGCCCGTGGTCAACCTGGATCGTCCGGGAGAAGATCGATTTACCTGCTATGTGGGTTCACTGATCGGCCTGGGAGATAAAAGCCAGTACAACCGGGACGAAATTCCCGATTTTGCGAAACTGTTTTATTCCGGATTACTGGCACGGCAGGTGCGCAATCGTGCCGGATTGGCAGCGTTGCTGACGGGTTATTTTCATATCCCGGTCCGGATCGAGGAATTCGTCGGACACCGCATGTTTTTTCAGGAAAGCGAATGTACCCGCCTGGGTGCCGGAAACAGCAGCGCCATACTCGGACAGGGAACCGTACTGGGAAGCAGCGTATGGGACCGTCAGCATAAATTCAGAGTTCATCTGGGCCCGCTGACGCTGGCGCAGTATGAAAGTTTTCTGCCCGGCGGGACTGCGATCAGGAAACTGGTGGCCTGGGTCAGGCAGTATTTTTGTTTCGAACTGGCATGGGATGTCCGGCTGATTCTGTCCAGAAGACAGGTGCCGCCAACCACATTAGGCCAATTCGGCCGCCTGGGCTGGACGACCTGGCTTGGCCATTATGCTGCTGCGACGGATGCCTCGGATCTGACACTCGATGCGGAACGGTTCATGACCCCAGGCCGGTCTGCAGTAAATCATCCGATTGAGGAAAAACAGCCATGAGTGAAATCAGTCGTGTTGCCCTGTTTGGCAAATTGAACCGGATAGCTTACAAGGCCATGGAAGGAGCGACAGTATTCTGCAAGCTGAGGGGGAATCCTTATGTCGAGCTTGAGCATTGGCTGCAGCTGCTGTTGCAGACCCAGGATACCGATCTGCATCGCATCGCCAGACACTTTCAACTGGATGCTGCGCGACTGGTGAAGGATATGACCGATGCACTGGATCGGCTGCCGCGCGGCTCGACTTCGATCTCGGATCTGTCATCCCATATCGAGCATACGGTGGAACGAGCCTGGGTTTACGCCACGCTTATGTACGGTGAATCTCAGATCAGGACGGGACATCTTATCACTGGTATGCTCAAGACCTTATCTCTGCGCAATATACTGTTCAACATTTCGCGCCAGTTCGAACAGATCAGAATTGATACGCTGACAGAGGATTTCGCTAGAATTGTAGCGGGTTCTCCTGAAGACCATTTACAGGCGACGGATAACTCAGCTTTGAATATGGCACCAGGTGAAGCAAGTAATGCGATTGCGCCTGTCCAAATGGGTAAACAGGAAGCATTGCAGCGCTTTACTGTCGATCTGACGGAACGGGCGCGCTGTGGTGAAATCGATCCGGTTACCGCACGTGATGAGGAGATACGCCAGATCGTCGATATACTCATGCGCCGTCGTCAGAACAATCCGATCCTGACCGGGGAAGCGGGGGTTGGCAAGACTGCCGTGATCGAAGGATTCGCGGTACGTATCGCCAAAGGCGATGTACCACCAGCGCTGAAGGATGTCATGCTGCTTAATCTGGACATTGGATTGCTACAGGCAGGCGCAAGCATGAAAGGCGAATTTGAAGAGCGGTTACGCAAAGTGATCGAAGAAGTACAGTCTTCGCCCAAACCTATCATTTTATTCATCGATGAAGTCCATACACTGGTTGGTGCAGGTGGCGCAGCCGGTACCGGTGATGCTGCCAATCTGCTTAAACCTGCTTTGGCGCGTGGTACCTTGCGTACCATCGGGGCAACGACCTGGGCGGAATACAGGAAGTATTTTGAAAAAGATCCGGCATTGACGCGGCGTTTCCAGGTGGTGCACATTCAGGAACCAAGCGAAGAAAATGCCATCCTGATGGTGCGTGGCGTCGCTTCCACATTGGAAAAGCATCATCGTGTGCAGTTACTCGATGAAGCACTGGAAGCGGCCGTGCGGTTATCACATCGCTATATTCCAGCTCGGCAGTTACCCGATAAAGCCGTCAGTTTGTTGGATACCACCTGCGCGCGTGTTGCCATCAGCCAGCATGCGATTCCCGCAGAAGTCGAGGATAGCCGTCGTCGTATCGAAGCACTGGAAACAGAACTGAGGATCATCACACAGGATGCCGCGATCGGCATCGATACTGCTGTTCGCCAGATGGATACCGAACAGAAGCTTGCTGCCGAACAGGCACGATATACCGAGCTGGAGGCGCGCTGGGCAGCGGAAAAAGCATTGACCGATCCTATTCTCGAACTACGCCGAAAGCTGCGTGCAGCAGGTAAACCGGTAGATTCGATTCCGGCTGAAACCCCAAAAGATGGCAAAAATCCTTTCGAAGAACCTGAAAATGAGCCGGATTCAAATGAATCGAATTTGACAGCAGAGCAGCGACAAATACTACTTGCCGAGTTACGTGACTTGCAGGAAAAACTGCGTGAAGTGCAGGGCGAGACACCGCTTATCCTGCCGACGGTCGATGAACAGGCCGTTGCATCAGTCGTAGCCGACTGGACAGGTATCCCGGTTGGGCGCATGGTGAAAAACGAACTGGAGGCTGTGCTCAAGCTGGCCGACACCATGAATCAGCGTGTCATCGGTCAGCGGCACGGACTGGACATAATCGCCAGGCGTATTCAGACTTCCCGCGCTAAGCTCGATAATCCAAACAGGCCGATCGGTGTGTTTCTGTTATGCGGCCCATCAGGTGTGGGTAAAACTGAAACAGCACTGGCCCTGGCAGAGGCGACTTACGGTGGTGAACACAACGTCATCACTATCAACATGAGTGAGTTCCAGGAAGCGCATACCGTGTCCACTTTGAAAGGCGCACCGCCGGGCTATGTCGGTTATGGAGAAGGGGGCATCCTGACCGAGGCGGTGCGCCGCCGGCCTTACAGTGTCGTGCTGCTGGATGAAATCGAGAAAGCCCATCCCGACGTGCATGAGATTTTTTTCCAGGTATTCGACAAGGGTTGGATGGAAGATGGCGAAGGCCGCCAGATCAATTTCAGAAATACCATCATCCTGCTGACTTCCAACGTGGGTACCGATCTGATCATGAGTTTATGCAAAGATCCCGAACTCATGCCCGATCCGGACTCGATCGCGCAAGCCTTGCGTGCACCGTTGCTGAAAGTGTTTCCAGCAGCACTACTCGGACGTTTGATCGTGATTCCCTACTATCCACTGTCGGATGACATCATGAGTAACATTACACGCCTACAACTGGGTCGAATCGAGAAGCGTATTCGGGAGAACCACAAAATTCCGTTTGGATACAGCGATGATGTCGTGCAACTGATCGTAAGTCGTTGCAGCGAAGTCGAGAGTGGCGGACGAATGATCGATGCCATCCTGACGAATACCGTATTGCCGCGCATCAGTGTCGAGTTCCTGACACGGCTGGCGCAAGGACAAAGCCTGAGTCAAGTGAATCTGGGAGTGGAAAACAGTGATTTTGTTTATCAGTTCAATTGATATACCTAGGAACCATTTATCCCCGTCATAGCGAGCGCAGCGGGCGCGAAGCTATCCAGTGCAGGGATGACAAGGTGTTTATAGATAACGACCTGTCGCTACAGTGTTTTCTGGGTTGCCGCGCCGCTTACGCGACTCGCAACGACGATATTTGAAATGGATGAGCTGCTTATATTTCAGGCTACAGGGGATTATGCAGGTCTCGGTTTCGGTGTTACACGACAGTAGAAAAATAACTGCTGTCATTGCGAATCTCCAGGGATGAAGCAATCCAGAGCGACGGCGAATCGTTTAGAGGCATATATAAAAAATGAGAATGTTGAAATTGGCGAAGGATGACACAGCATGCGCCGGGTAATGGAAATAGACACCCCATTAGGGGAAGATGTGCTGCTGTTTTACCGCATGATGGCAAGTGAGGAACTGGGTCGTCTGAGCGAGTTTCAGATCGATCTGCTCAGTCACAGAGGGGATATCGAACTGGACGAAATCCTGGCGAAGAATGTCACGGTCAAACTGGAGTTACCTCAAAACAAGGTTCGCTATTTCAACGGTTATGTCACGCGCTTTTCCCAATCAGGCGTGCATGGTCGCTATCATCTTTACCAGGCAACGGTGCGTCCCTGGCTGTGGTTTCTGACTCGTACTGCAGATTGCCGCATTTTTCAGAACATGGCTGTGCCCGATATCATCCAGCAGGTATTCGATGACCATCCGCAACTGGCGGACATCAAGAAGGAACTGACGGGTACTTATCGCACGTATGAATATTGCGTGCAGTATCGTGAAACCGATTTCAATTTTGTCAGCCGTCTGATGGAGCAGGAAGGTATCTATTATTTTTTCAAGCACGAAGAGGGGCGGCATACGCTCGTGCTGGCGGATTCTTACACCGCGCATGCGCCATTCGAGCATTACACGGAACTGCCTTTCATTCCACATGAGCAGACCACACGTATTGAACAGGAATCGATCACCCAATGGAATTTTACGCGTGAAATTCAACCTGGCCGGTATGTGATCGACGATTACGATTTTGAAAAACCCAGTGTCGAACTGCAGACCAAAACCAGAGTAGATCATCAGCATGATCTGGCGGATTACGAAGTTTACGATTATCCCGGAGAATATGTCACGGCGGCAGAAGGTAATGAATACGTGCGCACCCGGATCGAGGAACTGCATGCGCAGTATGAACTGGCAAGTGGCCATACTACAGCGCGCGGGCTATGCAGTGGTCATCTGTTCAGACTGACCGGTCATGGGCGCTCCGATCAGAACCGGGAATACCTTATCGTTTCTACTGTACAACGTCTCGAATATGGTGAATACGAAGCCATCGACAATGCTGGTACGAATTATGAGTGTAACTTCACCGTACTCAACAGCCGTCAACCATTCCGCTCACAGCGCATCACTTCCAAACCTTTTGTGCAAGGTCCACAGACAGCTGTAGTCGTCGGCCCGGCAGGGGACGAAATCTATACCGATAAATATGGCCGTGTGAAGGTACAGTTTCATTGGGATCGTGAAGGTAAGGAAGACGAAAACAGTTCCTGCTGGATGCGTGTATCACATCCATGGGCGGGCAAGAACTGGGGCATGATTGCCATCCCGCGTATCGGCCAGGAAGTGATCGTCAGCTTTCTCGAAGGCGATCCCGATCAGCCGATCATTATCGGGCGTGTTTATAACGCTGAGCAGATGCCACCTTATGAATTACCCGCCAACATGACGCAGACAGGCATCCTGACACGTTCCAGCAAGGGTGGCAGCGCAGCTAACGCCAATGAACTGCGTTTCGAAGACAAACAAGGTTCCGAGCAGGTTTATCTGCACGCAGAAAAAAACCAGGATATCGAAGTCGAGAATGACGAAACCCATTGGGTAGGACATGACCGCACTAAAACTATCGATAACGATGAAACCACAGTGGTCAAACATGACCGCACTGAAACGGTCGGTAACAACGAAACCATTACCATCGGTGTCGACCGGACCGAGAACGTAGGCGCCAATGAAAGCATTACTATCGTTTCGAACAGAAGTAAAACAGTGGGTGGGAGTGAAACCTGCTCAGTGACCCTGCAACGTACCCACCTGGTAGGAGTCAACGAGACCATCGGGGTAGGAGGCGCGCAGGAAATCGGTATCGGTGCATTTCAGGCAGTAGTGGTAGGAGCCTACCAGACAATCAATGTCGGCGCTTATCAGAGTACCAATGTCGGTGCCTACCAAAGCAATAACATTGGCGTAAATCAATCTACCGATGTAGGAGCAAATCAGACCCTTACCGTTGGTGGTAATCAAAGCGAATCGGTCAATGGCAATGCAACCAAGAGTGTAAAAGGTAACGATTCCCTGGCGGTGGATGGCAACCGCAGTACACAAGTTAAAGGGGATGACTCGGCCAGGATTGATAAAAACCTGGTGATCGATGCGGGAGATTCGATCACCATCCAGACAGGAGAGGCCAAAATCAGCATGAAGAAGGATGGCACGATCCTGATTAAAGGGAAGGATATTACAGTGGACGGGTCAGGCAAGATCACGATCAAAGCTGACGGCGATATCAAAATGAGTGGTTCCAAGATTCTCCAGAACTAAACATTGTGTATGACGATTGGGAGTAAGCAATGAGTAGCAAAGATGTGATTAAAGCGGATAGTGCACTGTTGGTTGAAGAAGAATCAGGTAATGATCTGCTGCGCCCGCTGATCGAAGCGGGTATGACTCAACCATCGTCAACTACATCGTCTGCTGAAATACGAACGGGCATCCTCATTGGTGAATTGATCGGTATGACCGATGAAGGTCGTACACCGCTCGTATGCTATCCCGATCAACCGGGCAAAGCTGCCTTGCGCGCACGTACTACAGTGGATTTACACGGGCAGCATATTGGCCGGCAGGTCGTGCTCATGTTCGAAGCCGGTGATCCCACCAAACCGATTGTCATGGGCATATTGCGAGAGAGTGAAGACTGGCCACTCGATCAACGTCCCGATCAGATTGAAGTCGATGCAGATGGAGAACGCATGATCGTGAATGCCAAAGAACAACTGGTACTGCGTTGCGGCAAGGCCAGCATCACGCTGACTAGAACAGGCAAGGTGCTGATCAAGGGCTGTTATGTGTTGAGTCGTTCGTCGGGTGTAAATCGCATCAAAGGCGGTTCAGTGCAGCTTAACTGATATTTGTTTGTTATATTTATGGGTCAAAGTAAAAGCATAACCTTAGGAATGCATTGATGAATAAAACACAATTGGCATTTACGTATTGGCAAGACGATGATGTATGGTTAGGTTACCTTGATGAATTTCCTGATTACATGACGCAGGGAGAATCACTGGAAGAATTGAAGGAAAATTTAAGGGATGTTTATAAAGAGCTTACTGGAGGCCATATTCCTGCTGTCAGGCATCATTCAGAATTAATTGTCTAGTGAAAAGAAGAAATTTGATCGCAGCACTTGAGGAAATGGGGTGCGTGCTGATTCGTCATGGAGGAAGGCATGATTGGCACCAAAATCCAAAGACAAAAGTTTCCCAGCTAATACCACGACATCGTGAAATTAACGAATTTTTAGCAAAGCATATTATTAAAGCATTGAGCTAAATTTTCCAGAAATAAAAATGGATCTGATCAACGCAACAGGCATGATGGCAGGCTATACGATGGGGATGGAACCCTCCGGACGGGAATTACTGGTCGTCGTCGTCAAAGGGACATTTCATCTGCCGAAGCCGGGTGAGGAGGTACGGTTACATGAGGAACAGTTGCCACTGGTCATGGCTGACACCTTCACGGGTGAGCCCGGCTATTCTGCACCGTATTACGAAGTGGACTTCGCCCCGCGTAAGCTACGTTGTGACGTTTTGCTGCAGGGCAGTGCTTATGCGCCGGCTGGCAGACCAACTGACAGGGTTCAGGTCGGATTGAAAATCGGCACATGGATGAAAACATTTCTCGTCACGGGTGATCGGCATTGGGAAGCCGGTTTGACCATTTCCCCAGGTGACCCGTCCAAATTCACGATCATGCCGATCAGCTATGATAAGGCATTCGGTGGGCTGGATAATTTTCACGAAGACGAGCAGAAGCACACCGCGTATAGGCTGAACCCGGTGGGCAAAGGCTATCACAGCAACCTGTCCAGCAGCCTGGTCGATCAGACACCGATGCCGAATACCGAAGCCATCAATCAGCCGATCACCCGGCCTGATGGTGCTTATCAGCCAATGGCGTTCGGCCCGATCGGGCGCGGCTGGTCATCGCGGCTGAAACACGCCGGAACCTACGATCAGAACTGGATCGACAATACATTCCCTTTCCTGCCCGCGGATTTTAATGAGGCGTATTACCAGGCTGCACCGGATGATCAGCAGATTCCGTATCCCAAAGGCTGTGAGGAAGTGGTAATGGTTAATCTAACGCCGGAAGGGCGTACTGCCTTTCATTTACCAGTTATCGAAGTACCCGTAGTATTTTTTCGTAAAAAAGGCGGGCGGCACGAAACACAGGCAGTGATCGATACCATCGTCATCGAACCGGATAAACGCATTTTTACCCTCACCTGGCGCGCCTGCCTGCCATTGAAAAAGAATATTTTTGAAATTCCACAAATCCTGGCGGGCAAAAAATCACGCGCCTGGTGGCGTGCACGGGAACTGGGTAAAACTTACTATCCTTCTTTGGCGCATCTGGCCAAAGCAAAAATGTCCGAGGTAGGGGAGGATGCTAAATGAGTGGTTTTCCTTTAGCCATTACCAGCGTCGGTATGGTTACCGGTGTTGGCCTCAGTGCCCCGGCCTCCTGCGCAGCAATTCGTGCGGCAATCGATAATTTCCAGGAAACCCGCTTCATGGATAGTGGTGGGGAATGGATCATGGGGTGTGAGGTTCCACTTGAGCAACCTTGGCGCGGCAAAACCAAGCTCATCAAAATGGCGGTGATGGCCATCCGGGAATGCCTGCAAGATAATTCCCAGCTCAATCCGAAAACAACGCCATTGCTGCTTTGCCTGTCTGAGCATGAGCGCAAAGGCCGCGTTATCGACAATGACAATCAGTTTTTTCTTGATTTACAGGAAGAACTGCAACTTCAGTTCCATGAAAAATCACGCATCATCGCGCACGGTCATGCCGCTGTGGGTGTTGCCATGAAACATGCGCGCCGACTGATTCAGGAATTTAATTGCAGCCATATATTGATCGCCGCGACCGACAGCCTGCTGGTCGGCGCAACACTGGCACATTTCGAAGAACATGAACGCCTGCTGACCAGCAATCATTCCAATGGATTTATCCCGGGTGAAGCAGGCGCGGCATTGATCGTTGAGCCTTATCGAGGCCAGAAAAATCAACTGGTGTGTACCGGACTCGGTTTTGGCGTTGAAAAAGCGCATGTGTATTCGGAAGAGCCATTAAGGGCAGATGGGTTGACAGCGGCAATCAAGGAAGCGCTTTTTGATGCCGGGCATGGCGAAAGCCTGCTAGATTTCAAGATTACCGATATCTCAGGGGAACATTATTACTTTAAGGAAGCCAGCCTGGCATTCAGCCGTTTGGATCGGACAAAAAGACAGGAATTCGATATCTGGCATCCAGCGGATTGCGTGGGTGAGGTGGGTTCAACATTGGGCCTAATTATGATTGGCGTATTGAAAGCCGCCTGTGAAAAAGCGTATAGCAAAGGCAATCATATCCTCGCGCATCTGGGGGATGATGACGGCAAGCGTTCTTCCATGATCTTGTCGTGGCAGGGAGTTGATTAATGGCAAACGAAGTGTATGCGAACGGTATGGAGCTGGCTTGCAAGGCGGGTTCAGGAAAAGTCATCGCTGCTTTCCCCGATGTCTGCATGACGCCGCCGGAAAACCCGGCAACGCCACCGGGCGTTCCAGTACCCTATCCAGATACTGCAATGGCTTCAGATACAGCGGATGGCAGCAGAAATGTCAAAATTTCTGGTGAAGAGATCATGCTGAAAAACAAATCATATTTTAAGACCTTGTCAGGTAATGAAGCTGGATGTGCAGCAAAAAAGGGTGTTGTTTCCGGGAAGATCAAAGGCAAGGTGTATTTCGTCAAATGGTCGATGGATGTCAAGGTTGAAGGTGAGAATGTAGACCGGCATCTGGATTTGACGACAAATAATCATGGTGGTCCTATGGCGAATGAGGCGGCGCCTTGGACTTTCATCGATGCTATGGCCGCATTAGCTAGCTTTTCGAGGTGTCAAGCTGAGACAAAAGCAATAAACAAGAATTGTGTAGAGGAAAAAGGAGATCCATGTCCAGGAATTCTTAAGAAGAATATTGAGGGTACTCGCAGAAAGATAAAAGATACATGGACTAAAAAAGGTGGAACAGACATTTCCGCTAGTTCTCGCCTTGCTAGTAGCGCTACAAAGAACGTTGAGGGGCGTAGGGGGGCATGTGCCCGTGCTATGCGCTGTTTATTGAGGCCATATTCGGCAAAACCACGAGATGGTGTTAAAGGATGCTGTCCAGGCCAGACTCCGCATCATATACCACCATGGAGTACTACAAAAACAGTGTCTGGTATTAGAAATATTCTATCTGAGGATGCTGCTCTCTGTATTTGTCTGGAGGGAAAAAATCAATCGATGGGTTCTCATGGTAAACATCACCATGGGATTAATTTTTTAATGGAGCAAGCCTCAAAAGCTAGCAGTGTCATTAAGAGTAAAAATTCAAAAGGAGATACTGTGTTTAAAGGATCATTAAGTGAACATGTTAAAGTATCTGCCGCAGTTACTGAGGCTCAAAATGGTTGTAGTAAAGAATGTATTGAGGAGCAACTTAATAAACAGTTTGGGGGAGAGAATCTCAAAAAAGAAGCAACTCACAATGCTTCTAGAACCGGAGGTACTACGCATAAACTCATGGATAGTTCGGCTCAAGATTCAGCTTTGACTGCATTAAAACGAGCGCCTTCTATATCCTAATTTTATTAATATTAAAGTCATATGAATACAGATGTCTGGCAATTCCTTTGTGGGTGTTTGGGTGGTAATGAACCAAAGCACCCGTTCTTTGCTGTTGAGAATATTGAATTAGCTAATGCTGGCAGAATAAACTCATATTTTTGCGTTTACCACGAACATCAATGGTACACATATAGTGAATCACCGGAATGGACAGCTATAGCCATGACTGCGACAAGATCTCCTGATGACACTCACTGGGTCGTGATAGCAATGGATCAGGCAGGCATGATTTGGGAATTACATCCTCACGAAGTGACTGAGTCTTTTTCTCAGATTCTTCCAGAACGTTTGGCTATGACAAATCTTGCCACTATCAATAACACAATCTATGCGTGTGGCATGGGTCGCGTACTGATGCGACGCAATACAAATGGTGAATGGATCGATATCAGTGCACCTTGGCCGAATACGAGTGAAGGAGTTATAGGTTTTACTTGTGTATCTGGTCTGAATAATTCTCTAATATACGCCATTGGTTGGCAAGGTGAAATTTGGTCATACTGTGGAGAGAAATGGATAAAAGAAGATTCTCCTACGAATGCAAATCTTAATGCATTAGCTGTAGATGTTGATGGTACTGCCTATATTGTAGGTGATAATGGCGCAATGTTGAAAGGTAGTCAGGGATGTTGGGAAGTGATAAATAGTGAAACGGATCTAAATCTCACAGATGTATGTATACACATGGGTGATATATATGTTTGTTCAGATTTTGAAGTGTATCGCTTAGCTAAATCTGGTCTTGAACTTTGTTATGAACAAGAGGATGAAGATGTTCCACAAACATGTCTTAAATTATTTTCAGCAGGTTTAAATGGTCTTTATTCAATGGGATCATATGATGTATTTTTGTTTGTCAATAACAAATGGTGTCGTCTCGCATAAATTGTAGTAGTTCAGATTTGATCAGACAGCGCGGTAGATACTCTCTCTTTTTGCAAATGATTTTTAAGAAAACATGCTGTTTCCATACGAAAAACATACGGCCGTCAAAAGGCTGTTTGCTGCGTAACATACCGTAAATTGCATGCAGTATTTTGCGCATAACTGCACATATCGCTTGGATTTTGAGTAACCCGCGTTTTTCCTGTAAATGTTTGTACGACCGTACGGCGGATAACCGGTAGGGTGGTTTCGCGCAAGCAAACCACCATAGCCACAAACATCTGTACGCCATAACCAACAACCGCTCAACTGTCTGCAAGCCACCATAATTGTACGTTGATTTATTGGGGGATTGTCGCTTTGCTCCGAATCCGCCCTACGCTATTACGCAATTTGATAATTTTTGAGGTGGAACATTGCCCAATTATCGACGTAACTTTGTCATCGGGGGGTATTTCTTTACTGTTAGCAGTATGTGGTCTATTGGCGTAAATGATTTTTTTAAATTTAATGGTTTAAATTGGGAACGTGTTGTTTAATAATTTACGTTGAAAGACTAATTGACGTATTACCTTAGGTGTCCGCTTTTAAGCTATGGATATATCTTGTCAAAGACTAAGAGATCGCCGGGTCGCAGCTTCAGATGAGACTATCTCTGTCGCTGGAGGTGATATTTATTTTCGTAGAAGTCATGCATGGAGGAGAGGGTCTATAGGTGCTTATGATCGTCACGGTGTTCCTCGGTTTGATCGAGAACCTGATTCAATACGTGCGATAATTTTGCATCAAACAGACGGCAGAGATTTTTTGGGTGGTGGGGGTGAAGGAGGGCTTTACCCTGGCAGATCGGATGTGAGCGATGGAAGAAGCAGGCATCCCATTGATATAAGTGAAAGTATCGACAGGGATAGGATGAGCAGTCATGCGGTCGATAGAATTGCATCGCATTTTGTCATTATTAATGATGGCACGATTTTTTATACGCACGATATTCAATTTCTAATTAATTCTGCTGGTGGCAGGAGAGGAATAGATATTGAATTCGCGGGAGATTATTCAAGATCTTATAGACTAAGTCCGGCAGCAATAATATCTGGTCGAAGATTAATAGTCACATTAAAACGAAGAATTCCATCGATTGGGTATATTCATCCTCATGGGCAGGTTCAAAAAATGGAACCTGGGCCGTGGATTGCTTCTGATGGCGATCATAGACGTAGGGGGCCTCCAGTAGCTTGTGGTGGTAGTACAGGGAATGAATGTAGTAAGTTTCATACTTCCCTGGTCCAGATATTTGGATAAACGTTGGTGAATGGGCGACACATCCATCAACATTGAGCCTTATAGCTGAAACGCCAATTTCTTATTACCAGAATAATGGCATTAGCCACCGCCAAAGGGATAGTAGTTTTGATCAACACATTTTTAGTGATGGGATAATTAATCCGTGGTCAGGTCATATCGAAGTATTATCCCATGATCTCTAGCGCTTCAGGCTACTCAACAGGGATGCACGTTAAAGCAGATCATTGAAGATGCGTTGCGTGAGTCTTTTTCACGACATCATTTAAAGCATGGTCAGGTGAAACTGGAAACAGTTTCCGGAGGTGGTCTAAAACCTGGCGTGGATCTGGATAACAGTCGCGGTCTACACGATATTATGGATGGCGATTGATGTTTCTGATATCAGGCTTGACAAAATGGCCTTAATTGAAAATGGCGATTTGCCAGAACCAGTCCAGGCTCAGGCAAATAGTGCTAATCCGGTGGATCGTTAGTCATTCAAGGAAGGCCACATGCAATATAATTTTGAGTGGGATCCTAAAAAGGCCAAAGCCAATGCTATTAAGCACTGCGTAAGTTTTGAGCAAGCCACCGAGGTGTTCTGGGATGCGCTGCAGTTGTCGATCTTTGACGAAGAACACAGCGATACTGAGGATCGTTGGATAACTTTAGGTAAAACAAAGAACGGAATGCTACTGGTAGTGATCCACACTTTTTCTGAATATGAAGACGGCACCACGATACGCATTATTTCCGTAAGGAAGGCCACCAAACATGAGCAACATCAATACGAGGGAAGCTGATGAAAGACGAATATGATTTTTCCAAAGGAGAACGTGGCAAGTTTTACCGACCAAACGCCAGGTTCAATTTGCCGGTGTATCTCGATGCAGATGTATTTGACTATCTCTCCGCTAAAGCTAAAGCTAAAGGTATTGAAGTTAATGATATGGTCAATGATTTGTTACGAAAGGATATTGATTTGATCGAAGGTATGAAATGAACGGTGTGCGGCGGATAACTGGTAAGCATGGTCAGGTGAAACTGGAAACAGTTTCCGGAGGTGGTCTGAAACCTGGCGTGGATCTGGATAACAGTCGCGGTCTGCGCGGTATCATGGATGGTCATTGATGTTTCTGATGGATGTCAATATTTTGGTGTATGCACATCGAGAGTACACCTGAGCATTCAGCATAGCGTGAATGGTTGGAATCTGTTATCAACAATACTCCTTCCTACGAATATTCTGAGTTGGTGTTGAGCGGTTTTTTGCGGGTGGTTACCCATCCCAGGGTGTTTGAAACGCCTTCAGCGTTGCCCAGCGCGATTCATTTTATTAATCAGGTTAAAGAAACACCTAAGGCGGCTTGCCTTGTCCCAGGCCCCTTACACTGGAAAATTTTTTTGCAGTGTGTAGAGCAGATTAATGCAAAGGGAAATGATATCGCCGATGCTTATCATGCAGCTTTGGCGATCGAGTGGAATTGTGTATGGGTAACAACGGATAAGGGATTTAAGCGGTTTAAAGGTTTAAAAATACGCCATCCGTTAGCATTACTGAATTCCTGATGCCAAGAAAAAAGCGTTTCTATCAGCCAGGGGTGCCGGCACACGTGTTTCAACGCGGTCATAATAAGGAGCCGGTATTTTTTGATGATGAGGATTATCTGGCGTATTTGCGTTTCCTGAAAGCGTCAGCCGATGATTTGGAATGTCTGATCCATGCCTACGTGTTGATGACCAATCATGTGCATTTACTGGTAACGCCCAAAGCTGAAAACGATATCAGTCTGTTATTCCAAAATATTGGACGCCATTTCGTATCCTATATGAATAAAACTTATCGTCGTAGGGGGAGTTTGTGGGAAGGGCGGCATAAGGGGAATATTTTAGAGTCCGAAGCTTATTTCCTGATTTGTATGCGCTATATTGAAATGAATCCGGTGCGTGCTGCGATGGTTGATCATCCTGGAAAGTATCGATGGTCGAGTTACGCGGCAAATGCTCAAGGGGTTGATAATGCTATCCTTCAGCCGCATGCGCTCTATTTCTCATTAGGTGAAACACCTGAAGCACGACAGGCTCGGTATCGTGCCGGTTTTGTCACTGCAAATCATCCAGATGAGCTTGAATTAATTCGTGCTTGCTTGCATTCCGGCACACCGCTTGGCAGCGATCACTTCAAGAAAACGATTGAATCTACTATTGGATGTTGCGTGGGCTATAGTAGTCGAGGCAGACCTGCAGTGCGACGCTTGGAGAAAATCGAGTGATGGAGTAAAACGGGCGAGGTTTTGTTTTTGGTGACCCCAATTACATAATTACACTTGAAAGATGGCTTGATAATTAGCAGTATGAAATAAAAAAACTATTGACTTTCTAATCAACCACCTCTATTTCCATGACATATGACAGAGTGGGTGTTCCAAAACGGTTGCTAAATGAGTATCGTTCACTATAGTGTATTCTTACCATTGCTGCCGTTTTCAGGCAATTGACTGCAAAATTAAATAAATCAGGATCATTCATAATGAAATTGCGGAATTGGTTTCCACCGTTTCCAATTTGGATCGTCATGAAATAATCTCTGATTGTACTTTTATTTTCTATCACATTGGTTATTCTGCCAAAATCGACACCACTGGCTGTTTCCGGATCAGTGATAAGTGAATTGCCTATTGAACGTGTTTGTTCCAATGCATGGTCTTTATCTACCGGATAGATCGCTACTAATTCATGGGCTGCAGAACATGAAAGTAGTGAGTTGCTTTTAGGTGTTTTGAATTCGAGCACTACATTTCTGCCAATAAGTGCTTCAATTTCTTTATAACGGCGCTCATTGAAGCAAAATCGCCATGGATTAGAAATTGGGAGAAGTGATTTATTATTTCCCAGACTGATAAAAGTAATGCTGTCATGGCCGAGTAATAATTCCCCAACATAGGTGGTATTAAAGGACCTTTCAAGACTTACTGTACTTAACCGGCCCGAGGTATAACCCTTTGTATTAACGCCAATAGGGATAGCTGCATTAATTGTCTGAGAAGTCAGAGCCAGTGCCCATAGCAAGATAAAGGTATTAATGTTGAGGAAACAACTTTTTTTCATTGAAATATTTTCTTAAAACGCAGTAAGTGATTTATTTTTTGAGAATACACTAGAATCTAGTTTGGCATGATATCTAACTTGAGTAAATAAATACAAAATCTTTGGCTTGCTGATCTTCAGGCTAGATTAATGAGTGGCAGTTGCTTGTATGAGAACCTACATGGTTATCCGATCGTGACATTTCAGTATTTCGCATTCCTGGATTGTGGATGACAGTAATTGCACCAGCCAATGGGTTAAAAGCGCGTCCTCAATTAACCAGCTGATGGCTTTTGCCGAATTGGTACCCATGATACTGACCTCCCGTAGACACCACAGTTGACGAAGGATGAACACCAAGCAGTTTCATCATCAGAAGCTTTTTGAGTAGTAGAAAGTTTAAATAAAATAATGCTCTTAAGCATAAAGCTCTGTGAGAAATATCACGCTACCTTTCATTGATTTGTCGCCATTCAGTGATAAATAAAAAAAGGCCGTCCTGGACAACGGTAAAAAGTTATCAATGGAGCCATGTGAAGAGCTGATCAGGTAAAGAGAAGCAATCGTGTGATGGATATTTCTTTACGGGTGCAACAACCCGAACAGCAGGGGCGTTGATGGAAGCAAACAAGACAACGGCAGCGTATTATTTTTGCCGATGCACTGTATCACGTTGCTACGCGTGGAGATGGGTGATAGGTTATTTTTCTGAACGATGGTGATCGGAACAGTTTTCTTGGCCTGGTGAGCCTGATCATCTGGTCAATATAATCGCGCAGCTAAGCCAAACCGAGGCTAGAATAAAAATAGCATGACGGGTGTTTTGCTGTATTTCCGATAGATGTATTACAGAAGTGACTGAAAGTGGCCGGGGCAGATCTTGTTTTTTAGTATGCAGGAACTGGTGACTATTTTGGTTTGCATTATTCACGAGTGAGCCGTATTGTAAAGCAGATACGAATAATAAAAGGCAAGAGGCGACCTAATTGTGAAAGTATGTAGGAGAAATACATCGACCTGTATTTTTCATAGCCTAGAACGACTTATATGTTGCTGAAAAGACCATCGATTTCTTATATTTTTAACAAAGTAAAGCATGACCTCCTGTTTGTCCTCGTTATTTCGCTGGTCGTACACTACCTTATTTATTACTTCAGAGATGTTATTCCTAATATGCCGCTTACCATTCCTACCTCTATCGGGATGGCCATCTCGATCCTGCTATCATTTAAATTGAATCAGTCGTACGATCGTTGGTGGGAAGCTCGTAAAATATGGGGCAGCATTGTAAATGACTCGCGAAGTCTAGTGCTACAGTTACAGAACCTGGTGGAAAAAGGAAACGATGAACAGATTAAGCGGATTGCATTTCGGCAAATCGCCTGGTGTTACAGCTTAGGACAGTCGCTTCGCAGGCTGGATCCAACCTGGAAGTTGAATGAATTTATACCTGAAGAAGAAATTGCTGAAGCAATGAAACACCAAAATGTCCCTTTGGCTCTTTTAGCATTGCATGCACGAGATATTCGGAAGCTCAGAGATGATGACCAACTTGATGCGTACAGACATATTCAACTTGACAGTACTCTGGTACGGCTGTGTGATTCGATGGGTAAAGCCGAACGTATCAAAAGCACCGTATTTCCTGCAACCTACCGATTATTTCTGCACTTGATTATCTACCTGTTTGTGATTACTTTTTCTATGGCCTTGCAGGATATTGAAGCTATTTTTGAAATTCCCTTATTGATCACTATTTCTACCTGCTTTTTTCTACTGGAAAAAACGGCTACTCACATGCAGGACCCTTTTGAGAACCGGCCAACCGATACTGCGATGACAGCTATTGCCTTTACCATTGAAACCAATATCAAACAACTTCTTGGTGAGCCGGATATTTCTCCGCCACAGAAACCGACGAGCTTCTATCTGATGTAATGATATAAGCACGGAAACAATTTCACCCGATAAAGGTCAGGTTGCCAATTACTGACTAAATGACCAGGGTTACCCCTACAGTGGGAAAAGGAAGAATTTTAAAGAACCTCAGATCATGAGGTTTCAGGTAGAATTGCGTGGTTAGGTTCTGTAATCGACTAACACTAAGCAATTGGGAAAGATGATTATACATCAAGCTGTAATGGACATTTTATAGAGAGAATTTTTAGATGAATTTTAAATACACTGTTTGTATTATTGGCCTTAGTATTGCTCTGATTGGTTGCGACGGAATCCCGGAAGTTAGTCCAGTAAATTGTTCAGGGAGAGGAATGGAGAAAGCATTGACCGCATTTAAAAATAATGAAGTCGAACGACAAGCATTTATCGATGAATGCAATGCCCTAAACCAAGAAAATTAAACTTGTCACTGCGGCCTGTTGATATTTCACATGAGTAATCAGAAGGTCTACAGGCCATAGCGACTATACTCTTGTATTTCTTTTTCAGCTTGTCGAAGCGTAAGTGATGCTACGGTGGGTCAGTAATGCTTCAAGCAGGCAATGCACTTTCCACCAAATGCGATACCGATATAATTTAAATTTATCTGAATCTGTGTTGCCTTTGGCTGGCTTACGTTTCCTCGGGATCAGTCCGCCAGAATTTATTAGAAGAGGATTAAGCTGACCCGCTAGCATTGATATCATACCCTGACTGCAAAAAATAATCAGGGTATTTCTGAAGTTAAAATAACAGGAAATTAGGCCCTATCAAGTCGTCCTGTTTCCGGCTTCTGTATTATTTCCAGGAAGCTGCTTCCATCCATTTTTGAATCGTCGGTTCCAGAATGGTGCAATAAATCATAATGGTCTGTGTCTCTACCATCAATATGCAGCCGTAAAAGCTTCAACCTGAACGATGATATTGATCGTTAGAATGTTCAAAAAATCAGTTTTTTCCATGTAATCAGGAGATAAATTGGTGGTTGGCATCCGCTTGGTTTCTACCTTATGCATCATTAGTCTGATCATGCTGGCCGGTTGCAATGATCAGAAGAAAGAGAAAGAGGTTACGCCGACTTTAAGCTGGTATGTTTTCAACGAACCTTCCGGCGCATTTGCCATCGCAGCTCGCAACTGTTCAGAAAATTCTCAGAATACCTATCAAATTAAGTTGGTGCCATTACCTGCTGATCCCGATCGACAACGGGAACAATTGGTGCGTAGATTGGCCGCTGGCGATCAATCGATTGACATTATTGGCATGGACGTTATCTGGACGGCGGAATTCGCACAAGCGGGGTGGATTTTGCCTTGGCGCAGCGAGACGATGGAAGAGGCAAAAGCGAATCGACTTGCTGCGCCATTGCAAAGCGTGATGTATCAGGACGAAATGTGGGGCGTGCCTTATACCACTAACGCGCAGCTATTATGGTATCGTACAGACAGGATCAGGGAAGCGCCCACAACATGGCAGAAAATGATACGTCTGGCCGAAACATTGGGCAAATCAGGAACCATTCAGGCGCAGGGTGAGCGCTATGAAGGGTTGACTGTGTTTTTTATTTCATTATTGGCCACGGCTGGCGGGTCAGTATTGGATACACGTAATGAAAAGATTGCTTTGGCGCAAGAACCGACAATACATGCGCTTTCAACGATGGCACATTTTGCCAATTCACCGGTTGCAGACCGTACCTTGTCAACAGCCCGGGAAGACCAGGCACGACTGGCTTTTGAAACGGGTAATTCCAGTTTTATGATCAATTACACGTTCGTATGGTCGAGCATACAACAGAATGCACCCGAGATAGCTCCGCATATCGGTTGGGCGCGCTGGCCTTCATTATCTAAAGACAAGCCGGGCCGAACAGCGATTGGCGGTATTAACCTGGCTGTCAGTGCCCATTCCCGCCACGCTCGATTAGCATTTGAGGCAGCTGCCTGTATTGCTTCAGAAAGGCATCAGCGCATTGCTGCCACGCTAGGCGGGTTGCCGCCTACCATTGCTGCTTTATATGATGACGCTGAGATTCGTGAGGCCTTGCCTTTTGCGGATGTTCTGCGCGCTACGCTACGCGATGCAGTGCAGCGCCCGCAAACGCCACTGTATAACGATGTTTCCTTGGCTATCAGCCGTACTTTACATCCCATGCGTGACATCGAACCCGATAAAGATTATATCCGGCTGCGCGATGCAATCAGCCGTGCACTGAGTTCAAAGGGTCTGCTTTGAGCATGCTGCGGGGCAACGAGCGACGCAAACAACGGCGAGACGAACAGTATCAAGCCTGGCTGTTATGCGCTCCAGCGGTTCTGGTACTGATTCTGGTAACGGCTTATCCCATTCTATACGCTATATGGCTGTCATTTTTCCGATACGATCTGCGTTTTCCTGATCAGCGTATTTTCGTTGGCCTGGACAATTACTTAAGTATTCTGACTTCCGAAGTATGGTGGCAGGCCATGAGTAATACCTTAATCCTCACAATAAGCTCAGTCGCGCTGGAATTGATATTGGCGTTTCCATTGGCGCTCATCATGTACCACACTATATTCTGGCGCCATGCAGTGCGTGCAGCGACGCTGCTGCCGTATGTGATCACTACTGTTGTTGCTGCCTTTGCCTGGAAATTCGCGTTTGATCCGACTACCGGTTTTATCAATGCGTTGCTGGGGATGGAACAGGCATGGTTGACACAGCGCTGGTCATCGTTTCTTGTCATTATTCTTACAGAAATCTGGAAGACCACGCCATTTATGGCATTGATGCTGCTGGCAGGTTTGACGCTGGTACCAAATGAATTGATTCAGGCTGCTCGCGTGGATGGTGCCAATGCCTGGCAACGCTTTATAAAAATCACAGTACCCATGATGAAGCCCGCTATTCTGGTGGCGGTACTGTTTCGTACGCTGGATGCATTCCGGATTTTTGATACAGTGTTTGTGTTAACCAGCGGTGCACAAGATACCGAGACGGTTTCAATGATTGGCTATAACACGTTGATTGTCAGTCTCAATCTGGGACTGGGGTCAGCGGTTTCAGTATTGATATTCATTAGCATAGTGGTTATTT
Organism: Nitrosomonas sp.; assembly: GCA_039794425.1. GTDB lineage: Bacteria > Pseudomonadota > Gammaproteobacteria > Burkholderiales > Nitrosomonadaceae > Nitrosomonas. The sequence continues at coordinate 34,185 of JBDIVK010000006.1, read as the reverse complement.
CTGTATTATTTGTTAAAGGATTTAATATTACGCTGAGCAAACGGGAAAGCGGGGATCAGAAATGAAAAAAGGTCTATTGGAAAGCGTTTTCTGGGCGATGAGTAACGTTCTGGTTATTGCCTATGCTGCTATACCCATGCTGTGGATTTTATCGCTTTCTCTAAAACGTGGCAGCGACCTGAATGATCAGTATTTTTTTCCACAAACGATCAGCCTTGAACATTACCGGAACGTTTTTTCAGATACGCAGTTTTCGTCTGCGATATTGAATTCCATTGGCATTGCTTCGATAGCTACTTTATTCTCTGTTTTCCTTGGAATGTTCGCGGCTTATGCAATTGTGCGACTGGAATTCCCCGGCCGTCGCCTGATGCTTGCCGGGATACTGACGACAGCAATGTTTCCGCCCATTGCAATTATCGGCCCGTTGTTTGATATGTGGCGAATAACCGGATTATACGATACATGGTTGGGACTGATCCTGCCCTATATGACGTTTACTTTGCCTTTGGCAATCTGGATACTGGCTGCTTTTTTTCGCGAAATTCCGTGGGACCTGGATAAAGCAGCGCGTATCGATGGCGCCACAACCCTGCAATCCTTTATCCGGGTCATGGTGCCATTGGCTGCACCCGGTGTATTTACTGCCGCCATACTGGTATTTATTTTTGCATGGAATGATTTTTTATTCGCTATCTCGCTGACATCAACTGATAATGCCCGTACAGTACCGGCAGCAATTGCCTTTTTTACCGGCAGTTCCCGTTTTGAATTGCCGATCGGTTCAATTGCAGCTGCTTCGGTAGTGGTCACTGTTCCGGTGATGATAGTGGTATTGATTTTTCAACAGCGTATCGTCGCTGGCCTTACCTCGGGTGCAATAAAAGGCTGATATTCCCAAAGAGAAACAGCCATGGCAAAAATCGAATTAAGCAATGTCACAAAACAATTTCCTGATGGCGCCAAAGTAATAGAGGCGGCCAACTTAACCATTAACGATGGCGAATTCTTTATATTGGTAGGCCCTTCCGGGTGTGGCAAATCTACATTGCTGAACATGATCGTAGGTATTGAAGAAGTTACCTCTGGTCAAATCCGGATGGATGATGTCGTCATTAACGATATAGATCCAAGGGACCGCAACATGGCGATGGTTTTTCAAAGTTACGCGCTTTATCCGCACATGAGCGTTCGAGAAAATATCGCTTTTCCATTAGTCATGCGCAAGATCCCCGGACAGGAGATTACTAAACGTGTGGAGGAAACAGCAACATTGTTGGAACTGAGCGATGTACTCAATAGCAAACCACGCGAGCTTTCCGGTGGACAACGTCAGCGTGTTGCCATGGGAAGAGCCATTGTACGCAATCCAGCTGTTTTCTTGCTTGATGAGCCATTGTCCAATCTTGATACACGCCTGCGTGATCAAATGCGTACCGAGATCGCCCGTCTGCAAAGACAACTGCGTACAACAACAATTTATGTCACTCATGATCAAACCGAAGCCATGACACTGGGTGACCGAATCGCAGTTCTGAAAGAAGGCATCATCCAACAGATTGGCACGCCTTATGAATTATATGAACAACCGCAGAATATGTTCATTGCTGGTTTTATCGGTTCTCCAGCGATGAATTTTTTTCCGGTACAAATCAGAAATGGCCGGTTGTTTATTCCTTTGTTGAATCTTGAAACAGATCTTCAGCAAGGGAGCAGCTTAAATAATTGTCCTGACTGTGTCATAGCCGGTATACGTCCGGAACATTTCTATTTGTTATCTGATATAGCTGAGCAAAGCAAAAAACAGATTATTTTTGACGTCGTAATAGAAATTGTCGAATGGCTGGGTGCCAGCCTGCTGGTGCATTTTCAGATGGAAAATCACTATTGGCCGCCTATGCCGGCTTTAATAAAGAATCAGAACCTACCAGAGAAACAGGGCAATAGGTTGCTGGATTTTACAGCGCGGCTGAATACGAATCACATTATTAAAGAGGGAGATAGAGTCAAACTTAGCGTTGACCTTGATAAATTGTATTTGTTTGATCCGCAAAAGGGGAACCGTTTAGCGTCCGTTTAGGCTTATCTGGTCAAGCTTTATGATGGTTATTTAGTATGATATTTTCTGATATTGATTCCGGATCATATCTGTAGAAAATATGAAGGGTAAAATAAAAGCCAACAGCAATTTCTCTGCTGGCTTTTCAATATGAGAGGAATCGTCTTCTTTTCTTAAATGTGTTCCGGTTCCAGAAATTCAACCCCTTTTGTATTCTTTTTTACTTTTCCGGAAGCTATCCAAATAGAAAAGTCTTGTTGCCGTTCAGAATGATCGGGAAACAGTACTTATAGTGATATTTCCAATGCCAGACCTTGTATCAGGCTGCCTGCCAGTACGAGTATTGCAGCCAGCCAGATACCATTGGGCACTTCACAGGGTTGTCGTTGCAAGCGCTGCCACAGGCAGGTAAGGACGATGGCGAGAATCGGCCAGAAAGCATTAATCAGTACAGTTCTGGATAGGCCGATCAGACGAATGGATTCGAAGAAGCTGGCGTAGGCCAGGGCAAAACTGATAATGCCATGGATACCAAAAGCGAGAAGCCAGGAATGGATGAGCACGTGTTTTGCAACAGCATGCAGCAATGCCGGCATGAACAATACCAGGCTGATTACCGTGGCTGATGCCAGGGCAGTAAAAGTATCGGTAAGTGATAACGCCGAATGTAAACCAAGTTTCATGAAGACTTCACCTGTTGCCCAGGCCAGAGCAGCCAATAGGCCAAGCAGCACAGCACGCCAGGAAAGGGCACCACGCCAGGCGTTGCCGGTCAATACCATTAATCCCAGCAGAATCAATGTCAGTGCAATATAAGAGACTGTTCCAAAAGTTTCCTTCAGAACCAGTAGTGCCAACAGTACCGAGAATAACGGTTTGATCTTGGCGAATTGCGAAGCGAATTCGATACGTGTACCGAAGGCATACCCTGACAGATAATAGAGTCCTGTAGCCAGTGGGAAGGTGAATAAACCCGCTGCGATCAGGTAACCACTGGTGCTGAATTCAAGCTGTGCGGTGGCTGCAAGTATCACTGTCAGGGTCAGCGTGCCGGTCAGCTGTGCGACCAGCAGTCCGGTAAATACGCAAGTGATCCATTGTTCGCGTGGGATTCGCTTCAGGCCGGCATTGAGAATCGGTGCTGAAATAGCCCACAGAACTGCACTTATTACCGCATAAGAATAGGCAGGCAAAATCGATCGCCCTCAGAAAAGCAGTATTAATAAAGCAGGAGGCACTAGTGTAATCAGGGCACGCAATCGGAAACGGGTCTGTAATCGGATCATATTATTGCTGGGAAATGCTGGATTAACGATGTCCCGCGCTGGAAACCAGTGGGGATAACCGATAATGAATACCAGTGCGAGAGCAATTGAACCGAGTAGAGGACTATGTGCCGCCATCAGGACGGCAGCGCCGGTAATCAGGAAGAAAAAACCGTAGTAACGTGGATTGACAGCCGTATTATAAAAATGTTGTAACAGTTTTCGGGCAACAGACTGGTATTTGAAGCGATTGAACAATGAATCCAAGGCATCTGCGGCAACCAGGAAAGATACAAATGCGGAAAAAGCACAGATTGAGCCAAGAAACAGTAAGGTATGGCTCCATTCCAGTGTTATGACAGCAACTGGTTCTTTCGGCAGCAGATGAATATAAATTACGTTGGCTGTTACCAATTCGATCAGTGCTGCAGAAGCCAGCATTGCCAGAGCAGTCAAGCCAGTCGTAGCCTTTTTTTGATAAATAGTTTCCCGTTCAGGCAGAATCGGTAGTGGGTTGCTGTGATCATCCATCATTGCAGTACCGTTCCATTGCACGCTGTAGACATGTAATAGACGACGCAGAGTTGGATACTGCTCACCGGTATACGGTGGGCTTTTGGATCTGAAGTAGGTTACCCATAACCCCAGGTAACAAGCCAGATAAAAGGTGAACAGTTGCTGTGGCAGGCTGAGCAGCAATGCCTCTACTGAGTTGGCATTGTTCAGTATCCGCCATGAAAAAATGATTGCATTTGCTGCCAGAAAGATCAGTACTCCCCACATGAGGATGGATCGTAGTGGATTGTTTTCATTGGAATAGCTGGCAGGGGGGTGCTCATTGGCAGGGACCGGAATACGTCTGGCTTCTTCGAACAGTTCACAATCCCCGAATTTTGACCAGCCGGAATCATGTACCTGACAGCGTTTCCAGACCAGGGTTCGATCACTGATCTCATTACTCAGATACATGCGGATTAAAGCGTTGCCGTTGACCGGTCCGTAGCGCTCAAAGTCGTCAGTGTAGTACCAGATTTCGTCTTTGTACGAATCTTCTGCTTTATTCTCTGGCGTGTCGTTCTGGTGTAAAGAGGAGTGAAAGTTCCTGGGTTTTGTATATGCGGTATTCGGCCGGGCGCTACTGCGATGGCGATACAGTCCTGCACGGGCAGTACGGTTTTGTACCGTTTTTTTCATTCATCTTGCCTATAATATGATGATGCTCGGTTGAACAACTGGTGTATTTGCCCGTCAGTAGATATTCTGAACCTGACAAAGTCGATATTCCAAGCTTCTTTTCGTTGATCAGCAAAATACTGACAATCAAGAATGTTGTCAAACCAGAAAATATATTTCTATATTGTGGACAATAAGTTATATGCCTCTAAACTATTTTCAGTTTGGTTTATTTAGCTACCCATACACTTCTGGTTACCTTTGTCATTGCGAGCCGCGTAGCGGCGCGGCAATCCAGTGCCTGCATCAACATCGCTCTGGATTGCTTCGCCTTTGCAGGCTCGCAATGACGGAAATTATTGTTACGTCTGAAGCATTACTGAAAATGGTTCATAGGCATAATAAGTTAAGTTGATATTCGCGGTTATCTCCATTCAAATGAAACCCTGATGCGCTGGGATATTTTCTGTCATGTCATCGATAACTACGGCGATATCGGGGTATGCTGGCGGCTGTCACAGCAACTGGCAACGGAATATGGTATGGAAGTACGGATGCTGGTAGACGATATAGTAAGCTTACAGCATATTTGCCCGGATATTGATGTCGGACTGAAAGTTCAGAATTACCAGGGAGTGGAAGTATGGCAATGGGTCGAGCCATTTCCCGACCTGATACCAGCTGAGGTAGTAATCGAAGCGTTCGGCTGTGAGCTGCCGGCAAATTACGTGGAAGCGATGGTTTCCACCGTACCCCGGTTTTCAGACCGAATCCATGATAAGTGCTCTTCTGGCATTTCTTCTAATGTGGAGCAGACAAAACGTATATGGGTCAATCTGGAATACCTGTCGGCCGAGCAATGGGTGGAAGGTTGTCATGGCTTAGCTTCACCTCATCCGCGTCTGCCTCTGACAAAGTATTTCTTTTTTCCTGGTTTTACTACGGCAACCGGTGGTTTGTTACGGGAAGCCGGGTTATTGACGCAACGCGATGCATTGCAACGTGACCCCGCGGCATTACGATACCGATTCAACTTACCTGCCTCTGATTCTGCTGAAACCGTCATTTCGTTATTCTGCTATGACAGTGCGCCAGTCGGTAATTTGCTGAACGCATGGGTGGCTTCCACAGCACGAGTGTATTGCCTGGTGCCGGAGAGCAGGATACTGACACAGATCGCAAACTGGGCTGAACGACCTAATCTGGTAGTGGGAGATAGTATACGCCGCGGTAATCTGACTTTACGTATCATTCCCTTCGTACCACAGGAAGATTACGATCGACTGCTGTGGGCATGTGATTGCAATTTCGTACGCGGGGAGGATTCCTTTGTACGTGCACAGTGGGCAGCGCGGCCGTTGGTATGGCAAATCTACCCGCAGCAGGACGATGCGCATCGAGTGAAGCTCGATGCATTTCTCGATCGTTACTGTCAGGGATTGGAAGAAAGTACCACCGCACTGCGTACTTTTCACCAAAACTGGAACAATGGCGGACAGCTGGACTGGGATAGCTTCTGGCAACATCGAACCGCGTTGCAGCACCATGCCATGACCTGGGCAGAGCAGCTTGCACAAACTGATGATCTCGCTGCCAACCTGGTCCGTTTCTGCAAGAATCGGCAGTATTCTTAAAACTTGGATTTTTAGCACAGGAAAATACTGGCTCGCTCTATATATTTGATAAATATAAAGCAATTCGTCTAACAGATAATATACGTATCGTTGCAGTGATTGGATTTCCGGACATGCCTGAGTATAATACTAGCCTTTTTATTTATAGATTATCAGATGAAAACTGCTCAGGAACTTCGTGTAGGTAACGTATTCATGCTTGGTAACGATCCCATGGTCGTGCTGAAAACCGAATTCACCAAATCCGGTCGCAATGCTTCCGTCGTAAAAATGAAATACAGAAATTTGCTTACTGAATCGCACAGCGAGGCGGTGTACAAGGCGGATGACAAATTCGATGTGGTTATACTGGAGAAGAAAGAAGTCACTTATTCTTATTTTGCCGATCCTATGTATGTGTTCATGGACGCTGAATACAACCAATACGAAGTAGAGGCGGAAACCATGAGTGATGTACTCAAATTTCTGGAAGATTGTATGCCTTGTGAAGTAGTATTTTACAACGGCAAAGCCATTTCGGTCGAATTACCCAGCTCCGTCGTACGTGAGATTACCTACACTGAGCCGGCTGTCAAGGGCGATACGTCAGGTAAAGTGATGAAACCTGCCAAGATTGCCAGCGGGTTTGAACTGTCTGTCCCCTTGTTCTGTGAAATCGGCGACAAAATCGAAATCGATACCCGTACACTGGAATATCGTAGCCGGGTCAAATAGTCTCTTTCTGACTGCTTGTGATAGAGATGATGGTAAATTCCACCAATATCAAGCCACTCTGAAAATAACGGATTCTCAAGTAGCCGATCGATCAGATCAGTATTTTGCCAGCCTACAGCCAGCGGCGAACGGATTGTTCGTACTGGATGAAGGTACTGCCGAATTTGGCACGTAGTACGCGTTCTTCGGGAATGATCTGAAAACGGTTCATATATGCGACGAAAACCGGTAGCGCCACAAAGGCCAGGAAATTGGCCACGTATATCGCCCATGCTATAAGTATCAGAAGAAAACTGACATAGATCGGATTTCTGCTGACACGATAAATACCGGAAGTAACCAGGGCAGACGATTTCTCCGGCCGGGTAGGGTCGACTGTTGTCTGTGCCCGGTAAAATGCCACGGCGCTGGTCAGCGTGATGAGTATACCGGCTGTTGTCAATATGACGACGACAACGAACTGCCCCGGAAATGAAAACGACAGAGACGGAACTTTCCCACTAATCGACCACATGACAATAGCAAGTATGATTACAAATACCGCTGGTGGGATTTTCAACTCGAGTGCACTAATTATCTTCTGCATAAAGTTTATCTGCCTGACGAAGAAGTATCACTCCTTGCGAATCCAGATGCTGCCACCCGGATTCCTGAAGCACAGCGGCATGTTCAGCTTGAAAAACGACTCGTAAAAATATTCCATAAAAGTATTCATGAGTACGATACGGAACGAATTGTTATACTGAAGAAAGGCGCGAAGAAGGTATGCCTCGTTCCAGGCGCGCCCTTCATATATCCAGTCTTTGGGATACTCGAACGGAAAAAAGATATCGTGGAAGTGGACATAGACGCCCGGTGACAGGCGCGGCAGGATATCAAAGAAAATATAATTCACGTCGCTGCCGATTTTACCGACATGAGTGGAATCGATGAACAGAATATCGTTTGCCTGCAGCGTCTCGAATTCGGATAAATCAACATCCTGTAAACGGGATGGAATAATTTTGATCTTATTCCTATCTTCCTCTTTGATGAGTGAAAGGAATAGTTCCGGATAGGGTTCAATAAACGTGGTTGTTATCGAGCCATCGAAGAATAATTCATTGGTATCCAGCGTCATACAGGATGAAAAACCAGAGCCTACTTCGATAAATTTGTTCGGCTTCAGAAACCTGATCATACAGTGGGAAAGAATTGCATCAGAGTATGAGTAGGCCGGATTTTCAAAGTAATAGCGCAGCCCCTCACGTTTTTCAGGTTGAAAGGGCATCTCCTGATAGTAGGGAATGAAATGCCTGAGCAACTCGAGTTGCTCGGTTTCATGGAGTTCCAGACCCATGATATTTGGTTGGATACTACCGAAAATCCTTGATTCGTTTTTCCGTATTTCATCCAGCGAAGGAATTGGAGAATAGAAATGGCCGGGCGGCACAAAGCACAGATTTTTTTCCTTCAGTGCAGTCAGCTCAGCATGTAATTGATCCCGCTCCGCGACAATTTTTCTGAATATCGGTAATTTTTTAATTACATTCTTGAGAGAAGTAGGCATAGGCAAGGTTATAGTGATTTTTTAGTAATGACTAATCTGTCTGAGCTTCGTTGTTGCGAAGGCTTTTCATTGTGCTCATGGCTTTTAAGTAAGCAGTAATTTCTTCAATGACTTTTTCCCGTTCCGGTATCTCCGCTGCTAATGCTGGCATGGTCGTGTTATAGCGAATATCGGATGGGTCATCGATCCAGCGTTTCAGGTATTCGGGCTTGATATATTCAGTTACACTGGTCGGATAGTTCAGTTCAGGGGCTTTGTTACCGCCCTGGCCGTTGATTGTATGGCATGCTATGCAATACTTGCGAAAATGCAGAAACCCCTGTTGTATTGCTGTAGAGGTGCCGGTTGGTGGAAAAAGATCCGGGAAACGGGTGGCAAAGGTTGTGAGTTCGATTCCTACGATTTGGTAGGGCATGTCAGATGCGCCTTCATCAAGCAATTCAGGTACTTTTAAATTGTCCCATATCAAGTAAATCGGTCCTAATTTAGCAATTTCATTATTTTGCAGTGCGTTATGTAGTATAAATGGCGAACTGTCTGCACTGGCAAAAGCAAAGTAGGCATCGTAGGCAAGAAATTTTGCTACGGGAATACTTGGCTGATAGCCATCTTTACAACTGAAAACGATCTCTTCCGCTTTTCTCCACTGTTTTCCAAAGATCTGATCGAAGATCGGTCGGACAGGATAAGCCTGGTATGTGCGTTCTCTCTTCTCGTGTACTTCAAAAATCTTCAACCGATCCTTGTTCGTGATGACGTCGAATTCATCCAATTGCAGGGATTTGACGATCTTACCTTTATTCTTGAATTCGATAATGGCATTGGCTGCGTCAGCCTGTGCGTGAATCGGATCGAAAAAACCGATCATCATTACGCAAATGATAGCTATCGCAAGTTTGTAACACCATATTTTTTCCATTATCCAGTGATTACGATGGGCTGGTTTGAAGAATTTCAGATAATAAATTTACTGTACCCAGTTTATGTTTATTCCTGTGGCAGCATACGTGGTTTACGATGCTCATTTATGGCGACATAGGTCAGTACGGCTTCGGTAACCTTGATACAAATTTCTTTTTCACCTTCCCGGGCACCACGCTGAGCATAAACCGTAACATCGACAGTAATTGAAGTACGGCCAGTCCTGATAATTTGTGCATAAAAACTGACCAGATCGCCAATAAGCACCGGGTGTTTAAAAACGAATGAGTTGACGGCGACAGTAGCAACACGTCCACGTGCCCGACGGATGGCGGGAATACTGCCAGCCAGATCAACCTGTGCCATGATCCAGCCTCCGAAGATATCGCCAGCATAATTGGTATCTGAAGACGTGGGTACTGTCCGTAAAACAGGTTCCTGATCGGCAGGCAGAGAAACATGCAGGGTAGCATGATCGTTCTGAGCAGTAGTCATACCTTTTCAGAATTTAACGTTTGGAATAGAGCTCATCGATTTCCGCTTTATAGCGTTCGAAAATCTTCGCTCGTTTCAGTTTGAGAGTAGGCGTGAGCATTTCATTATCGACTGTCCAGGGCTCAGGAATCAGTATCGTACGGTGAATTTTGGCATAACCGGGGAATTCCCTGATTTGACGGGCAATTTTTTCCAGTATGATTTCTTCTGCGTATTCATCCCGGGCCAGATATTTAGGGTCATTTTTAGCATTACAGTGTGTGGCAATTGTTTCCCAGCCACGTTCGCTCGGTACTACCAGCGCACTCAGATAAGAACGTCCTTCCCCGATCACCATAACCTGCTCGAAAGTCGGGTCACGTAAAATTGCGGCTTCCATATCTGCAGGCGGAATCTTTTCACCCGTAGAAGTCACAATGATATCTTTCAGGCGACCGGTAATGGTTACTCGTCCTTCTTCATCGATATATGCAGTATCCCCGGAATTGAGCCAGCCATCCTTGGACAGGATAGCATCTGTGGCTTCAGCATTATTCCAGTAACCCAGCATGACATTAGGTCCGCGAATCAACAACGCGTCATGTTCACCCAGCTTGACTTCCACACCAGGAATGGGCTTGCCTACACTGGCTGGTTGATTGTCATTCAGCCGATTAGCGCAGACTACCGGGCTTGTTTCGGTTAAGCCGTAACCTTGGAGGATCGGTAACCCCAAACCGATGAAAATACGTGAAACTTCTGGTGAAAGCGCTGCACCGCCACTCATTACTTGCCACAAACGTCCTCCTAATTTCTCCATTACTTTACGGGCAACCAGCTTATCGAGCAGTGGCCATAATAGATGCGACAGGCGCCAGTTGCTTCGTCCCTGCTGGTATTCAAAACGACTGTATCCAACGTCGACAGCCAGTTTAAATAATAATCTGGCAAATGCCGGCCCCTCCATCAGTTTAGCTTGTATGCCTGCATAGACTTTTTCGTAGATTCTTGGCACTGAAATCAGAATAGTCGGGCGAATGATTGGCAAGTCTTCCTGCAACTGACGAATGGATCGGGCATAAGCTATCGTGGCGCCACATAGCATGGGTACGTAATAGCCGGCAGTACGTTCGAAAGTATGTGACAGCGGCAGGAATGACAACAACAGATCATCCGGTGTGACCATGACTACCTGTGCACTGCCATGAGCATTGGTCAGGATGTTGTGGTGACTTAACATGACTCCCTTCGGGCGACCAGTGGTTCCTGAAGTGTAAATGAGAGTTGCCATGCTGTGAGGGTCGTTACGTATGGATGGGGTATCTTTTGCTTCTTCTGGTAACCAATCCTGTAATGCGACTACACGTTTATCGCCTGTCTGGCTTACATTTCTTGAAGATGCAGTCAGAATAATAATGCGCGTGAGTTGTTGGAGTTGATCCGATACCTCAGCCAATGCTTCCCACTGTGCCAGATTTTCCAGGAGCAATAGCTTGGCACCTGCATGATTGAGACACCAGGCAGCGTTTTCTGCACGATCTTCGGTGTAAAGTGGAACGACTACTAATCCTAATCCGAGAGCAGATTGCTCGAACATAACCCACTGCGGGCAGTTACGCATCATGACCGCTACCCGATCTCCGGGAGAAAGATTCTCCTGAGCAAGTGCTGTTTGCCAAAGCGTGACGGCATTCGCCATGTCAGCCCAGGTATAATCCCGCCAGATTTCATGGTTGACATCGTAGTCACGGTAGGCTATCGCCTGGGGTGAACGTTTTACTCGCTCTTTAAATAATCCATCAAGCGTCTGAGCGATTTCAACCGGAATCATATCATCCGTTTTGCAAGAAGGCAGAGAGGTCGTCACGCGGCTTCTCCTCCGTACAAATTACTCGAGCTTTTCCGGAAGTCCGGAGGAAAGTCATCCACCATAATGACACGACGGCGCAGGATTTTCATTTTTTCAAGTAAGGCTGCTTCGTCTGCAGTAAGGATACCTTGTGTCAGTGCCTGGCTGATTTGCTCATCTTCATGTGCAATAAGCGTTTTTTCTTTGATTGCCTGGCGTAATTTGGCTTCGATCGGTGCACAATCAATTGCACAGGTGAGCGCCTGCTTAAGCTGGGCGAGTGGTTCATTTTCATCGGTAGGCAGATAGATCCCCGCTGTCAGGCGATCGCGTGTTTCGCCGGGTAGCAGAATCAACCGTGCGACCTCGTGCGATAACGCATCTGAGGGCGGCTGGCAGCGCTTACCTAATGGGAAGATTATGAGTCGCATCCAGCTTCGCATAACTATGTTGCTGGGGAAATTGAGCAGGAACTCATCAAATGCCTGCTGGGTGCGATACAGTGCATCCTGGATCGACCAATGTAGCAGTGGTAGATCTGCGGTGGGGCGCCCGTCATCTTCAAAACGTTTGAGTGTTGCCGAGCACAGATACAACATGCTGAGAACATCACCCAGCCGGGCAGAAAGGCGTTCTCGACGTTTAAGTGCACCACCCAGTTTCAGCATGGCAATATCCGTCAGCAGCGCGAACGAAGCAGAGAAACGGGTCAGTTGTCGGTAATAATCTGCTGTTTCATTAGCTGCTTGACCAGGAATTTCTTTGATAAATCGTCGGCTCAGGCCGAAAATCAGACTGCGGAAAGCATTACGGAAAGTAAAGGCGATATGACTCGCCAATGCCTGGTCAAACGTTTGCAGGCCACGTTTCTTGTCCTGATCCCAGGCAGCGTTGATTTCCTGTAATGCGTAAGGATGGCCGCGGATCGCACCCTGACCGAAAATGATCAGATTGCGTGTCAGAATATTGGCACCTTCCACAGTGATACCGACCGGTGTCTGTTGATAAGTCCGCCCCAGATAATTGGATGGCCCCAGGCAAATGCCCTTACCGCCATGAATATCCATGGCATCATTGATCGCTTGCCGACTGCGTTCCGTTAAGTGATATTTGACGATGGCAGAAATGACGGAGGGTTTTTCACCCAGATCGACTGCCCCGGCAGTCATGACACGCGCAGCATCCATCATGTAAGTGTTGCCGGCAATGCGGGCGAGTGCTTCTTCAACGCCTTCAAAATAGCCGATTGGCAACTTAAATTGCACGCGCACACGGCCGTAGGCCCCACTGGTCCAGGCGGCGAGCTTGGCAGCTCCGACACTGGTGGCTGGCAGGGAAATGGATCGTCCGGCTGACAGACTGTTCATCAGCATGCGCCAACCTTGTCCCACTTTTTCCTGGCCACCGATAATCCAGTCTATGGGGATAAAGACATTTTCACCGGAATTAGGTCCGTTCTGAAATGCACCGTCCAAGGGGAAGTGCCTGCGGCCGATGTTGACACCCGGGGTATGGGTCGGAATGAGCGCAAGCGTGATACCGATATCTTTTTCACCACCAAGCAGTCTATCCGGATCATATAGTCGAAAAGCAAGCCCCAATAAGGTTGCGACCGGTCCCAGCGTGATATAGCGTTTTTCCCAGGTAACACGTATACCCAGGACATCCGATTTACCATCGAATTCTGCGCGACATACGATGCCAGAATCCGGAATCGATCCTGCGTCCGAGCCTGCTTCCGGCCCGGTCAGCGCAAAGCAGGGTACTTCAGTTCCATTGGCCAGACGTGGCAGGTAATAATTTTTTTGTTCATCAGTACCATAGTGCAGTAACAGTTCAGCCGGGCCGAGCGAATTGGGGACCATCACTGTAACAGCCGCTGTGTTGCTGCGAGACCCGATTTTCATGACTACTTCCGAATGTGCCAATGCAGAAAAGCCACGTCCACCGTATTCTTTGGGAATGATCAGACCGAAAAAACCGTTTTCCTTGATGAATTGCCAGATATGGGGAGGTAAATCATTGCGTTCATGTGTAATGTGCCATTCGTCGAGCATGGCACATAATTGTTCAACCGGGCCATCGAGAAAAGCCTTCTCTTCCGGGCTCAGGACAGGTTTAGGATAGGCAAGTAGTGTGTTCCAGTCGGGCTTGCCACTGAAGAGTGCACCTTCCCACCAGACTGTACCGGCATCGAGAGCTTCCTGTTCTGTCTGTGAAATTTGTGGAAGTAGTTTGCGAAAGATTCTTAGAAAGAGGTTGGAAACAATATTACGGCGTAGAAACGGTACCGTGAATAATGCCACAACAATAACGATCAACAGTACGAACAGAAAAAAAAGAGACTCGAGCATGGTCTTTTCTCCGTGGATTTTTAAGCAGTCATTTTTATTACACTACCGAAGAATAAACCACTGTCAAGTTTTGTTTGTTATCGGAATGTTTAAAATAGATTGGATCTTCTGATAATTAGTATAGTAGACAAGGTGTTACAATTGAATATCGACTTATCGTCGCGGGTTGCCCCTGATGTGGGCGGAACCGGAATATGACCAGTCTAGCCAGTGGATATAAATTTACGTATATCGTGAAATCATCGGAATTGGCGATAAAAGAAATGTCTGAACTTGAAAAACTCAGGATGCCGGCCAATTCCGATTGTTTACGTTCTGGTTACCAGCAGCAGTTTACTTACTTTACCTGCCAGCGAGTAGCCATTCCTGCCATCATATGGTCACTGACATGACAGTGAAATAACCAGTCACCACGTGAGCGAGGGACCATATCGACCGACGTCATGCTGGCTGGCATAAGCTCGATCACATCGGTTCTGCGACCATGATCAAGAACGGTCTGACCGTGCCAGTGGACGGTATGATTATCCACCTCATTGCCTAGTGCTACCAGATGCCAGCGAATACGCTGGCCCAATTTCGTCTCAAAGCCTGCCAGGTTGCCAAAAATTCGGCCATTGATTGCGTGTTTCAGTCCACTTTCCTCATCATTTTCTTCGTTGAATATCATATATAGAGCGATAAACTCCTGATCGATATCAGCCGGAGCAGGATCTTTGCCTGATCTTGCCTGGTTTTGAGCGGTAACGATGATGGATCCGATCAGCCCGAGATTGATTTCTTCCTCTGCCATAACGTGAGAATGATAGAGCCAGACGATGGATGAAGGATCGGCAGGGCCAGGGCCCGCATCCTGATCGACGATCCAGGTGTAAGTGTAACGTCCACCTGGTAGAACGTTACCACCTTTTCCACCATCGGCGCCTTCGTTATCTGTGTCATACAGTACTCCATGAGGATGCATGGAAAGTGGCCGATCAGTTTTGTTCAGGAAGTGGATTTTGATGGTATCGCCTACTACTGCACGTATCGTAGGACCGAGGATACCCATCCATTCGGGCTGTGGTATGGGCTTCGCAAAACTGCCGTCCGTATAACCGATATAGCGATATTTGGGATAAGTCAGTGTTTTACCCCAGACATCCAGATCACTTTCCTGATCGATCAGGTTTTTACCGGTTGGGGCGTAATTCCAGTCTGTTTTTTCTGCGGCAATCCAATATTCTCGTATATTTTCAGCCTGTATCGGGGAAGAGGACACCAATAAGAAGGTGAGGACAGGTAAAGCAGTATATAAATATAATAAAAATGAGCTTTTGTTTTTTATACGCATAAATGGATTCACTTTTAACGAGATCAAACTAGCGATCGGCTTAGAGATTGAGGATGAACGTAATAATGACAATCTCGTGCCAGGATTTCCACAGCCTTACTAAAAGTCGCCAGATCGGATCGCTCCAGAATAGCGCAGTATTTACGGGTACGCTGACAATACCGCTTGATCGTAAAGAAATCTTCATGGTTGATGCAGTCGGCTGGGCAAATCACAGTACTGACACAATCGAGCAAAGCGAGCAGGCAATCCGTATTATCTTGTGCACCGCCGCGAAACACCATGAAATGACCACCAGCCGCTTCAATCAGACGATGGTAATCTGGGTACAGGGCAGCGCGCCCACCTACACACAGGATAGACCGACCTGCGAGATGATGGCGATTAGCTTTCAAGCGATTGACAGTCAGATAAGCATGATATTGATTCGGCCGATCTGCTTTGACCCAGGGCATTCTCATGTCATCGAACGCGACTGGTGTATCTCTGCCTGGGGAATGATCAATGGGAGCCGGGGTATGTGCGGGTTTGACAGGTTGGGCGTCGGGTATTTTCTCAGG
This sequence comes from Nitrosomonas sp., assembly GCA_039794425.1. Classification (GTDB taxonomy): domain Bacteria; phylum Pseudomonadota; class Gammaproteobacteria; order Burkholderiales; family Nitrosomonadaceae; genus Nitrosomonas. Next base: position 18,300 of record JBDIVK010000006.1, on the reverse strand, counting down.
TGTGGTACGTAATAACGCTGTACGTATCGTGCAAATCCAGCGGTGCACACGTTTCAACTCCTCGTATAACCAGGGAGGCGTGTTGTATGCTGCTTCATTTCGATGATTTCTGATCAATGTGCCGGAACCGGATTGCACTCCTTGATACGCTGGCTCGAACACAGTTTTTTCCAATAATTTCATGATCAACTGTCCTGTAATCATAAAAAAGGCTGGCTTGCCCGGGAGGAGGGGCTGGCTTGCCATAAGTTCACTGGGAGAGGAGAGAGAACTACCAGTGATTATTGAGAAAGCTAAACACCCGTTGACCTTAGTATCTGTCCCCAAGATTCATGTTATGGTTTATTTCGTCAATATCAGTTTATCGTTGCGTGTGAGGCGAAGATGATATTGTTCACCTCGATGCTGAATGAGTACTTCATTTCCCATCCCGAACAGGCTTTCACTACTGATCAGTTTGATGGGGAGTTGTGCGAACAATGAAGACAATTCATCGTTAGCCTTTGGATTCACATTGTGATTGGTATCGATTGCATTCATGTTTTCACTCCACTGAAATTCTCAAACGAGAATGATTATCATTATAATTGAAAAAAAGTTTTGCGCAAGACTTTTCTCTAATAGAAACAGATTTTTTTGGGATAAGTTTTATATCTTTTCAGCATAAATGGTGGTTCCCCATCAAAACTGGTATGAGACAGTGAATTTATAGTTGCGTCCCGGATCTCTCAGGACGTTGAGGTGACGCCGATAATCTTTATCAGTCAGATTATCGATCCCGAAATCGAGCCGTACACCCCTGAATGAGCCGTGTTGTGGCAGCCAGGTCAATATCAAGTCATGTAGTGTATAGCCAGGAGTAGGGGTTCCACCTGTCGGCACACGGTTTTGTGCTTCGACGATACTGCTGCGCCAACCCAGGGAGAGGTCGTAGGTCGGCCAGTTCAGACCGGCCAGTACGATCCATTTATCTGGCTGGACGTTGGACAATACTCCTCCATCCGTCCGGTTGCGGCCGCGTGTCTGAGAGTAGGAAAAGCCAGTGTAGCCGTATTTTGCTGCATAATTGGCTTCTATTTCGAACCCTTCCAGTACGGCGTCACGTACATTGTCACTGGTCGTAACGCCTCCTCTGCCGGGGTTGCCGGGGACCGGGAAAAAGACGAAATCAACCATCAGATCAACGAAGTCTTTGACCTTGTTATGAAAATATGCACCTCGGATAGCTAGTTGATCGTTTTCATACAATAGATCTGACTTTTGTATGCGTGCGCCGACTTCTTTGTTGAATGCAGTTTCCGGCTTGAGATTAGGATTGGGTACGAATAGATTGGCGCAGCCCGGACCGCAGGTGAAATGGGTACCCGTGGTAAACAATTCACCCAATGTCGGGGCACGGAATGCCTCGTTGTAACCGCCGGTAATCGACAACCAGTCGGTAACTTTGAATAGCCCACCAATTTTGAAGTTGACACGATCATTTTCATTGGCGCTGGCCCCGATACTGTCTGCCTCACTGCGGAAATAATCCCAGCGCACGCCAGGAATCAGTGATAATCGTTCCCACAGCGTAATTTCATCCTGCAGGAATACACCTACTACATCCGCGCTACCTCGGGGGAACTCCGGTCGTGGAGCGCCGTTACGTTTTCCTTTAGCTTCATTATGAAAATAGTCGACCCCATAGGTAATCACTTGGGTTGCGAAGCTATTCAGATAGAGACGTGAGCTGTTACGCGCATTAATACCTGTAGTCGAGAAATCCGTTTGATCACGTCGTTGATCGAACAGCCGTTTTTCAAGGCTGTAGGTCGTATTGTGATAGACAAGCACTTCAGGATTCAGCCAGGTATTATCCGGATTCTCATAGCGATAACGTAACGTGTAGTTGCGCTGCTCGGTATCCCGATCTACCAGCGTATCTGGAGCGGAAGCGGCCTGTGAATTGGAAGGGACTTTGCCAGCCTGATCGAACGTCTGTGCAGAAAACATAAATTGATGATCGCCTGGTGTCCAGTTCAATTTGGCCAAGCCCGCATAGGACTCGAAACGGGAATTTTCCAGTTTGGAACCATCACCATGGCGGATATCATCAGCCGCATTGCGATAGGAAAAATCGAACAGGTAGTCGAAATCATCGCTGAGCAGACCGTAAACACTGACACCCGGGATATATTGTTCATTCATACTTTGAAATCCACCCCTGATTTTTGCACCGAAACGTTCATCGCCTCGTAACAGATCGGTTGCATCCAGGGTAGTGAAAGACATGACTCCGCCCAGAGCGCCACTGCCCCAAACAGCCGATGCCGGTCCACGCATGACATCGACTCGCTTGAGTAACGATGGATCGATAAAAATGCGGGCATTGTGTCCGCGATTGAAATCCTGTCTGGCGCCATCCAGCAGAAACAGGATACGTTCATCTCCCATACCGCGTATGACGGGGCTCAGGCCGAGATTACGCGGTCCCCCGCCCAGTTCGACATTGGGTAGATAACGCAGTATGTCCCCTATATCGGCAGCCTGACGGGTCCGTATCTGTTCAGTATCAACGACACTGACCGATTCGGGTACATCGCTTACTTTCCGGCTGGTGCGCGTGGCAGTCACAGTAATTTCCTGCAGATTGGTGGAAGCAAGCCTGTTTTCCGGTTCTGTATAGGCTTGCTGTGCATCAGCATGCCGGGAAAAAACAAGTAGGGTCATGATCAAAAGATAAATACCCAGCGTGACCAGATAATGTTCGAGTTTCAGTAACATAATAAAAACACTCCCCAGAAATAATGAATAACTTCTGGCTTGCTTGCTTGCTCGACGCTGGCTGGCTGGCTGGAATATGGTTTTTTATCAATACAACATAGAGTTTTTAGTAGTTAGTAGCGTCCGTATGTTGTTTTATACCTTGTAGAATCTGTTCATCGACCCATTGAGTAAACAATGGGTGGGGTGCAAAGCCTTCTCCCAGCTCAAATTCCAGGCCGGCCAGAAATTTTTTTTCCGGGCCGGTAGCCGTCGTGCGTGCAGGAATGACGATTGCTTTCCCTCCTTGCTTATTGGCCTCTGTGACCATGGCTTTTACTTTTTCGATCCAAAGTGCACGTTTCTCCGGCCAATCTTCGCGCCAGGTGGCTACCCGGATGGCTTTGAATTTCTTGCCACCGTTGTTACGCATATGGTTGGCAATACTTTCCAGTTTCTGCAGCCATACATCGTTGCGCTGATCGTCCTGCGTACCGTGCGCGACCAAGATGACAGTTTCCTTAGCCGGATCTTTGGATAAATCGAGTGCACGATCGAGTAAGGCTGTTGCAAATAAAGGATGATCCTCGTAACCACCCGTCCAGATGACGGGCAGGGATGTTAATATCCTGGGAACAGGCTGGCTGGATTCTCCATGATGTCCATGTCCGCCATGACCTCCGCTATCACCAGCACGATGCTGAGCTTGCTGATCTTCGATATCCAAGCCGGTCAGATATTCGATTTCCGGACGAAATGAGCTGTTCGTTGCGTAAGCGCTGACGATGATTGCTGCCTTTGCACCACGTTGTTCCAGCTTACGTAATGCGCGTTCAATCGTGAGGGGATCCGCCATGGAAAAAGCGAATTCGATTTTATAGCGATCCATCAATGGTTGTACCGCTATCCGTAAGTTTTCATTCCAGTGGAAATCAGAGCCATGGGCAAATAAAACGACGCCGGTATTTTCCACAGTAAGCGGTAAACTGCGATTGGCCTCACGTTCCATCCATATAGCTATCTGCTGTGGTTCGATCTGAAAGTGATTGAGTGCCGCATTCTTGGGTAACAGCCACTCCAATCGGGCCTCAAGTGACATCATGCTGTCATGCTTGGGCCCGAAAGCAAACGCAATGACTGGATGCTTGCTCCCCTTGGCCACTGGTTTCAAAGATGCCAATAGATCGGTAAGCTGCTGTTTTACTTCGGCAACGTAGCTCTCTCCATCCTCATCCGGCTCTCTTTCCGGGAGGATAAGTGTATTGGTTGACCGGAAATCGAGACCATGTGACGCTTGTTTAACGATACGTGACCAGTCTTGGTGCATGGCCTGCTTACTGGCGTCATCTGTGGCGCCGTAGCCGACCACCAGCAGATGCTGATCCTTGGTCTGCTCCATGGCCCGTAACCGGGTAGCAAGTGCCTCGACAGCAAAGTAACTTTTTCCGTAAGCGCGCGCGAAAACTATAGGATTATTCTGTTTTTCCTGTACAAGTAGCTTATAGACGAGTTGATAGCGTGGTTCTGCCGTGGAAACGAATAATGGCAGTACTACGATACGCTTGACATCCTGATTACGTAGCACATCGAGACCGGATTTCAGTGTTTGCTGGGTACGTTCATCGGTAACGAATACCAGAGCGGCCGGGTGGTGAGCAGAGAACGGCTCGAATGCATCACGGATCTCTTCGTTACCGACAAAGCCCCGATCGGCTGCAACGATCAAAAAACCGGTTTGATTTTCCGGTGTTGAACTGGCCGCATGCGTGAATCCGGCATGCGCCAGCATGACAGCCAGTAGAACTGGTACAACTGATTGGATTGTCCTCATCCAAAAATTCATAAACCCTCCATTTTGATTATCGAAAAACTACCTGTAGCTAATTACCGGTTACGCGTTATAGTTATGTAATGGTTTCCGTCGATTCGATGAATGTACCGTTTATGCTGGCTTTGCCCGACGCAATTTTTGCCAGTGCTGCTGCAAAGCTGGAAATCCCCATGCCTTTGAACAGCAGGCAGGGTTTATGCCCCAGTCTGCAAAGCCGTTTGACCTGATAATAAGCTGCATGGCTGACACAGTCGGTCGGACAGATCACGGCCTTGGCGCCATATATCATCTCCGGTAAACGGGACAGTGCATCCTCCTGACCACCATCGTGGTGTGACAATTCGAGGCCAAGCTGCTTGGCCAGTGCACGATATTGCGGCAGCAGTGTGGACCGCCCACCAACACATAGAATGCAGTAACAGGAATCTTTATTCGTACTGGGAGTACTGATGATCTGGTCCTCACCAGTACAGTTGTCGGTGTTGTCAGCCAGCAGCAGGTTCTCCAGTGTGTCCCGTTCTGCGCGCAACGTATCCCGTTCACGATATAGTTCGGTCAGATTGTGGCAAGCGTTCTTGAGTGACTGCTTGAGTTCATCGGCATGCGCGGCTTTTATCCGTAGCTGCTCGTTTTCTGTTGTCAGTTCCATGAGGCGCTGCCCCATATCGAGCATGGCCCGACCAGATTCCAGCATTTCCAGCCGCTGACGCATCATTTCGTCTTCCCGTCGGGATTGTTGTAGCTGCCTGATTTCTGCCATCGCCTGTTCGAGTCGTTGGCGCAACCGCGCTTCGGTTCGGGCGTGTTTTTCTTTGATCTGCTCCAGGTTGCTAGTCATTTCCGACAGCATCCGTTCGACCTCATTCACCTGGCATTGCGCAGTTGAAAGATCAGAAGCCGCTTGATGCATGTGCATGTGGACTGCATCATGAATCTGTTCTCTAGTGGCCTGACTGGCCCGCTTGTGTGTCAATGCTGCCCACATGGGCCCGGCTACTTTTCCGTTAGAGAAATGATTTTTCCAGAGCGCTAATACCTCTTCGTCGGTTTTTGCCGTATCGAATTGCTTGATGCAGCTCTGATATAGCTTGTCCAGGTATTTATGTATCGTTTCTGCTACGTGATTTTTGGAAGCTACGCGACAGACTGCCTCAACGTGCAAAGCGTGTTCATTATTTAGCGGAGCATTGAAGTGAAAACGTTTGGCAAAGCGTTCGAGATCTGTGGATGACAGACAGAGACCAATGATTGGGCAATGATATGATCTGCTGAGCTCCCAGATTTTCGGACGTTTTACAGGAGCAGGGGAAGTATCGGTAATAATTATTTCAGGCAGTTTATTTCCCTGTGGCAAAGTATCAAGTACCGGCTGTTGCAAAATTGCGGGTGCGTGCATACTGTGAACCTCCTTATTTTGAAAATGCCAGTTGTTCGTTCTGGATGAATTTACGAAACGTCTGATCGAGCTGGTTTTGGACGAATTCGAGTCGTGGATTTTTGCGATAAGCGTCAGCCAGTTCGAAGATTGAATCGGCCATGCTGCTATCATCGGGGGGAAATGCGAATCTGATGGCACCGCTTGTTTTGAAAGCTTTATGCCAGCGTGTACGTACCGTGGCCCAATAGGGCGCCGTTTCCTGCCAGTAGGTCAAGGCGGGTGAAAAATCGAATCCCGTTATACGGCGATATTCATTAAAACCGGTTTCGCGTACCAGCAGACTGCTCTGCGCTTCTTGTCGGTCATTTTGCGTATGGACGACTTTGATATTGTCCTGTTCATGTGCCCAGCCTTGCGGTGTGATGGTGTGGCGTTGTACTGCCGCGATGAGTTGGTAATCACTGCGCGTGGTGTATTCGCGCTGAGGAAGCGGGCGCCAGCTACGCTCCGATGTCCAGCTCGAGACACCCTGACCATGCTGCCAGACACCACTTGCGGCATAGCACGGCGCGTCATTGGCTTCATAAACCAGTTGTGTCCAGGTACCCGGGATACTCTTAGGGTCACGCCCCCGTAGTTCGAAACGCTGGTCACCCACGTAATGCCAGTGTCCCGATAATTCATAAATCCAGTCCTGTCGCCAATGTTTGATCGGATGACCATCTGCCGTCATCAGGATATGCTGTAATGAAATCTGCCGACCGGTATCTTCTATCAGGATAACAGTCTCAAAACTGTTGCTGCGTCCAGGTGGCCGGCGAGTATAGTCAGCCTTGAATACGACTGTTTCATCAAAATCAGATGTAACGTGATAATCACCGACCATGGCTAAAATGGCTCGTCGATCGCAGTTGAATGAACGTTCATTGGCCGCACATCCGGCGACTGGTCGTTCGGTGGTTGAATAGCGCTGGGATGTAAAAAGAGTGGAAGACTTGGCTAACTGAGAGGAAACCATGCATGCAGTGAGCAGATTCACCAAAACGCCTAATACAATAATTCTGGCTGGCCACGATAGCAGAAGCGATGAGATACCTGACCGCATATATCCCACAGGCGAGGTGAATAACCGTGATGATCGACCAGAAATTTGAAATAAGTGTTTCAATTGGTACATAAAGTGATTTCCTGTTTTTAAAGATTCAATGCGTTACGCAAAATCAGAACGAGCAGGCCATCAATGATTAATAATGAGATTAATGATAATGATTATCATTAATTAAGTCAAGATGATATCTCTCCTCACACTGATATGTCATTTTTTATCGCACGAATGTACCAGATTGATTATTCAAAAGTATTACAACAGATATGGCGTATTGACAATGTCGTATTGGCCTGCATCAACGCAGAACTCCCAATTTGGTGAAAAATGAATTTTAGACGGTGATTAGCTCTCTATATTTTTTATGCCTCTAAACTATTTTCAGTTTGGTTTATTTGGTTGCCCATACACTTCTGGCTACCTTCGTCTTTGCGAGCCGCGTAAGCGGCGCGGCAATCCAGTACCTGCATCAACATCGCTCTGGATTGCTTCGCCTTTGCAGGCTCGCAATGACGGAAATTATTGTTACGTCTGAAGCATTACTGAAAATGGTTCATAGGCATAATATTTTTTGCCTTATGCCTACGTTCATGGTAAGAAACTTGCTCTTTGGGATTCATGCTTGTAATCTTTTAGGGAGTCTCTGAAAAACATTGGCAGATGGTCAACGCAAGGCAAGAACAGGCGAAAAAGTACAGTTTACGAGTAGTAAATGAGTATTTTGAACTTGTTTTTACTGCATCAGCGTATCGCCGATAGTTTTTCAGAGGTTCTTTAGCGGGATAAATCTTACAGTTCGTTGCTTTAGGAAACCTTTGAGAAACGTTGGCGGAGCAGTTAGTGCAAGGTAAAGACAGGCAAAAGTGCAGTTTACGCGTGGTAAATGAGCATTTTGAGCCTGTTTTTAACGTAGCGGTGGCGACGCAGGTGGTTTTCAGAGGTTCCTTAGACCCGTCAAACGCAGGAAGGGCAGCTAATACTTTCCGAGAATCTGGTCATATGGAGGAATCTTGAATAATTATCCATTCATCGTAAGGAAGGCCGCAGTACTGGGAGCGGGGGTCATGGGGGCGCAGATCGCCGCGCATCTGGTCAATGCCAATATAGAAACATTGCTATTCGAATTACCGGCGGCATCCGGGGACGCCAACGCTAATGTGGTCAGGGCAATCGATAAATTGAAAAAGCAGGAACCTGCACCATTATCAACTGTTGCCAAAGCTATCAGTATTGAACCGGCCAATTATGAACAGCATCTGGAAAAGCTGAGAGATTGCGACCTTGTTATCGAGGCGATTGCCGAACGTCTGGATCTGAAGACGGAGCTGTATGAGAAAGTTGCGCCGTATCTGCACGATCAAGCCATCTTTGCCAGTAACACTTCCGGTCTTTCTATCAATCGACTGGCTGCTGCCGTACCTGAACCCTTGCGGCCGCGTTTCTGTGGTATCCATTTCTTCAATCCGCCGCGTTATATGTATCTGGTTGAACTGATACCGACTGAACAAAGCGACGGAGCAGTACTCGATGCGCTGGAAACCTTTCTGGTGACCTATCTCGGCAAAGGTGTCATCCGTGCCAAGGATACGCCTAACTTCATCGCCAATCGGGTGGGTGTGTTTTCGATGCTGGCGACGATGCATCATGCGCAGCAATTCGGCCTGAGTTTCGATCTGGTGGATAAGCTGACCGGTACGCTGATCGGCCGCCCTAAGAGTGCGACTTTCCGTACGGCAGATCTGGTCGGTCTGGATATTCTCGTACATGTGATTCAAACCATGCAGGATGGGCTCACCGATGATCCCTGGCATCCTTATTACACTGTCCCTGGATGGTTACAGAAGCTGGTCGATCAAAGTGCACTGGGGCAAAAGAGTGGCAAGGGTGTTTATCAGAAGCAAGGCAAGGAAATTCATGTACTGAATCCAGAGACGGATAGTTATCGACTGGCAGAAAGTGAAGTCGATAGCGAGGTCGAAACGCTCTTGAAGCAAAAGGATCCTGCAGCCAGATTTGCTGCCTTACATGATCATTCACATCCACAAGCCCGGTTTTTGTGGGCGATTCACCGTGACCTGCTGCATTACTGTGCAGTCCACCTCGTCTCGATTGCTGATAATGCCCGTGATCTCGATCTGGCGGTACGCTGGGGGTTCGGATGGGAGCGAGGGCCTTTTGAAATCTGGCAGGCAGCCGGATGGCGTGCAGTTGCAGATTGGATCAATGCAGATATCGCTGCCGGTAAATCGATGGCAGAAATACCATTACCCGACTGGGTAGAGACAGTTAGTCAAAATACTGCACAAGGTGTACATACGCAGGAAGGTTCCTATGCACCGGTGACAGGGAACCTGCATCCGCGGTCGAAGTTGCCGGTGTACCGGTGTCAGCTGTTTCCGGACAGGCTGGTGGGGGAAGAAACGGCATATGGGGAAACCATTTTTGAAACCGATGCATTACGGATGTGGCACACGGGTGACCGGATCGCTATCGTCAGTTTTAAAACCAAGAAGCATACCATTGATGATGCCGTACTCCAGGGGATGCAGCAGGCTGTTACCGAGGCGGAACGTCACTTCCGTGCACTGATTATCTGGCAGACCGAACCACCATTTTCTCTGGGAGCCAATTTGCAGAAGGCTACCGAGCGTCCGAAAAGTGAAGTACCGCCTTCCGCTTTCGACGAGTTTGTCAAAAAAATCAAAAAAACCGCTCAGTCGACTATTTTGCAGGCTGCACGCAGTCTGGATATGGCCGATGTACTGATGGCCGGTAAACTGGCTGAAGTAGAAGCGATGATTGCTCGCTTTCAGCAGGTCTCGCAGCGTCTCCGATACAGTATGGTGCCGACAGTTGCCGCCGTCGACGGTTTGGCTTTGGGCGGAGGGTGTGAGTTCATTATGCACTGTGATCGTGCAGTGGCAACGCTGGAGAGTTATATCGGCCTGGTCGAAGCGGGCGTCGGGTTGTTACCGGCCGGAGGAGGGTGTAAGGAATTTGCCTTGCGCGCCGCACGTAATGCTACCGATGATGATCCATTTCCACATCTGAAGCATTATTTCCAGACAGTTGCAATGGCGCAGCTGGCTAAAAGTGCGGAGCGGGCGAAGGAACTATTCTATTTGACACCTGCAGATGTGGTGGTCATGAATCGTCTCGAATTATTGTACGCTGCCAAAGCACAGGCACTTGCGCTGGCGGAAGCAGGTTATCGCCCGCCATTGCAGCCGCGCGAAATCGTAGTAGCAGGGGCGACAGGGATCGCCACGATTAAGAGTACGTTGGTTAATATGCTGGAAGGAGCATTCATTTCTGAACATGATTATCTGATCGGCAGCAAGATCGCATACGTGATGTGTGGTGGCGATATTGTGACGGGCAGCCGGGTGGATGAAGAATGGCTGCTGGAACTGGAACGCTCTGCATTCATCGAATTATTGGCAACCGAAAAGACGCAGGCCCGAATTACTCATACACTGAAGACCGGAAAACCGCTGCGAAACTGATCCGCCGAGCGGTGATTGTGACGGGGACGCACTCTATTCAAGAATCGAAGGAGAAATCTAATGACCAAGCAACTGCAGGATGCCTATATCGTAGCCGCTACCCGTACACCGGTAGGTAAGGCACCACGAGGTATGTTCAAGGATGTACGGCCGGATGACCTATTGGTACATGTACTGCAGGCGGTGTTGAAACAGTGTGAAGGACTCGATCCGGCGGCAATTAATGATGTAATCGTCGGCTGTGCCATGCCGGAAGCTGAACAGGGTATCAACGTTGCGCGTGTGGCACTGTTGCTGGCCGGGTTACCCGATAGTGTGCCGGGGATGACGATCAACCGGTTTTGTGCTTCTGGTCTGCAGGCCGTCGCCATAGCCGCGGATCGGATCCGCTTGGGGGAAGCCGATGTGATGATCGCGGCGGGAACCGAAAGCATGAGCATGATTCCCATGATGGGCAATAAGGTAGCGATGAATCCGGCATTATTCAAGCATAATGAAAATGTCGCCATTGCCTATGGTATGGGGATGACCGCAGAGAAAGTAGCGGATCAGTGGAAAGTAGGACGGGAAGAGCAGGATGCATTTGCTTTGGAAAGCCATCGGCGTGCGGTTCGAGCAATCGAGCAGGGTGAATTCAGGGATGAAATTTCACCTTATTTCGTCCGGGAAAACCGACCGGATTTGAATACCCATGAGGTCCGGCACGTATCTGTCGCCAGGGATACCGACGAGGGGCCGCGGGCAGATACCAACCCGGAAGCGCTTGCCAAATTACGCCCGGTATTCGCCGCACAGGGTTCGGTAACCGCGGGCAACAGTTCGCAGATGTCCGATGGAGCAGGGGCGGTGGTATTGATGAGTGCAGCTGCCTTGCAGCGTTTCGATCTGACGCCGATCGGACGATTTGTTGGTTATGCCGTTGCCGGTGTACCACCGGAAATCATGGGAATTGGTCCCATCGAGGCGATTCCTAAAGTGCTGAAGCAGATTGGTATCAAACAGGATGAACTCGACTGGATCGAATTGAATGAAGCGTTCGCTGCGCAAAGTCTGGCAGTCATCAACGAATTGCGACTTGACCATGCCAAGGTTAATCCACTGGGTGGTGCCATCGCACTGGGGCATCCACTGGGTGCAACTGGCGCAATCCGAGTCGCGACTTTACTCAATGGCTTGCGTCGTCACAAACTCAGATACGGCATGGTGACCATGTGTGTCGGGAGTGGTATGGGGGCGGCAGGTGTGTTTGAGTCACTGTGAATTGGCTGCGCAGAATTTTCGTTTTCCGGCCTGACCGGAACTACTGGGGAAGAGAGTGAACCATCCCGGTTCATATTTTATTGGTCAACGATCGTACGTACGACTCTGCAGGGATTTCTGGCGGCAAATACATCCTCGGGAATATCCTTTGTTACAACGCTTCCAACTCCGATCTTGTCAAAAAGCGTGAACCAATCTCCAGATTACCATCCACCTGGTCTGCTTGTGCTCACCTAATCTGGAGGGACCGCCGCCCAGTTGCAGTGCAGTGGTCTAATGAATTCGGACAGTCCAGCAAATCTACCGCGCTGAGTAGACCCTTCAGGTACGCAAGACTGCATTGGCGGTATGGTTCGCTGCGCTTGAATAAACTCCCAAGCCGCTTATGCACTATCTCCAGCTCCAGCAGCGATTTCACACACTAAGTTGTTCAAGAACTGTTTTCGCTTCAATCAAGTCGAGGTTGTCGACGCATTCGTTGAATCTGGAGTACACAGCATTTAAGATGCGTTTGGCACTATCCACTTTATTGAGTTTTCTCCAAAGCTTGGCTAGGCTCGTGGCGGCTCGAAGTTCAAGCATTGTTGCATGCTGATCCTGCGCGATCTTTAAGGCTTCACATAAACACTCTTCTGCTTCCTGGATTGATTCGCCGGACTGTCCCAGCAGCAGTTCGCCTTTCAGTCGAAATAATTCCGCTTGCCAGAATAATACTCCCCCAGTGACGGCAAGTTTCTGCGCTTCCTCAATGGCAGCCAAGCCTTCGTCAATTTTATTTCTACGTAAATAGATTTCCGCCAGCAACGCCAAGGTACAAGTGTCGTGGATACGCGCTCCTGTGGCCCGGGTGGCGGAAAGTCCGTTAATTAATTTGGCGAGACCTTCCTCTTGCCCGGTGTCGGCCAATGCCCAGCCTTGCGAGGCAGTCGCCCACGCCAACCCCAATTCAAATGAGTATTGTGTTGAAATCGCGATCGCTTCATTGGTGATTTCCAGCGTTTTCTCCGCATTGCGGGCACCGGAATAGATCCAGGCAAGGAAAATGAGAGTAAAAACACGAGTGAATGGGTGTTCCAACTCTCTCGCCATGTCCATCGTCTCCAACGCCAGTGTTCCAGCTTGATCAACTTCACCCAATATCCATAATGTCCTGGCCAGCAGAATCCGCGCGGTTATTCCGGAATCCTGGCCATAGAAGAAGATCCGTGAGCGGTGTTGATTCGAATCATCCAGGGATTTTGCGGCGAACAGATGGGTTCTGGTTTCATCAAACCGGCCAAGGTAGAAATAGGTCGCACCCAAAGCATGGTGAGCTTCAATCAGTAGCTCCGGGCTTTGCTCGTGCTGAGCCAGCGCGAGGAGATCTTCGGCTAGGCCACGCGCATTGGCGAGTTGCCCCTTGACCAGATGAAAGACCCATAATCCCCGAATGGCTCGGAACTGATGCACGGAACCGCTGTGCTCCTGTAACAAATCCTTTGCTCTCCGATAATTGTGTTCCATTTCATCGGATGCATAGCCTTTGACGGACATCAACGGGACTCCGCGTGCAATCAGGAGCTCCAACTCCAGGGCATTTCGCTCCGGGCCTTGCGGCAGTTCCTTTAGCAACTCGAGCGCCCGATTAAAATGATTGAGCGCTTCGATACTGGCTGATCGTTCCACATCGTGACGAGCCGCACGATGGTAATACTCAACGGCTGGACCGGCTAATCCGGCCTGTTCATAGTGATAAGCCAGGAGCTCCGGTTCCATGCTTACCCGTTCGGAGAACCGGCTTTCCAGGGTTTTAGCAATGCGGGCGTGAAGTGCTCGCCGGGGTTTCCTGGGTAGCATGCTGTAGGCAGCTTCCTGGACCAGCGCATGCTTGAAGTAGTATGTCGCAAGAGGAATCTCGCCCTCTTGAAGAACGAGTCCGGAAGCGACGAACAGGTTAAGTGCATTCTTCAACTCGCTGTCTGGCACCTCAACAATGGCCTGCAGTAGCTCGTAGGTGAATTCACGCCCTATTGCCGCACCGATCTGGACAATTTCCTTGGCCGATCCCAACCGGTCCACCCGTTCCATGAGCAACGCTTGCAGACTGTCCGGAATGGGCAATCCCTTTAGTGAGCCCTTCAAGATAAATGAATCGTTCCCCTCAGTCAGCAGCCCGGATCCAAGCACATTTTCCGTCAACGTTTCGATATAGAGAGGTATGCCATCGGCCTTAGCCAGAATCGCCTGCTGTACCTCGGGTGGAAGCGCTTTTCCTCCTGTCATCGTCGCAACGAGTTCAGCGCTATGCCGGCGTGGGAGTCGACTGAGCGTCAGGGACGTCACGTAACTATAGTCCGCCCATACCGGCTTGAAGCCGGGTCGAGATGTGATCAGCAACAACACGTGCATCTGCCGGATGCGGCCAATGATTCGTGTCATGAGTTCCAGCGTTGTTGGGTCAAGCCAATGGGCATCTTCCACCGTGAGCAACAGTGGGCAGCGATCGGCCAGTCTTTGTAGATGGTATACGAGTGCCTCCAGCGTCATATCCTTGCGTTTCTCGGATGACACATCGAGCGGCGGGTACCGATGATCTCCCTGGATCGAGAGCAAATCTGCCAGTAATGAAACCGTTTCCGGGTTATCGATACCGCTTTCGACAGCCATGGCATCGAGCTTGTCCAGTTGTGCCTCGGCACTGTCCTGACTTGCGAGTCCCGCTGCCTGCCGCAGGAAATTGATCACCGGATAGAGCGACGTATTGGTATGGTACGGTGAACATTGAAATTGAATCGTCTGGTGCCGTTCATCTGCGAGATGGTCACACAAACTACGGGCGATTCTCGATTTTCCGATGCCGGCCTCACCGCTCAGGAACACGACCTGTCCTTCGCCGTCGACGGCCTCGCGCCAGCGGCCCAACAGGAGTGAGACTTCCTGTTCTCTGCCTACGAATTTGGCTAATTGGCTGGATCGATAGGACTCGAACCGGCTGGCCGACGGCTTGATGCTCAGAACCTGCCAGGCTTGGACAGGTGTGTCGAACCCTTTCAGTAAAGAGGCGCCAAGATCCAAGAACTCGAATTCATTTCCGACAAGCCGTTTTGTCGCCAGATCAATGATCAATTGACCGGGTTTAGCCAGTGACTGGAGGCGGGCGGCGAGATTCGGGGTTTCACCGAACACTGACCGTTCCTTGGCAATGTCCTGCCCAATCAGTTCGCCGACTACGACTTGACCAGTTGCGATCCCGATTCGGGCAGCAATACTAAGCTGTGGATGGGAATTGTCCAGATTAAACGCTTTCACTGTATCCAGAATAGCGAGGCCGGCATGTACCGCTCGTTCCGCATCGTTTTCGTGGGCATGGGGGTACCCAAAATAAGCCAGCATCCCATCCCCCATGTATTTTGCAATATAGCCATCGAGTCGGCTAATCGCCTGGCTACAGGCATCTAAAAATCGCCGGATTACATCTTGGAGGTCTTCAGGGTCCAGCCGACAAGACAGTGCTGTCGAATCCACAAGATCACAAAACATCACCGTCAATTGGCGACGCTCTGCTTGATTTCGTTCGGGAGGGAATGGTTGTTCTTCCGGAATGACGCCAGCGGGTATAGACCCCGGGCCCATAACTGCAGTGCTCTGTGACAATTGAGCGATCGCACGCAAGAGTATTTTCCGGTGTCCCAGTAAGACACCCAGCGCCTCCAGATCGCCTTCATTCAGCTCGGACAGGACATCCCAAGTGATCGCATTGTGCTCAAACGACTCGTGATATATACTGAGACCAAGGTTATCCAGCCATGCTGATACACGATCATCCATCATGGACAGCGTCGATGGTGGGTATCCGGCCGGCCCGTTATGAATAGTGTTAACCGCAGGAAGTTACTTATTGCGGATCGTAATTCTTCAATCGATAATAGACCTATAATGAATAATGCTTCCATGAATACGATCTCTAAAGGGTCTTTCACTCGAAAAATGGAACGCCGGCTGATAGGTATGGCAATGGCGGTCATCGCCTACCTGATCGAGAAAGCTGTGTTACGTTCGATCAAGCGCAGTGGCACAAAATCTTCAGCGCAAAACAACTCTGCATCGTAAACTATTTTTATCTTCAACGCCCTCGCAGCAGATCGATAACCAGACCAAGGGTCAGCAGACCTGCGACGGCCCCGAATGTTATCGGTACCCACTCGGCAACAACCGTTGACGTGGCCGTGAGTCCGCTCGCCAGGACACTTGCCGCAGCGGTCAGGCCGAGCATCAGCCGTTGTCCCGTGTGACGCATTATATCCTCCAGCGAACTGGCCCGGAAGTTCACCGCAAGCTTTGGACCCCCAGGACGGACACCGACGAGGCTTTCAAGCGTCTCGACCACGCGCAGGGCCCGTACTCTCAACTTCTGTGATTGATAAACCAATGCCTTTGGATCAAGCGCGGTGCCCATGCGTTTGAGCATCAAGCGCATCAGGTACTTGCCTGCTACGTCGTAAGGATCGAGTGCTGGATCGAGCTCGGCAGTCGCCAACTGAACCTGCGCGAGTGCCTTGATGGCGAGCGTGAGTGAAGCCGGTAGTGGCACCCCGTGCCGTAACGAGACCGTACTCATTTCTTGCAGAAGCGGTCCGATCTGCATCTCGGCAAGCGAGGTAGCGCGATATTTTGCCATCACCTCCCCGATCTCGCTCTGGAATCGGGCCACATCGAGATCACTGCTGTTGACGGTGTTCGTCATCATCAATGTGACATCGGTGAGAAACCCGGCATCCTCTTGCCACAGAGCCATCAGCATTAACAAGAGATGCTCACGGAGTTCGGCTCCTACCGCGCCGACCATTCCGAAATCGAGAAAATAGATGCAGTCCTTCCACCACATCAGATTGCCTGGATGGGGATCAGCATGGAAGAAGCCATCGACGATGATCTGTTTGTAGTAGCTCTCCAACAGTTGACGAGCGGCTTGGATGCGCTCTGGACTAACCGGTGCCTGCTTGATCGGAATACCCTGGATTTCTTCCATCACCAATAATCGGGATGTGGACAGATCCCGATGTACGCTGGGTACGGCAAGGCGATCATAGTCTGCGAGCACCGCCTGCATCCGCTCAATGTTGTCGGCCTCCTGGCGGAAGTCGAGTTCACGATGAAGCGAGGTGGAGAGGTGTTTGAACACAGCCTCCATATCGATTACCTGATTGAGCGCAGGACGTTTTCCGACTTTTTCCGCAAACATCTCAAGCAGAGCGAGATCCTGTTCGATATCAGCACGAGCGGTGGGTCGCTGAACCTTGACTACGACCCGATCGCCGGTTTCGAGTATCGCACGATGGACCTGAGCGATTGTGCCGGCGGCGAGGGGCTTCGGGTCAAATGACTTGAATACATCCTCCCACGGGACTCCCAATTCCTGTTCAGAAACCCGGACAACCTCGCTCTCAGTCATTGGCGGCACGTGGGACTGTAACAGGGCAAGCTCCTCAATGTATTCAACTGGGAGGAGATCCGGGCGGGTTGATAACACTTGCCCGAGTTTCGAGAATATCGGGCCCAGCTCTTCCAAGGCGGCACGTAAGCGCTTGGCCTGCTGGCGGCGGATGGATATATCCGGTTCGTTGGATTGGCCGAACAGCTCTGTGAGGCCATGTTTCGCCATCACGGCCGCGATATGCGTAACGCGCGCGACCAATCGAGGCTCAAAAGATGGGACTTCACCGTTAGATAGATGAGTTCGCATCGAGTCCGATGCATGCTCATCGGTAGCGTGCGCGGTGTTTACAATAATCACGGTGCAGTGGGCGCTGTGACTGATGCGGTTCGGTATGTTACCGAGCAAAAACTTTTTTCGACCTGCCATGCCAAAATTGCCGACTACCAGAACATCGACTGCCTCCTGCTCAGCGGCACGGACAATCGCCAATGCCGGATCAGCATCGATGACAACTAGGGCATGGCCACGGTCCCCGGCGACCTGCCGCGCGAAGTGTGCCAAGTCATTTTTGGCAGCCATAGCGCTCGTTTGTTCGGCTTCACCGAATTCTGTAGCAGATGGATACTTCGGTACCACCACTTGTACCATGAATAGCTCTGCGTCGTAGCGATCTGCCAGCCCGGCGGCCCAATGAACAGTCTGGTCGGCGGTTTCGGAGCGGTCGGTGCCTACCATCACGCGCCGTATGACACTACCCTCCAGAGGATTTTTCATAAACGCAATGAATCGTTAGTAAGAACTTGTTCAAGATATCCATCAAGGGATGCAGTGCAAGGCAAAATTGAACGAGAAAGCGAAGCATACTCGAAGTATGTGAGCATTTTGAGTTCAATTTTAACGCCGCTATGCACTCTTCAGCGAGATATTGAACAGGTTCTAATACTACAGCCGTATATATTTTTATTCAGGAGGAGAGAATCCTCTGCGCCGGTAGTGAGCTTGCCGGGCTCTGTATTGGTGTTTTCTACGCCACACGGACCAGTGTAGTACATGTTCAATTGC
>JBDIVK010000005.1:0-157348 GCA_039794425.1 Nitrosomonas sp. | reverse complement strand
ATTCGACGCCATTGCTCCCTGTTCAATTCATAGCGTTTCATGCATTCCTCACTGAAAATGTTAAACCTCTTTCAGTAAACCAAAAATTATAGGAATTGGGAATCCGTAAATGTCGATTCGACCTAGTGCTTTCGATGTTTTGGCTGCTTCAGCTTTGTTAGCTAAGCTCCCAATAAAAGGTACGGTAAATCCACAGACAATTAACTTAATTAGCTCACGGCGTGAGAATTTTTTTTGATGATAATTCATAGCCTCTCCTCTTCGTACTTTATTAAAATAAAATGACGACTAAGCTTATTTTTTATAGGCTAATTATTTACTTGTAAGTTCGTTACCGTTATTGAGATATTTCTCTTCGGTTAACCAGCATCGACTGCCATACGGCAGTTTCGGGGAATAACAAGGCGTTCTGATGATTTGCCGTAGCAGGTTGTTGTATTTTCTTATCGATGCAATGCAAGTAAATAAACACTATAGACCAGCTCAATATCTGAACTAACAACCCGATGGAAAGCGCATCATAGGGGAAATCTGGCGTCATGCCATCGAGAGAACCTACAGAGGAGCAAACAATAAAGCAGTTATCAAAAAAATCACCAGGCAAGTAAATGCCTGGTGATAATCTGATTGTTGCTCACGGGATGAAGGGGCAACCCGTGAGTAATTGATAGCGGCACGGAACCTGATTTCTTTACTGTCAGATTCTTCCATCATTCATTGAGCTCTTTCCCGAACAGGTTATTGAGAGTAGAAATCAGGCACAGGAAATAGTATCGAAAACTTTGGGAATCACGTAAGCTTCCGCTTGAGATAGACACTTTTACAGTCGTCATACGAATGGTAATCTTATTTTACTGATACTCCTGCTTCTGTAGCAGGGTCTTTGGTTTAGTCTATTTTAGGAGTGTATAAACTTTGGATCTGATTTTATGGCGCCATGCTGAGGCGGAAGATGGTTTCCCTGATGCATCACGTAAACTTACTGAGAAAGGCTTGAAACAGGTGCAGAAGATAGCCAGATGGCTGGGGCCGAGATTACCAAAAAATACCCGTATCGTAGTCAGTCCGGCAAAGCGAACGCAGCAAACAGTAGCTGCATTAACTGACAAGTTTGAAACAGTCGATCAAGTGGGTACAAGTGCTACACCTCATACGGTGCTTTCAGCGGTCAACTGGCCTGATGATGACGGTATGGTTTTAGTAGTGGGTCATCAGCCAACCTTGGGAAAAATCGCATCCCTCTTGTTACAGGGTGACGAAACTGGTTTCAGCATAAGAAAGGGTTCGATTTGGTGGTTCAGTGGTAAACCAAGAGATGAAAGAAATGTTATTTTACGCGCAGTGATCACACCAGAAATACTATAAAGGTCATTTTTACCCCATTTCCCCTGGCTGAAAGTAAGAAGCTGCCGTTAATATCTGAAAAAGAATCTCACGAAAATTTAGTACTGGTGCTATGAAGCTATTACCTTCCTTATTTTCTCCTGCGGGTAAGAATGCAAAATTATCTATAGTCATTTATCACCGGGTTTTACCTGAACCGGATGTACTGCTGGGTGGGGATGGGGTAAAAGATTTTGAAACAGAACTGAATTATTTGAGCAAAAACTTCAATATCCTTCCCTTATCTGAGGCGGTAAGCAAATTGCGTAGTGGTACGCTTCCAAGTCGTGCCGTAAGTATTACCTTTGATGATGGCTATGCGGATAATGCAGAAATAGCGCTACCGCTGCTTCAACGATACGGTGCCACAGCAACATTCTTCATTGCTTCCGGCTTTCTTGACGGGGGAAGAATGTGGAATGATACCGTGATTGAATCGGTACGTCGTGCGCAGGGAGATACATTGGATCTCACTGAAATCGGCCTTGGCACACACGCGATTACCTCTCTTGATGAGAGGCGCCAGACTCTTTTTTCTCTGATAGATGTACTGAAATACCTGCCACAGGAAGTAAGGCTGTCACAGGTAGAAAAGATAAGCGCCATCATTTCTGCTGAATTACCAGATAATCTTATGATGAGCTCCGAACAGGTAAAGCAGTTACACGATGCTGGAATGGAAATAGGTGGTCATACTGTCAATCATCCAATCCTCGCACGTATTGATGATGTTGCTGCCCGTATGGAAATAGCGGAGGGTAAGGCAAAGCTGGAAGCAATCACTGGTGCTCCCATCCGTCTCTTTGCCTATCCAAACGGTAAGCCAGGAAAAGATTATCTGCCCGTTCATGTTGAAATGATCAGGGAATCAGGATTTGACGCCGCCGTTTCCACGGCGTGGGGAGCTGCCCGGCAAGGTTGTGACATGTTTCAATTGCCACGCTTTACGCCATGGGATAAAAACGAGTTGTTTTATGTATTGCGTATGGTACGGAATATGACGCAGGAAATTCAGGTCGTATGAATCTGTTGACCTTTCCTTCACTACTATTGCTTACTCATGCACTCCTTCCCATAATTTTTGTAAACGTTTGACTGACACAGGCAGCGGCGTTTTCAATTCTTGGCTGAACAGGGAGATTCGTAATTCCTCTATTTGCCAGCGGAACATTTCCAGATTTTGGTCTGTGATGCCTGCCTGCTTATGCTTTTCCAGGCGCTGCCTGTACTGGTTCCACAATTTGGAGACGATTTCCGCCTGTTGTTTATCCCGCACAGGATTTTTTGCATATTTTTCAAGGCGCATCGTCATTCCCTTTAAATAGCGTGGAATATGCTGTAAATATTCCCAGCGCGTTACACTCAGAAACCCGGGGTAGATCAGACAATGGAGTTGTTCATTTAATTCTTCTTGCAGACCGGAAGCTGATTTACCTGCCGAATGTAAATGCCCTTTCAATTCCTGATAAACCTGGACAATGGTATGGACCAGATCGGATACGGAATGTATAACTGTACTCAGGCGGCTTTTAGCACGTACTATTTGTGCAGTAAATTCACTCTGATTACGTGGTAGTGAATCATCATTGATGAACGCGCGGTCGATTATCACTGCCAGTATGTCTTTCTTGAGCTGATCAATCTCAATCAGGCTGCTCAATTGCAGGATGGCTTGTCGACTGACAGGCAAATCTTTTTCCAATTGCCTGATTCGATCTTTGAGTGCAAAGCACAACAAACGCCGTACACCTGCTCGCATGCTATGTTGTGCGGCCTCACGCGTGTCGAACAAACGAATGGCAACGCTTTGTTCCTGGTCGACCAGCGCCGGATAACCGGTCAACCGTCTACCAGAGCGATCGAAAGTCGTTTCTTCTGGTAACTCGCCAAAGTCCCACTGGGTGAGATTGTCGCGCTCGATCGAGTTTGATCCTGCCTTGGCATGCTGGGCAAACAGTTGTTGTGCCGTCTGACCGAGTTGTATTTTTAATTCTGAAAGCTCACGACCCATAGCCAGTGCTTGTCCAGCGTCATCAATCACTTTAAAGTTCATCTGCAAATGGGCAGGTAACGGTTTTTCTTCCCATGTATCAAGCGGTACCTTGATACCCGTTTTGGTCTGTATGAAGGAAGCTAAAGACTCCACCAGTGGCATCGATACCGGTTGCGTATCAAGATATTCAAGAAATCGGGTAACAAATTCCGGTAACGGGATGACATGGCGTCGAATTTGTTTAGGCAGTAGTTTTAAATACCAGGTAACTTTTTCTCGAATCAGTCCCGGTACCAGCCGGTCAAAATGAAATACCTTGAATTGATTGAGTAAGGATAATGGGATGCTGACAGTTACTCCATCCAGCGGATGCCCTGGGTCGAATCGATAACCCAAAGGTAAGATATGCCCATCTATTTCAAGCGTTTCAGGAAATTGTACCTCGGTCACTGCATCAGCCGCGTATCGCATTAATCTTTCGCGCGTGAGATACAGTATTTTTGGGTTTGATCGTTCTGATTGCTTACGCCACTTTTCAAACGTTGCACCACTATGGATATCCAATGGAATATGTGCAGCATAGAATTCAAATATAGCTTGCTCATCGACCAGGATATCCTGTCGTCGTACTTTATTCTCTAATGCCTTGATTTCGTCGATCAGCAGCCGGTTGTACTGCAGGAAAGATGCACTGCTTTCATATTCACCTGCTACCAGGGCCTCACGGATAAAGATTTCTCGGGCATGTACAGAGTCGATCGGTCCATAGGCCACCCGCCGTTTGGGAACAATGGTCAAGCCATAAAGTGTGACACGTTCGAAAACCATTGCCTGTGCTCGACGTTTTTCCCAGTGGGGATCGAAGTAGTGTTTTTTACAAAGTCTGCCGGCAATTTTTTCCAACCAGGATGGATCGATTGCCGCGACACAGCGTGCATAAAGCCGGGAGGTTTCGGCCAGCTCGGCAGCAACGATCCATTTGGGCTTACTTTTTTTCAATGACGACCCAGGAAAGATCGAGAATTTGATTCCACGTGCACCGTCATAATCTCCTTTCTCGTCTGACTTGAATCCGATATTACCCAGTAACCCGGCCAGCAACGCCCGATGTATCTCGTCGTAGCTGGCGGTGGTCTGATTAGGCCGCAGCCCCATTTCCCTTATCAAAGCGTGTAATTGGCCGTGAATTTCGCGCCATTCGCGCATTCTGCGATAGGAAATGAAATTGGCCTGGCACTGTGCAAGTAATTTTTTGTTGGATTTCTTGTGCTTAAGCAAGTCATCGAAGAAATTCCATAATTTCAGATAACTGATGAAATCGGAACGATCATCCCGAAATGGTTGATGTGCCTGATCAGCTGCTTGCTGATGCTCAAAAGGTCGGTCACGGGGATCCTGCAGGCTCAGTGCAGCAGCAATGATAAGTATTTCACTCAGGCAATTTTCCTGCCTGGCTGCCAGAATCATGCGAGCAATTTTCGGATCGATCGGAAATTTCGCCAGTTGTTGGCCGATTTGTGTCAGTGCTTTGTGTTCATTGAGTGCGCCAAGCTCCGTCAAAAGCTGATAACCATCCGCAATCATACGTGGTGCAGGAGGTTGGATGAACGGGAAGTTTTCCACCTCACCGATCCTCAGTGACTTCATACGTAAAATGACGGCAGCCAACGAAGAACGCAGGATTTCCGGATCGGTATACTCCGAGCGAGCTGCAAAATCTTCCTCAGAATACAAGCGGATACATATTCCATTCATGACCCTGCCGCAGCGTCCGGCACGCTGATTGGCGGAAGCCTGAGAAATTTTCTCGATCAAAAGCTGTTCGACTTTGTTGCGGTAGCTGTAACGATTGATCCGCGCCAATCCAGTATCGATCACGTAACGGATACCAGGAACAGTCAGTGACGTTTCCGCAACATTGGTCGCCAGTATGACCCGTTGCTGCCGGCCGGGAACGAAAATGCGCGCCTGTTCAGCATGAGATAACCTGGCAAACAACGGTAAGATTTCGATACCTGTTTTTCCTGCAAAGCGGCTAAAGGTATGTTTACGCAGCGTTTCAGCCGTTTCCCGTATTTCCCGCTCCCCAGGTAGAAATACCAGTATATCGCCCTCCCCCATACGCATGACTTCGTCAATTGCATCGAGTATAGCCTGCTGCAGATTACGATCATCTTCAGCTTCGATATTGAACGGACGATAAAGAATTTCTACTGGAAAAAGTCTGCCGGATACTTCGATGACAGGCGCATCATCGAAATGGCTGGCAAAACGTTGTGCGTCAATCGTCGCGGAAGTGATGATCAGCTTCAGATCAGGACGACGAGGCAGCAATTGCTTGAGATACCCGAGCAGGAAATCGATATTGAGACTGCGTTCATGTGCCTCATCGATGATGATGGTATCGTAGGCACGTAGCATTGGGTCATGCTGTGTTTCCGCCAGCAGGATACCATCAGTCATCAGTTTGATACGGGTATCGGCGTGAGTCTGATCGGAGAACCGGACTTTGTAACCTACCAACTTCCCAAGCGGGCTATTGAGTTCCGAAGCAATGCGCGCAGCAACGGTTCTGGCTGCAATACGCCGGGGCTGGGTATGGCCGATCAGCTTTTCTGCGCCATAATCCAGTTCCAGACAAATCTTAGGCAGCTGAGTCGTTTTCCCGGAACCTGTCTCCCCACAAATAATGACAGTCTGGTACGCCCGGATAGTACGTGCAATCTCTTCACGCCGACCGGTGACCGGTAATTCTTGCGGATAGGTGATACCGGGGATTTGTACAGGGGGGTGTGCCAATAATACTATTTTTCTACGAAAACCGGTTTTTTCTGGGCACTGAGCGTCCCCTGCTCGATGATGGCAACGGTCAATCTGGAGATGGCCACGCGTTTACCGGTTGTCTCTTCGGTGATATCCGTTTGCCAGACTTGTGTCCGTTTTCCGATATGTAGAGGGGTACAGATGCCAATGACGTTGCCTTGTGTAACGGCACGGATATGATTAGCATTGATTTCGATGCCGACCGCCCGATATACTTCGGGATCAATCGTCATCCAGGCGGATACGCTGCCCAGTGTTTCGGATAGCACGCAACTTGCGCCACCATGCAGAATGCCAAAAGGTTGAGTAGTACGCTGGTCAACCGGCATACTGGCTTTGAGAAAATCAGGGCCGATCTCAGTAAAGTGAATACCGATATGCACACCCATATTGGCGTTGCGTAAACCTTCCAAATAATCCAGCGTATAATCCTTGAACCAGACGGTTCTGTTGTCACTCAATATTATCTCCTCGTTTTCTATCAGGGGAGTGCAATGAAACGGTCAGTCGTCATATGTGCTTTTTTTCCACCATAGAGATTCCTGCGCTTTTCCACTGCCTCGGCCAGTTCAAATAGCACTTGCTGTGTCGTCTCGAAACTGATACAACCGTCTGTGATACTTTGCCCGTAAACCAGCTCCTCGAGCTGTTTGCCTTCCACATTCTGCCTGCCTGCCACCAGATGGCTTTCGAGCATTATTCCGTTGATAGCACGGTTTCCTTCCGCGATCTGTCGGGCAACTTCGGCCGCTACTTCCGGTTGACGCCGATAATCTTTATGACTATTAGCGTGACTGCAATCGATCATCAGGTAAGGTGGCAAATTGGCTTTCAGCAACGCATCGATTGCCACGGCAACATTTTCCGGGTCGTAATTCGGTGTGAGACCGCCCCGCAGGATGATATGGCAATCCTCATTTCCTTTCGTTGCAAAAATAGCAGTACGTCCTTCTTTAGTGACCGACAAGAAATTGTGCGGACGAGAAGCTGCACCAATTGCGTCGATGGCAATATTCAGATTACCGTACGTTCCGTTTTTGAAACCTACCGGACAAGAAACACCGGACGCCAATTCACGGTGTCCCTGGCTTTCGGTCGTACGTGCACCGATGGCCGCCCAACTGATCAGGTCGGCTACATATTGCGGGCTGATCAGATCGAGAAATTCCGTTGCGGCAGGAATACCGATATTGCTCAGATCCAACAACAGTTTGCGTGCCAGCCGCAACCCCTTGTTGATATGAAAACTGTTGTCCAAATCAGGGTCATTGATTAGTCCTTTCCAGCCGATCGTGGTGCGTGGTTTTTCAAAGTAGACCCGCATGATGATGTGCAGCTGGTTTTTGAGTTCATGGCGCAGGTGGTTCAGTCGGGAAGCATATTCCAATGCTGCATCCACATCATGAATCGAACAAGGGCCACACACAACCAATACCCTGTCGTCTTCTCCATGCAGAATATCATGACACTCGCGCCTGGCTGAAAAAACGGTTTCTGTTGCCTGTTCAGTTAAAGGATATTCACGATGCAGCTCCACCGGTGGTGTCAGCTCGTGCATACCTATAATGCGTAGGTCATCGGTTTGATATTTCATTGCAGACTTCCTCTATGATTATCCGATCGACTACTTTGTAGCGTCGAAAGAAACAGAAAAACCAATGCACCATCAGATGCGTAGCGTGTTCGGGATATCATATTTTCAATAAAACGGTAAGATAACGAGTGTTTCTAGATTCAATTCTGTGCGGGTATGCCATCAGTTACCTTGCAATGAAACCCGCACGGAATTTTAAAGTATTTTCGATTACCCGGATTTTACCGCTATTGGCTGTGATGCGTGGGTATTATTCCTGCAATGAAGCCAGGTGATTGGCTACATCCTCTTTACTGAAACCTATTTCGCTGGCTACACGATCAGCGTGGCTGACGTGGGATATACCCGGAATCAGTCGATGTGTCGGACCCTCCGTGACAAATTCGACTTGCAGATAATTGCCGATTCCCTCTTCCCGCAGGCGCTCACACAGTTCATGATTATGGGTGACCAGTATCGTAGTGGCACCGAGTTGGTGAAATCCTTTGAGCACATATTCGGAAAGCGTCATTTTTTCTTCGAATGTAGTCCCTTCTGCCAATTCATCGAGTACTACCAGACTGCGTGGTGTCGAGTTAAAGAAAATTTCGCGTGTCTGTTTCAGCTCATGGGCAAAGCGTCCCATGCCTTCTTCCAACTGCCCGGGATCGGGTATCTGATAAAAAATATGTTCGACCGGAACCAAGCGCGCTTCTGCAGCGGGGACGTAAGCACCCGCTTGTCCCAGTAACTGGATTTGTACAACTGTCTTACAGTATGCGGTTTTCCCGCCACTGTTCGGTCCAGTGATGGCCAGCAGACGATGGTCGGTATCCAATACAATGTCATTAGGAACGTAATCCAGCCGTGTTCTGGCCAGGAGTGGATTTCTTGCTGCGGAAGCAACCAATATATGCTGTTTACCTGCAGAGATTTCCGGTAAGACCATTTGTCCACCGACGGATCGGGCATGTAGGCGGAACGCCAGCAGTTCATCAATCATACCGAGAGCTTCCATGGCTTTTGCCAGTTCCGGACTCTGCCGGAACAATTTCTGCAGGGGATAGATGACCGAATCCCGATCTGATGCGCTGATAGCTTGCAGGATAATAGGTATAACCGGTACTACCAGAATAAGAATTCCGTAACCGATGTAACTGGCTCCCAGTTCAGCCAGCATATTCTGAAAGAAATAGAGCAAGCCGAGCATGAAGGTCAGGAAAAGGGTGATCGGCAACCATTTAAACATGGAAGGCCGGAAGCGTGGAATGGGCAGATAACGCGGTTTCTCTTCCCGGGTCAGAAATTTTCCTTCTGATATATAAATCGGGCCATGCATCAGTGCATACGTGCGCGATTTGGCAAAATCACGCAGAGCTTGTATAAGCGTTCGTAAATAATTGCTTTGGGGCTCAGGCAATATTTCAGCTTCTTCTACCAGATCGACGACAAATCCCGTGCCATCGATGAATTGACGATACCCGTAGCCACCGAATTCCAGCTTTTCCTTCTGGTTCTTCGGGTTATCCGTCGTCAACCCACCGGCAAATTCTCCATATAACAGATGATAAAGTGATGGTTCATCGGCTGCCATTTTTTCGATATAGCGTTCCAGCGCATCGAGCAGACCCGGATTGGATTCCAGCTCACGCAGTGCTTCTTGCTTTTCCTGCAGTAAAGCCGCATCGATCACAGGTCTGGCCAGTGACCGGTAAAGTACGGATTGTCCTATTCGGGTTTTCGCATGATTGACTTCGTTGAATAGCGCATCGACTTCTATAGCGGCAAAAGTTCTGGCATCCACTACGCCGAAGTCTGTTGCAGTAGGTCGTGTATCCCGGACCTGTGCGGGTTGTTTGCCATTCGATAAAATGAAACTTCCCCGCCAGACGGGTGTTGTGGCGGGTAGTGGTGTATCATCCATGGTTTTATTCTCTGGTATCAGTAAGCAACTCGATTGTTACAACTTTAGCCGATTTTACCGCTTTATGCAGGAAGTTGATCGTGCTGGAAACTAGTTGCAGATTTTTATTATCCATATGAGTAATTTACCTCAGTAAGTAAAATTAAAATCTTGTATCGTGCCACGCAAATTCTTTAAAAAATATCTGCCTTCCCATGAAAGTATTCAGCAGAACCGCTTTGTGAATTTTTTCGGTACCTTGCTGCATCACCATAATCTTTGGCATTTACATCGCCGCTCTGTCGCAGGAGGAGTAGCAGTTGGTTTATTCGCAGGGCTGATTCCGGGCAGCAACCCGGTACAATTCTTTTTTGCTACATTATTTTCTGTGATTTTCAAAGTCAACTTACCCATTGCTGTATTCGTAACACTTTATTCCAACCCCTTCACTATCGTCCCCCTTTATGTAGCAGCTTTTACCCTGGGTAGCTGGGTGACTGGCGGCAGCACGAGTGACTTCGATAACTTGCCCCCCCTGGAATTGGGTTTACTGGATAAGAATCTGTCCGAATGGATACCTATCCTGACGGATTATCTGGCTACATTTGGTAAACCACTGATTACCGGATTGGTATTACTCGCTTCTTCGTTATCGGTCATCGGTTACTTTGCTGTACGAGGATTCTGGCGCCTATATATCATTCATGCATGGCGTAAACGGGCCCGGCGTGGCAGCTCTGGTTCATAACCTGCTTTGCCTATTATGTCAGGAATCCGGATATCGTCCCGTGTAACGGGCATCGTGCTGATCGTAGCTGTACTGGGTTATGCCGCCTGGCAGATAACCAGAATACAGCCTCAGGAAGTTGAACTGGTCGCTGCTGATCGAGGAGTAGTGGAAGCTACGGTGGTCAATACGCGTGCGGGTACGGTCAAGGCATGCCGCCGGGCTAAATTGTCACCGGCGGCTGGTGGGCAAATTATCAGTTTACAAATCAGAGAAGGTGATCGGGTCAAGGAGGGACAAACTTTATTGGAATTGTGGAACGCCGATTTAGTCGCGCAGTATGAGCTATCCAAGCAACAGTTTGCCACCGCTGAAAGCCAGCGGCATGAAGCATGTATTCTGGCCGATAACGCCCGGCGTGAATCGGTTCGGACCCAGCAGTTGGTTGCCAAAGGATTTGTCAGTTCACAGCGTGCCGACGATGCTGACGCCGCCGCACGGGCTCGTCAGGCAGCCTGTATGGCCGCAGCAGCCGAAGTGAGGCGCGCTCGAGCACAAATTGCAGTCAGCCGGGCTAACCTGGAGCGTACAGTGCTGGTTGCCCCGTTTACCGGCGTCATTGCACAGATCACCGGAGAATTGGGTGAATATGTTACCCCCTCACCACCAGGCATTCCAACTCCACCGGCTGTAGATCTGATCGATGATTCTTGCCTGTACGTCAGCGCGCCGATGGATGAAGTGGACGCCCCTAAAATTCGAGTGGGGCAACCTGCACGCGTCACACTCGATGCGTTATCTGGACAGGTTTTCGATGGCAGGATACGCCGTATCGCGCCCTATGTAACTGAGATCGAAAAGCAGGCCCGTACCGTGGATGTGGAAGCGGAATTTTCCAATACTTACACTGATGCATTATTGGTAGGTTACAGTGCTGATGTCGAGGCGATTATCGAGCATCGTGAAAACGTATTGCGTATACCGACCCAGGTGATTCGGCAAAATAATAAAGTCCTGGTACTGGGTGAGGATGACAGGCTAGAAGAACGTACCCTGAAAACGGGACTGGCCAACTGGGCGTTTACCGAAGTGATCGAAGGATTGACAGAAGGTGAGCAGGTACTGCTTTCCAGTGATGGTGGAGAAGTGACAGCCGGGACATTAGTAATACCCAAATCGTCTCAACCATGATCCAGCTCTCCGATATTACCCGTATTTTCCATATGGGTGACCAGGCTGTACACGCGCTCGATCATATCGACCTGACAGTCGATCTGGGTGAGTATGTTTCCATCATGGGACCTTCCGGATCGGGTAAATCGACTTTGCTGAATGTGATTGGTTTGCTCGACCGGCCGAACAGCGGGCATTATCTGCTGGATGGGAAAAATGTGACCGATCTGTCAGAGACAGAACTGGCACAAGTACGCCGTGAAAAAATCGGTTTCGTTTTCCAGTCTTTTCACTTGGTACCACGCATGACCGCAGCAGAAAACATCGAATTACCTCTAATCCTTGCGGGTATACCGCTTTCAGAACGTAAAGCACGCGTTATGGAAACCCTGGATGCTTTCAATCTGAGTGATCGTGCACAACATCGCCCGGCTGAACTATCCGGTGGACAACGTCAACGCGTAGCCATTGCGCGTGCGACCATATTACGGCCTACTGCACTGCTGGCCGACGAGCCGACCGGTAATCTGGATCACCGTATCGGCTCCGAAGTCGTGGCGTTGCTTGAAGCATTGAATCAGGCAGGTACCACACTCCTTGTCGTTACACATGACCGGGAACTGGGATTGCGTGCACGGCGTCGGATCGCCATGCGTGATGGTCGGATCGAAGCTGACGAGCAATGAAGTTACAGGACACCTTACTGTTTTCCTTTAAAACCATCATCAGCTACCCTACGCGCTCGTTTCTGATCATGCTGGCCATGGCGCTGGGTGTGGCGGCAGTCATCGTATTGACTGCTTTAGGAGATGGTGCCCGCCGTTATGTCGTCAATCAGTTTTCTTCGATCGGTACCAATCTGATTATCGTATTACCCGGACGCGCCGAAACAGCCGGTAGCTTTCCCGGCGCGGTCATGGGCCAGACCCCGCGCGATCTGACACTGGAAGATGCCCGTTGGGTGGGAAGATTACCGCAGGTCAGACGTTATGCACCGTTGAATGTTGGTGTGGTTGAACTTTCCGCTGCCGGCCGGTTACGTGAAGTCACCATACTGGGCAGTACGGCCGAGATTTTCCCGATTCGCCACATGAAACTCGCACAGGGTGATTTTCTCTCGGCCACTTCCGGAAACAGCGCACAAATCGTATTGGGTGCAAAAGTTGCACAGGAATTTTTTCCGGACGGCAAT
Source organism: Nitrosomonas sp. (assembly GCA_039794425.1). GTDB lineage: Bacteria > Pseudomonadota > Gammaproteobacteria > Burkholderiales > Nitrosomonadaceae > Nitrosomonas. The sequence goes on along the minus strand of JBDIVK010000005.1, from coordinate 144,581 downwards.
GCCATGGGACAGCGTGTTCGCTTGAGTGATCGGCGTTTTCTGGTAACCGGCGTACTGGCTGAACAAGGCGAAACGATGGGGTTCAATTCGGACGAAGTCGTCATTATTCCGGTACGTCATGCGCAAACACTGCTTAATACGACTTCCCTGTTCCGGCTGCTGGTCGAGGCCAGACATCGTGGCGAAATCGAAAGTACCAAACAAGCGATACGAGAAACGCTCATACAGCGTCATGATGGCGAAGACGATGTCACCGTCATTACGCAGGATGCAATCCTCGCTACTTTCGATCGTATTCTACGCGCACTGACATTGGGAGTAGCCGGTATTGCCGTAATCAGCCTCGTAGTTGCGGGTGTTCTGGTAATGAATGTGATGTTGGTGGCGGTCAGTCAGCGTACGGCTGAGATCGGTTTACTCAAAGCTATTGGCACACCCGCTGCGGTAATTCGGCGAATATTTCTGGCTGAAGCAACCTGGTTATCCCTGACTGGCGCAATTATCGGTTTTATATTAGGACAGATAGGCAGTCTGATGTTACGTCTGATGTATCCGTTATTGCCAGCCTGGCCACCGCTTTGGGCCAATTTTGCCGGGATTGTCGTCGCTGTGCTGACTGGTATTCTAGCCGGGCTTTTACCTGCAGCTCGAGCAGCCAGATTGGATCCGGTCAAGGCGCTCAGTAATCGATGAATCTTCTTGATACATTACGATACGCGCTGCGTGCACTGGTTGCTCATCCGCTGCGCACATTGTTATCCGCATCCGGTATTGCGATCGGTATCGCAGCGGTAATTTTGCTGACTTCAATCGGGGAAGGTATTCAGCGTTTCGTGCTGTCTGAATTTACCCAATTCGGTACCAATATTCTAAATATCACCCCTGGAAAAACCCGGACACGGGGTACTTCGGCTGGCTCTATCGGAAGTGTGCGCTTATTGACGATCGAGGATGCACTGGCATTGCGAGCATCCCGCTACGCACGGTATACCAATGCAACTGTAACAGGGAATGCCGAGGTTCGAGCCGGCAGTCGCAGCCGACGTGTGACTGTATCCGGCCAGGGGCCGGATTTTGACAAAGCGTTCAACATGCATACTACTATCGGGCGATTTCTGCCGGCAGACGATCCACGCAATCCACGGGCCTTCGCTGTGCTGGGAGCAAAGGTGCATGAGGAGTTGTATGCTAATGCCAATCCACTCGGTTCAGTGCTGCAGGTAGGCGGCTCACGCTTTCGCGTAATAGGTGTGATGGCTTCCAAAGGCCAGGTACTGGGATTCGATCTGGATGATACAGTTTACATTCCCACGACCCGAGCACTGGAAATCTTCAACCGGGAAGGCGTCATGGAAATTCAGGTTGTCTATCCACCCGACGCACCGCTAGATGAAGTCACGAACGATGTCAAACGTATTATGATCGAACGGCACGGACGTGAAGATTTTACCCTCACACCGCAGCAGCAGATGCTCAGCACACTTTCCACTGTGCTCAATGTACTGACTTTTGCAGTGGCTGCACTGGGAGGCGTTTCACTGCTGGTCGGTGCCGTGGGAATGATCACGCTGATGCACATCGCGGTAACAGAGCGTGTGGCGGAAATCGGATTGCTCAATGCCCTGGGTGCCACGCCGATGCGTATTCGTATGCTGTTTCTGCTGGAATCGACAGTACTTTCGACACTGGGTGGTGCCATCGGATTGACGATCGGGGCAGGAATCGCAGGACTGCTGAAGCTACTGACCAGTGATTTGCCCGTCAGCATACCGTGGTCTTATGTGACAGCTGCACTGATTCTGTCAGGTCTGATTGGCCTGGCAGCAGGCGTCGTACCAGCCATGCGCGCTGCCCGGCTCAATCCGGTAGATGCTTTAAGGACTGAATAACTAATTCTTAGAATTCTGAATCAATTGACACTCTACCTTCAATTACTTACTACGATTGCATAAGAGCACTATGAATTTCCCCTGAAGATATAACAATTAATGACTCTTGGCGTAATCAACCAGCCTTTGAAACGTAAACAGGTGATCCTGCTGCTGCAATGGTATATGACACTGTACACAGTCCAATTCATTACTTTTTGCGGTACCATCCGGGTTATAAACAGCGAAACCCCAGTCACCTGTACGGTCGGTCGGCTGATAAGCGCTGTTCCAGTCACTTCTTTTTTCCATGACAGCGACTGCAGCCAGCTTGTCGATCACAAATAAACCATCCTCGCCAGACAGGATTTTGCCTTCAGCATCTTTTTTAGGTTCATAAATTTCCATGATTACTACCGACCCTGCTGCAGCTTCTTCACCTTTTTTATAACTTTCCACGGCCACTTCATTTGCATAAAATTTTGCCAGTTGTGTCTGGTTGGCCCGATTGGCGATTCCGTACCGGGTAAAAGTCTGCTCGTATCCTTCTGGGAATTTGACGAATTCAGGGTTACCACCACCATGGACATGGAATGACAGGGATAAACCTGCTAAAGCGAATAGTCCGAAGCTTGATTTCATTTCTCTCTCCTTTTATGAATTACCTGATGAGCGGGCCTGTAAATACCGGCCATTTATATTTTGGGTAAAAAAACGGGAAACTGAAGAATGTACTACGCAAGTTTCTTTATCATTATAGACATACAATCCGGATCGCAAAACCCGGACATATCTTCTGGATTGCTTCATGCCTGTGGCATTCGCAATGACGGAAATTTGAGAAATTGCTGCAATCGGCTCATCCGATATTTCGTCTTTGCGAGCTGTGTAAGCAGCGCGGCAATCCAGATGATACCGTGACAGTAAGTGGTAGGGATAACTCTGCGTACCTCCTGCCAGCCTTCATACTGGATTGTTTCATCCCCGCGGAACTCATAAGATAGAAACCATATGGTTACGTCTGATCAGAATGATCTGTTTTCTGCTGCTGACAAGTATGAACCGTAGCTGCGGTTAATTCCTGTTGTATCCTGTTTTTCCCTAAATTACTGATACGTGCAGTTTCCGCTTCGATCCAGGCTTCTACCTGTACGATCAGCTCTCCCGGTTCGATTCCTGTCGGGTCGATCGGTTCACCAATGCTGACGGTAATAGTGCCCGGATATTTGATGAAGGAATTTCTACCCCAGAATTCCCCGGCATTATGTGCGACTGGTACGACCCATGCACCGGTGTGAACAGCCAACCAGGCTCCACCGATACGATATTTCCCTTTACTGCCGGGCGGAACGCGGGTACCTTCGGGAAAAACGACGATCCAGAATTTTTGTTTCAGTCGCTCCCTGCCCTGTTCCACGATCTGCTCCAATGCTGCTTTGCCGGCGCTACGATCAATGGCAATCGGACTGGTCATGGCCAGCCCCCAACCGAAAAACGGGATACGCAACAATTCCTTCTTGAGTACCCATACCTGAGGTGGAAAAATCTGCTGCAAAGCAAGTGTTTCCCATGCGGATTGATGTTTCGAAAGGATGACGCTGGGTCGGTCAGGAATATTTTCCCTGCCCAATACTCGATAATGCAGTCCGCAAATAGTACGCAACATGAACAGCATGATCCGCGTCCAGCCATAAGTGACCTGATAACGGCGATGGGGCGGCAAGGGAAAGCAAGCCAGAGTGACCAGAGCATAAGGAGGCGTGATAATCGCCTGTAGCAGCATGTAGATCAGGGAACGCAATCGGGCCATAGCGAATTTATGCCCGAATTCCCAGATGGTCTACGACTGCAGTCAGATCCGGGAAAATCTGTGTACCTAAGGGTAGATCGCCGGCTGCCTGCGTAGCTGCGCCCTTGCCGGTTAATACCAATACCGGTATTGCGCCGGCTTTGGCAGCTGCCTGCAGGTCTCGCGATGAATCACCGACAGCGAGTACATGACCAAGTTCGGTACAATAGCGTTGCTTGATTTCCTTGAACATACCGATACCTGGTTTGCGGCAGACACATTTGTCGTGCTGGGTATGTGGGCAAAAGAACAGCGCATCTATCCGCCCCCCCATCTGCTGTACAGCACGAAACATTTTATCGTTGATGAGATTGAAGGTTGTCATATCGAGCAGCCCCCGCCCGATACTGGATTGATTGGATGCGATGACAACCCGGTATCCCGCGTGTGTCAATCGCGTGATCGCCTGCAGACTGCCTGGAATGGGTTTCCATTCATCAGGAGTCTTGATATAGGTATCGCTTCCCTGGTTGATGACGCCGTTATGGTCGAGAATAATGAGTTTCATTTTGTCATTTTTACGTTGCCAGTTTGGAAATATCGGCTACACGATTCATCATTACCTGCAATGCTGTCAGTAAAGCCAGACGGTTACGGCGTAACGTTTCATTCTCATCATTGACCAGAACCTGGTCAAAGAATGCATCGACGGGCACTTTCAACGCTGCCAGAATTTGTAAGGCAGCAACATAATTACCGGTTTGAAAGGCTTGTTTGGCATCGGACTCAATTTCGGATAAAGCACGGTACAATGCCAGTTCGGCCGGCGCCTGCAAATGGGTCTCTGTGATAGCGGTAGTAACATCGTAATCAGATTTCTTGAGAATGTTACCTACCCGCTTATTGGCTGCAGCAAGACTTGCCGCTTCGGGTAATGCAGTAAATGCACGCACGGCAGCCAACCGTTCAGGAATTTCGCACAATATCGATGGCCTCAGGTTCAGAACGGCTTCCACTTCCTGAGCAGTGTAACCCTGATCACGCAAATTGCTGGCCAGGCGATCGTAAAAGAAATCCTGCAGTTGCCCAGCCAGTTGAGGTGAGACCGGGCGAGCATGACTAGATTTCGGTTCTTGTTTTCCAATCCTGTCATCTCGCAGAATATCGATTGCCCGAGAAATCAATGTATCCAGTCCGATCACCAGATTTTTTTCGATAAGTATGCGAATAACGCCCAATGCATGCCGCCGCAGGGCATAGGGATCCTTGTCACCAGTCGGAAGCTGGCCGATGCTGAACAGGCTGACCAGCGTTTCCAGCTTGTCGGCTAATGCTACACAGACACCTGCGAGGTTGCGTGGCAATGCATCACCAGCAAAACGCGGTTTGTAATGATCCTCGATCGCATACGCGATAGTGTCATCCAGCCCTTCATGTTGAGCATAATAACGGCCCATGATGCCTTGCAGTTCCGGAAATTCTCCGACCATATCCGTCAGCAGATCGGCTTTAGCAAGACTGGCTGCCTGATCGGCCTGTTCGGCCAAAGTATTGTCGCCCAACAGCTCACCAATGGTACGCGCCAGGGCGCGTACATATTCGATCCGTAATCCTTGAGAACCCAGTTGATGGTGATAAATGACCTTATCCAGATCAGGTAAACGTGAAGCCAGTGTCCGCTTCCTGTCCTGGTCGAAGAAAAACTTTGCGTCTGCCAATCTCGACCGAATCACGCGCTCGTTGCCCGCAATGATCTGTGTTGAGTCGGATGGTGTGATATTGGCGACGATCAGAAAGCGGTTGGCCAGTTTTCCGCTGGTATCCAATAAAGGAAAATATTTCTGATTGGCCTTCATTGTCAGAATCAGGCATTCCTGTGGAACTTCCAGAAATTCCGCCGGGAATGTTCCTGTCAGGATATTGGGGTGCTCCACCAGGGCGGTCACTTCATCCAGCAAAGCATCATCTTTGATACATTGCAGGTTTGCTGCATCGGCGGCAGCTTCCAATCCATCCATTATCCTGGTACGGCGTCGTACAAATCGCGGGATCACGACACCATCAGTTTCCAGGCACTGTTCATAACGATCTGCATGTTCGATTACCAGCGGATTTTGTTTTGCCTCGAAACGGTGTCCCTGGGTCGTGTTTCCAGCAGTCAACCCAAACGCCTGGACAGGTATGATTTCCTGTCCATACAGGGTAATGAGTCCATGTACCGGCCGTACGAAATGAACGTTCTGCCAGCCATCGGCAAGTTGATAGGTCATTACCTTGGGAATGGGCAGTTGCCGGATAGTGTCATCCAGTGCTTTCTGTAGACCTGTTCTCAACAGAACCCCGGATACGTTTTGCTCCAGAAATAGCATGTCTGATTTACCTTCGCGTATCTGCTGGAGCCGGGATACTGATATGTCTTCCACCCCGAGGGCTGCCAGCTTTTTGTGTAAAGCGGGGGTGGGCTGCCCCTGATCATCCAGTCCAACGGAGACAGGCATCAATTTTTGTGAGACGGTTTGATCAGGTGCCTGCGGCAGAATGGCGGTAAGGTGTACCGCCAGTCGGCGTGGCGAAGCAAAAGCAGTAAAGGCCGTTTCCTGTGTAGTCAGGTGCTGGTTCTGCAGACAGTCTGCAATGGATGCAGCAAACGTTTTGCCCAGTTCGTCGAGCGACCTGGGCGGTAATTCCTCGGTCAGCAGTTCGATCAGTAAATTTTCGGTCATCATGCGGATGTGGCCTGATCCAGAATATGTGCAACCCATTCACGGGGCGCCAGCGGGAAAGGTGGCTGCAGGCGCGAGCGGCTGTCGTAGTAGGCCTGTGCGACACGCCGTGCCAGATTACGTATGCGGGTAATATAGGCTGCGCGCTCAGTAACTGAAATTGCACCGCGTGCATCCAGCAGGTTGAAGGTATGCGCCGCCTTCAATACCTGCTCATAAGCAGGCAATGCCAGTTGCGCATCCATCAGCCGATTGGCCTGTGTTTCGAATTTACTGAAGGAAAGCAGCAGAAAATCGGTGTCGCTGTATTCGAAATTGTAAGTGGACTGTTCCACTTCATTCTGATGATAGACATCACCATAGGAAAGCCCGTCCGTCCAGGTGAGATCGAATACATTTTCGACACCTTGCAGATACATGGCCAGACGTTCCAGTCCATAGGTAATTTCACCGGTTATCGGCCGGCAATTGAGTCCACCGACCTGTTGAAAATAAGTAAATTGCGTGACCTCCATGCCATTCAACCATACCTCCCAGCCCAGTCCCCAAGCGCCGAGTGTCGGATTTTCCCAGTCATCTTCGACCAAACGTACGTCGTTCTGCTGTAAATCCAGCCCCAGCGTCTGCAAGGAACGGAAATATAAATCCAGAATATCCTGTGGTGCGGGTTTCAGTACTACCTGAAACTGATAATAATGCTGCAGACGATTCGGGTTGTCGCCATAACGCCCATCTTTGGGACGACGGGATGGCTGTACGTAAGCGGCGCGCCAGGGCTCTGGCCCCAAAGCGCGCAGAAAAGTTGCGGTATGGCTGGTGCCGGCACCGACTTCCATATCGTAGGGTTGCAGCAATGCGCAGCCTTGCTGGCCCCAGTAATGCTGCAGGGCAAGAATCATTTCCTGAAAAGTAGGTGCAGGCATGTAAATCCCGGTTTGATAATGAACGGCGCTAATTTTACAGAGTTTTGCGGCTGCCGGAAAATGCCAGGATACTTCCGGCCAACAACAACGAGCAAATAAGACCGATGATCAGACTATTGCCATAGCGAACATAGGGAGTCGCTCCGCTGAATCCCTGTGCAATACTATGCAAGCCGGCTGTAGTGAACATATCCAGTTGCTGCAGGACCCTCCCCCGTTCATCGATGATGGCGGTGACACCGGTGTTGGTCGCCCGCAGCATATAACGCCCCGTCTCCTGTGCACGCATCTGGGAAATCTGCAGATGTTGCCTGGGGCCGATAGAACGGCCGAACCAGGCATCATTGCTGACATTGACCAACAAGGTAGCCTGCGGCAACTGCATGATGATTTCTTCCCCGAACACATCCTCGTAGCAGATATTGATAGCGACCTGCTGCCCGGCTAATTCCAGCGGCTGCTGATCTATACTGCCACGCGCAAAGTCTGACAAAGGGATATGCAATACTTCGATGATCCAGCCAAATACCGGCTTCAGGGGAATATATTCGCCAAAAGGGACCAGATGGTGTTTGCGATAGCGCTGTTCAGGCGATGAACCGAAACTGAACATGGTGTTGTAATAGCTGCCATCAGACGATCGTTCTGCCATACCGATCAGTACATCTCCCTGATTGGCCCGGGCGTGCTCGGCGAGAATGGATAAATATTCCAGTGGTGCCTGCTCGTAAAACAAGGGAAACGATATCTCCGGAGTGACGATCAGACGGCCCGGGCTATCTTGCACCAGCTGCGCATAAGTCTGCATGGTCGTCGCCAGGTGGTCGGGTTGCCATTTCAGATCCTGCGGGATATTACCCTGCAGCAGACTGACTGTTACCGGTTCACCCTCCGGTTTGGTCCAGTGGATATGCTGTAATCCAAATCCGATGATCCAGACACTGCCGAGTAATGCCCAGAAGCGCCAGGCACGCAGGTTTTCCAACCAGTACGCGAGCCAGGCAGCACTTAACACCAATAACAGTGAAATACCGTAAACACCTACGATTGGCGCAAAACCCGATAAAGGACCGTCAGGTGCCTGCGAATAGCCGACCGCCAGCCATGGAAAACCAGTGAACAGCGTACCGCGCAGCCATTCAGTCAGGGTCCAGAGTGCTGCCACCATCCATGGCCAGACCCATGACGCACGTATGATCCGGATTGACGTTATCCATCCGGTCAGTGCAGGAAATAATGCAAGATAAGCACACAGCAGGATTAATGCCAGCACCGCCAGGGGCATAGGCATATGGCCGAAATCATGCAGGCTGACGTAAATCCAGCTGACACCCGCGCCAAACATACCCATGCCAAAAGCAAATCCTGCCAGTGCAGCCTGTACAGGTGTCGTACATCTGCGCCAGATAAAGCCGAGCAACGCGAGCGTGACCAGCGGTACCGGATAAAAATAAAATGGCGCAAAGCCGGCTACTGTCATTACGCCCAGTAAAAGCGCAAAAATCAATTTTGGGTAAGTGTTCAATTAACAATAATCCTCGTCATGGCGAGCGACAGCGCGCGCGAAGCTATCCAATGCATGACTAGCAAGGTGTTCATAGACGCACATAGGCAGCATCACAACTTACTGCCGTTGCAAGGCAGCGATGCCGAAACAATCCGGAAAAACGTTGCACAGGCACTGGATCGCCGCGTCCCTGTGCGACTCGCGAAGACAAAAATACGTCATTGCGAACGCCAACGAGCGTGAAGCAATCCAGAGTAACATTGGAAAATTGTACGAAGTTACTATCATTTCCGTTGTTATGACGTTTTCTGGACAGCCGTGCCTTGCTACTTAACAAACTAACTTGAAAATGGTTTATAGGCATATTTAATTTTGATTCTTTAGTTGAATTTGAATATACGGATACCTGACCGAAGCAAAGAAAAAGGCAGGAAAAAGCTAAGAGACAGTTTTTATTATTTACCCAGCTCGACGACGAGTTTAAAGGGAAGATACAGCAAAACAATGACGATAAAAACGTAAGCGATGAATCCGAACGGGTTCTCCCGGAAACTGTCGATCAGTGTTTTATGCTTCCCTTCTCTCTTAAGACGGGCGTATTCTTCACGGACACGTGCACTGCGTGCCACCTGATAGTTGTCCAGTAATACCTTGGCTTCCGGATACCGGGACTCATCACGTACCCAGATAGCGGGCATCGATATTCCCCAGTTTCCTGCCGATGTTTCATAAAAATCAATCTGGTGTTCGACCAGTAACGCACGTACCTCTTCTGCTTCATCATCCGGTACACCGCGCAGTTTGAATAATAGTTTCGACATTCTTTATAAAGTGCTGCAAGTAGAAAATTCGGTCTGCACGATGCTATGCTCGCGCTATCGTGACTGTCAAGCTCAATACGGGAAAGTAGGACTTACGATGCAAGAGTCTGATCTTTTGTGTCTGATAATCGTGTCGGGATGTCGAAGAAATTTGCACTTTTCTGGAAATATAGCCATGGAATAATATAAGATTTTGAAAATTATAAATATTAATAACTGGCATGGAATTTGCTTATTAGAGGGCAAACAGCGAGTTGCTGTTATGAACTAATAAATATGAAGGGGATTCTAAATGCCAGCAATTAATAGAATAGTCAGACTTTACACAGCAGGAATTTTTACCTTGAGTATCACCGTGTCAGCTTCTACTGCTATAGCAGCAGTGATTGATGCAGTTGTGGGAGGAGTTCCGAGTAGTGGTGCAAATGTTTATGAAAATTTCGACTCTCTTCCAGCAGCAGGCGGTACAACGGCGAATGGTATTACCGTAACATTTGGTGGCACGGACGCCGGCGTAGCGAAACTTCCAAATTTGGAAGGGAAATATGCTGCACCTTTCATTTCAAATAGTAACGGTACGTTGTTCGGTAACTCCCAGGTCAGTGGCTACAATGAAACGCAGTATCTGACTACCGGTATAGGTTCCGTAACATTGGAACTTGGGGACTATCACCGCTATTTTGGCCTGTTATGGGGTTCAGTCGACAATCACAATATACTGTCTTTTTATGACGGCAATATACTTCTTTTCAGCTTTACCGGCTTGGACGTTAATGCGCTGGCGGATGGTAATCAAGGTGCTGAAGGTACGTTCTATGTGAACATCAACTCCGATATTGCCTTTAACAAAGTAATCGCTACGAGTGGCCAGTACGGATTTGAATTCGATAACGTAGCTCTGATCAGGCAACCGTTGGAATTTCCGGCAGAAGTACCAGTACCCGGTACGCTTCTGCTTCTGGGTATCGGTTTACTGATAAATGGAGTTATCCGTCAGTTCATCCTTCGATCCGAAACCCATACTAGCATCCACGAGGTGATTGCTGGCGTACAATAGCGTATTTGAAAATTATTATGATCAGAAAAAACTCCAGGGGGTGATCAACTAATCATCCACAAGAGTGCTTTTGGCGATCCGATGGCAATAACCGATTTATCAGCCATCCCGAAAGTTATGCCACGGACTTCAGAATTTTCAGAGGATGTCGCAAGGATTAACAATTTCCCTCGTACAAGGGTATAAACGTATCCAGGCAGTGTGGCGATCCGGAAAACCCAGGATCAGGGCTTAATAAATCAGGCAAATTGGAAGAATGAAAAGGTCCATATTAATCACCGGTTGTTCCAGCGGTATCGGTTACTGTGTAGCACATGGACTGCATGCTCGCGGTTACCGTGTCTTTGCTACAGCGCGCAGGCAGGAAAGCGTAAATATGTTACTTGCCGAAGGATTGGAAAGTTTTTTGCTTGACTTGAATGATTCTGATTCAATTCAGCGGGCGGTCGAGGAAACCTTACACCGCAGTAATGGCCAGTTGTATGCGTTATTTAACAATGGCGCCTATGGTTTACCCGGCGCCGTTGAAGACCTGAGCCGGGGAGCTCTGCGCACACAGTTTGAAACCAATCTTTTCGGCTGGGTGGAGCTGACCAATCTCATCCTGCCTGTCATGCGCAAACAGGGATACGGTCGTATCATACAGAACAGCTCGGTACTGGGGTTTGTAGCTATGCCGTTCCGTGGTGCGTATAACGCATCGAAATTTGCTATTGAAGGGTGGAGCGATACCCTGCGACTCGAATTGATCGGTAGCGGCGTTTTCGTAAGCCTGATTGAACCGGGGCCAATCGCCACACAATTCCGCGCCAATGCGATGAAAGCATTTGAGCGCTATATTGATACCGAGAAAAGCTTTCATCGTGAGAAATATCTCGCGCTCCAGAACCGGCTCAACAAAAAAGGCGCGGCTGTCCCCTTTACCCTGCCTCCGGAAGCCGTATTGAAAAAAGTCATCCACGCGCTCGAAGCAAAAACTCCCCTGCCCCGCTATTACGTCACCTTCCCGACTTATCTATTTGGTTTTCTCAAACGTATTCTGCCGATTTCCATACTGGATAAAATACTGGCTAAAGCGGGAAGTGATCATCAGTAACGAATACTTATAAAATCCAGAATGTCGCGGATAAGCTGTCAGTCTCTTTCGATGGTACGGATTCATCTGCAACGTGTATTCGAGAAAACAGGTACGCATCGGCAGGCCGATCTGACCAGGTTACTGTTAATGCTCCATCCTGGAATCGACATGGATACAAGCAAAAAGTGAGATTTTCTAATAAGTATATCTATGCCCATCTTGCCAGCATAATATGCCTCCCGCGACAGGTTTCTGTCAGGAATAAGTTGCGTACTGACTAGAGCAGTTGCTCCCGATCGGGAGCAACTGCTTTATTTAGAGCGTTTTGAGATATTCGAGTAGAGCTTTCTTCTCTTCTGCAGACAGTGCGGTGCCGTACTCGTGACCGCAACGACTGTTTCCGGAATTTCTCTCGCTGCAATCCGTCGTTTGCAATGTGTAGTCAAATTTAGTCTGCTCGGCAGCAATACCAATGTTGACGATATCATAGGCAGGACCAATTTTGAATGAGCTGACCCGCTCAGCTGCCGGTTTTAGCAATTCTGCCAGTGTTGGCACAGACCCATTATGCAGGTACGGGGCCGCTGCCCAGACTCCTTCAAGAACGCGGGATTCATATGCGTAGGATGGTTTGTCAGGTGCAGCGGGGGCGGTGAACGCATGCCGGAGAGATTCTGTTTCCGGTGGAAGTGATTTCAGATCATTTACCTGTGCTTCACCTTCAGCTTTCATCAAAACAGGAACGTAATGCTGGAGAATGGAGCCGAGAACTGCGGTTGTCAGCACATTGAAAGCTGTATCGACCGGTTTGAGCGATTCGGTCAGGAATGGAATTTTCGCGCCTTCCAGCACGCCGGTCTTTACGGTCCGGCCAAGGATCTCATATTCCTTAGAATCCGTACCGACATCCATGATCGGTGTATTCCAGGTTTTTTGATTGAAAAAGCGGGTTTCACCAGGCGTAACACCATGGCAATCGATACATCCCCCCTCCTCGGTCTTACGTGCAAAAATCGCTTTTCCCTTATTGGCAAGTGCCTGATTGATCGTCCATGGCCATTTGGGAGGGCCGATTTTCTTTATCAAATCTTCCAGTGCACCCAATCCCTGAAAATTGGCTGAGTTATTCGACAAATAGTCGATTCCAAGCAGGCGCCAGGTATCTTTCTTGGGATGAAAGGCGGCAAATACACCGTAAACTTCACCAAGATTGCGGGCAAGCCCCAGAATGGCGTTACCATTACTGGCGAAGCCGGGCCATTGCGTCTTGTCCTGAATAGAGGCATTCCAAAGAAACGGGTAGCGTACCGGTGCGATGGCTGGCTGGATATTCTCGGGAATCATATAAGTGGGTGGAGCACCGATGTCGAGTCCGGCAAGCCGGTTGAAAATCATCGATACGGCATCGAGCCGAGCGGGACCCCATGGTTGCTCAGGAAGTGCACGCTCTACCAACGTATGGTAGGGTAAATGCCAGGCTTGGACTGCCGCTCGCAGTTTTTCTTTGTCTTCTGCTGTCGATGATGGACCGAGCACGGCACGGGCAAAATCTGTGAATGCCTGTTCATTGGTCAGCACTGTATTTACTGCGATATCGAGGTCGGCAAGAAAGCTCTGAAAGTCGACAATTCCCGGCCCACCATCGATTCGATATGAAGTACCGGCAACCTCGATCTGGCGCGTATGGCATGCAGAACAATTCATACCGATATCCTGTCCGTCCTTCCCACTGGCGACGGTGAATCCGACTGGCAACCCGGCAGGCTGACTGTCCTTGTTTGGCAGATAACCATAACGGCCAAGGCTGTCAGCCATAAACGGTTCTCCATTGGGCTGTTTCAAAGCGACGATCCAGCGAAGCGGCATGAGACGGGATCCCTGGTCTCGGCTGTAAAAATCTTTCCGAGCGGAGGCCGTCCACTTTGTACCCTGATCGACGATTACTGGTTCTGCAACCGATGGTGGTATGGACAGCAGGAAGGCAAATACCGAAATACTGCTTATCCCGGATAAAAATCCGACTTTTAACATTTACACTCTCCTTAGTAAATAAATCAGCCTATCCACCAAGTTCATCGTATCGCTACCTTTTATTATCGTGGTGCTTAGGTAAGTGACTGCTTGATTGACGTGCCGTAACTTCATCAGTCAAAGCCTTAAGATTCTCAAATATTATTGGCCAAGATGACATGCGACTTCTGACGAACTGCTGGAATATTCTGATTAAAAAATCGATCCAACCCCATTGCCGGTTTTTTGGCAATGGGATCGTTCGAAGATAGGTGGTACTTACTATGTATTGCGCTTTATTCAGTGTTCTAGTTATTGACTTTCGATTTACACTTTGCCATACGGTACAACAGTGCTCGTTGCTGCCTCCTGAACGGAGGATAGGAAGGAGAATGTCACACAGAGCACCCCGGCTTGGCCAGGAACAAATCCTATCCAATGACACCATTAATCATTTCTGTGCAGAATGATAAAAACCGATAAATAATTCAGGCTGATACCGAGGATCCGCTTCTTCCCTTCTCTGCCTGATGTTATTTCGGCTCCAGATCATTCCTATGCACCAGCGTCATATGAAAAGGATGTGGAAAGTATAGGATGTACCAGTCGATACGATATAAATGAAAAAGGGTTATTTTTCTTCCGCTATTTGATCATTTGGACGCGCTGAAAGCGTGGTACCTGCCCGCTGAAGAAATGAGTATGAATACAATTTTCCGTATGCAGGATAATTGGGGTAAGGAGAATTGCAGAAGATGATTGATACTGTTCGGGAAGACTAATAATCCTTCCTTGTTGTGGGGAATAACCCTGCGTCTTGTCAGGCCACGTGCCAGACGCATACTCGGCGCGTCCAACTGCGGTTTCCAGGATCATTTAGAATCAAGTGGTATTTGGTAAGGGCCAGACCACTTGATCTTTTGCAGGGAACAGGGTTGCCATAAGGCTATTAACAGCTTTTAATTCACCTGTTTTCTTTATCCAGTACCATTCCTATCCGGATTCTGGGAGCTTTGTACGCCTTGCTTTAGACTGGCTTCGATAAAGGGGTCCAGGTCTCCATCCAATACCGCCTGGGTATTACCGATTTCGATATTGGTACGCAGATCCTTGATGCGTGACTGATCCAGTACATAAGAACGAATCTGATGACCCCATGCAATATCCGTTTTGGAATCTTCGATGGCCTGCTTGGTTTCATTACGTTTTCTTAATTCTGCCTCATACAGACGGGATTTCAGGACAGTCATCGCATCCGCACGATTACGGTGCTGGGAACGGCCACTTTGATATTGGACGACAATACCTGATGGGAGATGGGTGATTCTGACAGCCGAGTCGGTTTTATTAATATGCTGCCCACCTGCTCCGGAAGCGCGATAGGTATCTATCCGCAGATCAGCAGGATTGATATCGATTTCGATGCTATCGTCCGCTTCCGGATAGACAAATACGCTGGCGAAGGAGGTATGTCGACGGTTACCGGAATCGAAGGGGGATTTGCGTACTAGTCGGTGGACACCGGTTTCAGTGCGCAGATAGCCATAAGCATATTCACCACTTACTTTAAGTGTTGCATTCTTGATCCCCGCTACTTCACCGGGTGATTCTTCTAATACTTCTACGTCCAGGCCACGTCGTTCGCAATAACGCAGATACATACGTTCCAGCATAGCGGCCCAGTCCTGGGCCTCAGTACCACCAGAACCAGATTGTATGTCGATGAAACAATTATTGGGATCCATCGGATGCGAGAACATCCGACGAAACTCCATTTCTGCCAGTATCTTGGCGGTCGCCGTAACGTCTTCCGCAATGCTGTGCAGAATGACTTCGTCGTTTTCTTCCTGTGCGATCAACAGTAATTCACGTGCATCACCCAGCTGGCGATCAATGGCTTGCAAGGTATAGACAACATTTTCGAGTGATTTCTTTTCACGCCCCAACTCTTGAGCACGAGCCGGATCATTCCAGATTGCAGGATCCTCGGCCTGCCGATCGAGTTCTGCCAGGCGAGTTTGTTTGGTATCGTAGTCAAAGATACCTCCGTAAAGTTTCACTTCTTTGCTTCAGATCACTCAATTGTCCAGTCAATGCATTGATTTGTTCAGCTTCCATAGCGATATTTATTCAAAAACTGTTAATTATACTGCAAGCTATGCCGGCATACTACGAGCGCTTCTTCCAAATGAAATGGCTCAACCTTATCGGCGATTCTATAGAAAGGAAGTATCTGGTTTAGAAAACCTCATTACCTGTCGGCTCCGTAGGTTGGACGGCATTCATGCTTCGTCTAGGATTGGCAACGGCTGAATAAACGCATAATGGCCTCACATCATTGAGAGTGGGTCTAGAAGTGATAATGTGCACCGATGCCGAGATATTCGACTTTTTCCCTAAAGAATTGGCCAGTAGGAGAATGGCCGTTGAAGTATTCGATAAGGAATTGAAGTCTTCTGCTGAAGGCTTGAAGATTATCAAATTGGACACCAACTCTGGCAGATATGTCTGTATTCCAATCATTTTCTTGATGATTTTTGAAGTCAATTGCAATAATTGGTCGCATTGACGCAAACTCCATCTGCCATGGGCTTCTGAACTCTACACCGTATTGAGCTGACCAGGGTTTGATCGACGATGGTTCTTTACGGAAAATCCCTCCCCCGCCGCCATAGACACGTACTCCATATGGAAACTCATAAGAAAGCCGTAAATCGATCGCCTCATAACTGAGATTGATGCGCTCCACGTTGGTAAGCTTTCTCAGCAAGAACTCATCACCAAGATGAGAACTTTGGTGATAAATGCGGGCAAAGGCAGAGGCATGACCGGCTCGCATACTGGCGTAAATTGCTCCGACGAAGTCTGTATTAATGAGATCGGTGGAAGGGGCACCAAGGTTAAAATCGCTGAAAATACCAGCTTGAAGGCCAGCCTCCCACTGCACAATCGATTGTCCTATATTCGCGCGATAAAACGGTATCGTTTCACCGAAGCTGACAAAACCATTATGATTGCCATCAATATTGTTACCAACATAATTGCGATAAGCAGCCGAGAAATGTACCCACCGTGGGTCAGCCAGTAGTGGCTTAAATAAATGACCTTCCGGTAGCAGACCTGTTGCCAGCATGGTCGAACTGGTTACGGGAACACCTTCATCGATAACAGCCTTAGCTGGTTCCGGAGTCGACGCCAGGGTCGGTTCTGAGGAGACAACCGAGGGCTGTTGGGCAGTGTATTCCACTATTTCCACTTTGGTAACACCGGGTATCTCAGCGAGCATTTGCATGATCCTGGCACGATCATTCGTTGATAGCTCTTCTGCTGACAACCCGTCAGCTGGCAGGGTGATATTGCCGTTCTGGACGGTTAAGGAAGGAAGATCGATCTCAAACTGATGTTTGAGAATTGCCGTAGCATAGCCAGCGATATAGGAATCATCAGGTGTCGCAGCATTGACTGTGCATGAACAGAATATGGTGGCTATGATGATTGACAGAAATCGCATGGTTACTCCGTTTTTATTAGAGATTATCGTGACCAGGTTTCGAATTTGATTAAAAATGAAAATAGCTACCTACAATCTCTTTTTCCTTTCTCATACAAAATGTATGAGATTTATGCTCCAGAAAAGGTAATACACAAGCTCAGCTTATTTTAGGAGCACCAGTTAATTCATGCAGGCGGGCAACTGTCGCGGTATCAAGTTGCAGTTGCTTTGCCAGTTCGCGCAAGTAGGCTTTTTCTTCGTCAGTATCGATATCGATCGCCAGTAATGAAGCGCCGTAAACTTCGGCTGCCACTACCTGATTGGGCACCTCGACTACCAGCGAAGCAATATTCGTAGGACGACGTAATTCTTCATCAACCAGCCGTCGCTCTGCCTCGGTCGTTCCGTCTTCATCTACCTTACCTAAGATACGCGCTTTCTCCTGCTCGTCAATGGTGCCATCTGCTTTTGCGGCAGCGATCATTGCACGCACGATCAGGCGTTGCGTATCAGTATCGTCGACTGCTTCTACGGCATATTGCTCGATGTCGGTCGCATTGACTGTGGTATCGTTGGCTGCCAGACGTCCCTTCAGAGCGTTCAGTGCCATTGAGCCGAGAATTGCCATGGCACTGCCGCCAAGCGCTCCTTTGCTTGCTTTTCTGCCACCACCCAGCAATGCACCTGCGAGAGCACCAATACCGGTCAGTTGACCACCACTCAGATTACCTGCCTGTTTATTGCTCAGGAAACTACGTATGAAATTAAGTAGGCCACCAGCACGATTTTCCTGTGCAGCGCTGTGCTGGTTGCTGTCAGTACCATCCAGCAGACTTTTAAGAATTTGTTCCAACTTGCCACCGACACCCTCCCCCTCCAGTGAACTGAGCGTTTGGTTTAGGCGTGAACGGCTTTGCTCTGAAACCCCCTGTTGCAGCAATTGACCGATGATGTTTGCAAAACTCATGGCTATTCTCCTTGCGGTTTGTCCGCTGTGTAAAAACGATGGATTACAGTTCCAGCAACCACCCTTTTAGTTTTGCCTGTACTACGATTATGATGGTCAGCTGATTTTTCAATTTCCGCAACTGTGATGGATGGTAATAACGAGTAAAATTAATATTTCTCCTTTGTTAAAACAATACTTAAAGCTGGACTGCTTTGCAAGAAATTTCATTGTGCCGGGACGATCTGGCATGAGTCAGGAGCGTTCACCTTCTTCAGTTTTAGAGAATAGTGATACATCCCTTTCTTCAATGAAAAATGGGTGGAGTAACTTCTTTAAACTTCTTTCTGGAGGCCCCGGTGGATAGTGAGACTGCTAACACCCGCTCGCACACTTGGCATGCTCGGGTGTGTCCAACTGCGGTTTCTAGAAATAAATACCCCCGCTGCTCTTGCAGCGGGTATTTATTAACTGCGCTTTTCAATCTGCTGGTTTTCAACTAGCTTTCACCCCAAGGGGCGGGAAATTGAGCCAGCAGAGATTAAACGTTCAATATGTCTGAGCAGTTCATCTTCCTGGTAAGGTTTGCCCATAAATTCGTTGACACCAAGTTCTTCAGCCACCTGACGATGTTTGTCGGCAGTACGGGATGAGATGATGATGATGGGGACATTGTGAAGTTCAGGGTTATTTCTGACCGTCCGGATCAGTTCGAAACCATCCATGTGCGGCATTTCGATGTCGACCAGCATGATCGCCGGAATCGTTTCACGCAGCAGTTGAAGTGCGCCGACCCCATCTTTTGCGATCAGGATTTCATAGCCTTGTCGCTCCAGTAGACGACTGGTGACTTTGCGTACGGTCAGTGAATCGTCGACGATCATAATGACCGGCGCCATATCGGTCTGATGGGAAGCAGTCAGATTGATTGGTGTGGCAGATGATGCTGATAGTAATTCCTTGATCTGCTCACGTTGCATCAGCTCGATCGGGTTAATGATCAGTACCACGCTGCCATCTCCGGTGATAGTTGCCCCTTCAATACCCGGTGCGCGGGATAGTTGCGGGCCGGTATTTTTTACTACAACCTCACATTGCCCGACCAGGGTGTCGGTATGGACTGCCAGGCGGTCGGCACCGATCTGCAGTAATAATACTCTGTTATGCCGTCTGACTTCCGGTGTCAGGTCGATTTTACCCAAAAGATGCGGCAGATAAACCAGTGGAAACTGATCACCATTCCAGACGGTGTGCCGCTCCTGATAAGCTGCTCTGAGCGTCTCAGTGCTCATTTCCAGAACATGTGCCACGATCGCTGTCGGAATGGCATAGGTACTGTCAGCGGTCTTGACCATCAGTGCCTGTGTAACGGCCAGCGTCATGGGCAGACGAAGCGTAAAAGTCACGCCCTGGTTTTTTTCCGAAGTAACGGCAATACGTCCGCCGATTTCGCTCAGCTCATTTTTGACGACATCCAGACCGACCCCCCGTCCAGCCATGTCTGTTACCTCATCCAATGTGGAAAAGCCATGTCGGAAAATCAGTGAGAATCGCTGTTCATCGTCGAATTCATCTTCCGGGCTGATCAATCCGAGCTGCTGAGCTTTGCGATGGATACGCTCGGTATCCAGTCCGATACCATCATCTTGCAGTACCATGACAATCTCATTACCTTCCTGGTGCAGATCAAGAGTAATCCGGCCGGTTTCAGATTTGCCTGCTTTCAGCCGTTCGGCCGGTGTTTCGATTCCATGTACCAATGCATTACGTAACAGATGCTCCAGCGGGGAGCTGATTTTGTCCAGCACACTGCGATCGATCTCGATATTGTCTCCCTGGATGGCCAGGCTGGCTTGCTTGTCAGTATCGCGGGCCACTTGTCTGACAATGCGGTACAGGCGTTCGGAAAGGTGTTTGAACGGCGTTGTGCGAATACGGATCAGATTCTGCTGTAGCTGACGATTCAGACGTGCCTGCTGGTTGACTGCCGTTTCTGCGGTACGTTGAATTTCACGCAGACTTTTGTGAATGGTTACCACATCGTCCATACTCTCCGCCATCAGTCTGGTCAGTTCCTGAAAACGGGTAAAGCGGTCCAGTTCCAGTGGATCGAAGGCATTCTGATCTTCTGCTGGTGGTAAGGAACCGGAAGGAATATGTGTTTCTGCCAATAATTCGACCTCGCGCAATTGTCCACGCATACGGTCGACACTTTCGCCCAGATCCTGCAGATATTGTCCGAAATCATACAGTTGTGCCTCAATCTGGGAGCGAATAATACTTGCTTCACCTGAATCACTGACCAGGTGGTCTATAAATGCTGCGTCTACACGCAGAATGGTTTTGCGTACTGGTTGGTCGGTTTCCGGAATATCGGAAGAAACAGACATGTCCACATCCAGGACAGGTTTTTCATCAGGTCGAAACAGACTGATGCCTTCTCTGTCTGTAATGGTTTCCTGATCAGCCTGTGGTTCTGGCTGTAAGGACAGGTGTAATTGCTCGATATTTTCTGAAACTGTATCGAATTGGATTTCCAGTTGATCGAGTAACACCGAAGATACAGTTTCTTCACGCATCGACTCGATGGCGTTTTCCATCAGGTGAACCTGATCACTCAGTTGCAATGCACCAGCGATACGTGCGCTGCCTTTCAGTGTGTGCAGTGCGCGCAGCAATGCCTTACGAGCAGCCGCCTGATCAGGCTGATTGCGCCACGCACGCAGATTTGTCCCGATCTCGGATTGCAATTCCTGTGCTTCTTCGAGAAATACTTCCAGTAATTCCCGATCGATCTCGGTTGACTCATCTGCAGGTATTTGCGGTGGTAACGTGATATCAGGTTCGGATACATAGGTGGGCGCGCTTTCTGGCTGTGAATCTTCTGAATCTACTACGTTTACCGGTTCAGGCTGTTTCAGGAGGTAGGTTAATTCGTACGTTATCTCGCTTCCGGTCTGTAATACCTCTGTTGCCGGGAACCGCCGGTTACGGACTGCTTCCACCATGATATCCAGCGAATCAACCGCTGTTGCCATCAGGGTCGACACTTGTGCATTCGGTCTGTCGGCGGTTTCCAGTAACCGGGTGAACCATTGTTCCAGTATCTGTGCGATTTCCGCAATGAAATTCAATCCCAGCGTTCGCGAAGTACTGGCCAGGGTATGTGCAGCCCGCATCGATTCGTGTGTAACGGGGATGGCGGTATTCTCCTCAAGTGCACCAAGCACCTGCTTGAGCGTGTCGATGTGGGTACTGGCTTCATTGGTGAAAATCTGGAAAAGATCAGCCGGTACTTCGATATGGCCGATACTTATGCTGGTTTCTGTCTCGATCGGAGTCGGAGCAGAAAGGGGTACGTCCAGTTCAGATACCGGTTGGAATGCCTGTTCGTGTAAAAGCGTTTCAGTAGGAGTAGCAGCCGGTTGCGCGTCGGTACCGTACATCATCTCCTTGATCCGATCGAGCAGGGGGGAGGCCTCGATTTCGACCGTTCCATTCTTTCTTAGATTATCGCACCAGTCGCTGAATTTTCTGCGGCTGTCTTCCAGCAGATTCAGCAATGCATCAGTAGCCGGTTTTCGCTCACTGAGCCAGCGATTCATGAGCTGTTCGATACGCCATGCAATTTCGCTCAGGTCCTGTAACTTGACCATACGACCACTGCCTTTCAGGGTATGAAAGCCTCGTCGAATAGCGGCCAGAGCACCCAGATCTGTCGGGTCGGTATGGCTGCTCTGCAGATTATCTGCGATATCTGCCAGGACTTCGCTGGATTCATCAAGGAAGATCGTCAGTAATTCAGGATCGATCAACTGCTCTTCATTGTCCGGGGAGACTATCGGTAACGGTGAGAGGTCCTCAACAGGTGTTTCAGAAACATCCGGTGATAAGAGCTTTTCAACCAAACCCTGATCGAACTTGCTGATTGCAGCAATGACGATTTCTTCATGATCCGGTTGCGAATTTCTGAGCGCTTCGATATAAAAACCGAGACTACTGAGTGCATCAGCCAGCAAAGTCTGTTCAGCCGAGTTGACCTGGTAGGTCGGATCCATCAATTTTTCCACGAGGCCATAGCATAAATCGAGCAACGTGCCGGCATGGTCGAGTTCGAGCATGGTCAGTACACCACTGATTTGCCTGAACAGGCCTGGCAGGAGAGGTAGATCATTACGTATGTCAGGTTCGAAAAAGAACCGGTCGAGAATATTTTCTACCTGCGCCAGGTTGGTGAGTACTTCATGTGCGACCTGTTTCAGCAGTTTTTTCTCTTGCGCGTGGTGTCCGGCCTGGTCAGGTCCCGGCAAATCAGGCAGATCGGTATCACTACCTTTGCCAGTGGTCACTGCACGTATCCGGGTAGCAAGTGCTTCCACCTGTGACGGAAATTCAGGGGAAAGCTGATGAAAGTTCTCTATCGCATTTTCGGCCAGCAACAGGGATGAGGCAATATCCAGCGAGATGCCATCATGCATGCTTTGTGGTCGAATACGCAGATAAGACAGCGCACCATGCATGACACCGATTAATTTTTCCAGTGGTGGGCAATCCACACGAGAGGCGATTACCCTGAGTCGGTCGGTTGAAGTCAATAAAGTCGCCAGACTATCCTGCTGACCACTACTGAATTGATGCCACTGTTCGTCGATCTCTACCAGAAGGTTACGCATTGCCTGTAAATCAGGTGCTATCGCGTCTTCATCCACAGTGACTTCAGCGCCATGGGCCAGATTGTCAAACGAGGATAGTAATGTCTGCCAATCGTACACACGGTTGATTTCCTGGAGGCGCGTGCTGACTGGCTGGCTGCGTGCAATCCGGTACAGTAATTCCCGTGTCAGTCGATCAGCGACGACGTGTGCTTCTTTGTTCAGATGTCTGATTTCCTGCTCGATTCTGCCGCATAATCGACGTACTGATTTGTCGATGTCTTGCTCCTGATGCAACAGACTGTCCAGGAATCCCGAAGATATCCACCAGAAGGTCCTTTGTTCGATTGGAGCAGGTAGTCTTTCGATCAGGCGGATGGCATCGATCATCTGCTGCAGACTCTGCTTGTCACGTGTGTCTTTCAACCAGTTCAACAGACCTGTCTGAAACTGTACACGCGCCTGTCTGGTAGCTTCCTGTCTGGATGACGCATCGAGATCGGATTGCACAGGTTGTAACGGTAACGCTTCACGCCTATCCGGGAAGAACAAGTCACTTTCCGGTACTTCTTCCAGCCCTTGCACCTGCATGATTTTCCGGTAGATAGGAAAGAGTTTGGCCGGATTGTCTGCTTCACCATCCACCAATGCATTCAGATAACGATAAATAGATCTGGCAGCTTGCTTGATGACCGCCAGAATTTGCGGGTCCGGCTCAATCTGCCGTTCATGCAGTGCCTTCAATAACTCTTCTATACTGTGGCCTACAAATGAAGTCCCGTTCAGTCCCAGCATTTCCATCATGCCATTCAATTGATGGATATAATATTGGCAATCCTCGATTTGTTTAATATCGTCTGGATCTGCTGCATAGGAATCGAGGTGGCGGTAAATCAGGATAAAAATTTGCTCGATGGCTTCCCGGATTCCTACAACGGAAGCAATGCTGATTTTGGTTTCAGTACTCATTAGACGGCCTTTCTAAATCTTGAAGTTGATAATTGAGTGCTTGTGCAATGAATATTCCTGTCATACCTTGAAATTAGAAACGGATGATTTCAATTCTGTGGCATAGCCGGCAATCTGTTTGACGGATCCGGCATTCTGCGAGGTACCCTGGGTCGTCTGTCGCGTAATCGATAAAATATCTTCCATACTTTTGGTTACCCTGTTGGAAGCTATGGTTTGTGCACGGGTAGCATCGGAAATTCTGGTAACCAGTTGCGCCAGGCGCTTCGAGACTTCCTCGATTTCTTCCAGTGCATCACCTGTCGCATTGGCTCGTCTGGCGCCTTCAACTACGCCGGCAGTACTGCGTTCCATAGCGATGATGGTATCTTGTGTATCTCCCCGGATATTTCTGACGAGTGTGCTGATTTGTTTGGTGGCTTCAGCCGAATGTTCGGCCAGACGCTGGATTTCCTGCGCAATGACTGAAAATCCTTTACCGGCCTCTCCTGCCGAAGCTGCCTGAATGGCGGCATTCAACGCCAGCACATTGGTTTGTTCGGTAATATCCGAAATCAGTGTGACGATTTCACCGATTTCCTGGGAACTTTCTCCCAGGCGCTTGATGCGCTTGGCAGTTTCCTGGATATAGGTGCGAATTTCATTCATACCGGCAATGGCATTATGTACTGCATTGGCACCACTTTCAGCCGCGTGCAACGTTTGTCTGGCAACATCGGCACATTCTTCTGCGGACCCGGAAACTTCTTCCAGAGATTCGGCAATACCCAAAACAGCGACCGTAGCTTCCTCGATTTTGCGTGCCTGTTCCTGTGCCGCGATCAATAAGTTCGATGAAACCTGTTCTGCCTGGAGTGAGGCGTCGATCACATGTGAACTGGCATGGTTTACCTTTTTAACCAGCTCCTGCAGTTCTTCGATCGTCAGATTGATCGAATCGGCAATTGCACCGGTAATATCTTCTGTGACCGACATCCGGGCGGTCAGATTACCACTGGCCGGTTTTTCCATTTCATTGAGCAGGCGCAGAATGGCTTTCTGGGTATTTTCGATACCTTTTTCCCTGTTGTGTATCTGTCTGGACAGGCTGCCGGAGAAAGTAAGGATGAATATCAGGCAAGTAATTGCAGTTAGTACCGCTGCCGTATAAAAGAGTACTGTTACACGCGTGTGTGAGGTACTGTGATGCTCTGCCAGGGTATGCTCAACCTGTTCGATGAGTGTGGACAGTGTTTCACTCGTCGAGAATGTTTCCTGCATCGCATGCCAGGCACCTGTCACTTCAGGTACTAATCTCTGTGCCAGTCGCAGAAGATCTTCCATTGCGTTGAACTGAATCTGAATCTGCAGCAGGGCTTCAGAGGAAGGTTGATCGCTAGGGACTGCTGAATACAGCCAGTCTTTGCCCTTCATAAAGGTTTCAATCATATCTGTGATACGTTCCGGTTCTTCAGCCGGCTGATCGGTTACTCTGGGCGCTTGAAAACCGCCCTGTAACAGGGTGCTGACACTGCCCGTAATAAATTGAGTAAGAATTTTCACGGTTTCAACTACTATGATCTGATTCGGTGCATGATTTGCCTGCGTCAGATCGGCTGATAGCTCCTGTAGTTTTTTTTGCAATATATGACTGGTTGAATCTATCTGTTTCGTGATTTCTGCCAGTTTGACCAATGCTTCCCGGCTCTCCAGTATCAGGCGAACCTGGTTTTCTTTCATACGCCATGTATTCTGGAAAGTTCTGAATAAATCGGTGGGAAGCAGTTCAGTGAGGGGGGACAGTGTTTCATGCTGATATTGGCCACCATACTGCAGGAGTATCGAATAGTGGTTTAACTGATCCAGATTGTTGCGTAATTGAACGAATGCCAATTCATTTCCCCGTAGTGCCTCCCGGGAAGTAATGACTAAATGCTGGATATGTGTATGTGTACGACCGATAATTTCCCGGTACGCCGAATGATTACGTGTATATTGTGTATCGGTACGTAATAGGATCAAGGTGGTCAGCAGTAATAAGACAAACAGTACACCCCACAGCCAGGATCGATGAGATATCCGTAAGTGCTTGAATACCTGGAATGAATCAGTTACGTTATCTGTGTTATCATTACGTGCTGATATACCGGGTATGAGTTTTATTTTCGACAGAATGCCTGTCATATTGGCCCTCCCTGTGACTTCCTGATGTCGAAGCCCATATATTATGCTGACATAATTGTCAGCATAATAGAATAACTATAAGTTCTTGGGTGTAAAAACAGGAAGAAATTCAGAAAAATGTTCTTTATCGAAACTTCGAATTGCGTAGTCATCAGTATCTCCGTGAGAATTGCATAGACTGGGCAGGGAAAATTGATATCATGTCATTTCATATGCAGCAACCCTGGCAGTTTTTGTGTTGATCGAACATATATAACAAGTGTCTGAATTCAGATAAGAAAGAGCTTGTAGGCCGGATTATTGCTTTCATCCCAGTAACGGTAACCCAATTTATCAAGGAAAGCTTTGAATTCATGTTTTTCATCTGGTGGCACTTCCATGCCTATCAAAACACGACCAAAATCCGCACCGTGATTGCGATAGTGAAACAGGCTGATGTTCCAATGGTGGCTCATATTATTGAGGAAATTCATGAGCGCGCCAGGTCTGTCGGGAAATTCAAAACGATACAGAATCTCATGCTTTACATCCTTGGAACGCCCTCCCACCATATGACGGATATGTAGCTTTGCCATTTCATTGGTTGTCATATCTTCAGTACGTAAGCCATTTTGCCGTAGCGTCTGGATCAGATTTAACGCTTCTTCGCGGTTACGTACCGATATCCCGACAAATACATGCGCTTCTTTCGGATCGGCATAACGATAATTGAACTCTGTGATACTGCGAGCACCCAGTAAGGCACAAAATTTCTTGAAACTTCCTGGTTTTTCCGGGATGGTTACTGCCATGACTGCTTCGCGTTGCTCACCGAGCTCAGCCCGTTCGGAAATATGACGTAGCCGATCAAAGTTCATGTTGGCACCCGACGCAACAGCAACCAGAGTTTCATGCAGCAGATTTTCCCGCTCGACATAAACTTTCAACCCGGCAACGGATAGTGCACCCGAAGGTTCCAGAATGGCACGGGTATCTTCGAAAATATCCTTGATAGCTGCACAGATGGCATCAGAGTCTACCAGCAGGATTTCATCCACCAGTTCACGGCATAGGCGGAAAGTTTCCTTGCCGACCAGTCGGACTGCTACCCCGTCTGCAAACAATCCCACCTGAGAGAGCTTGACACGGCGGCCTCTTTGCAGGGAACGGTACATAGCGTTTGAATCGACCGGTTCAACTCCAATAATTTTGATATCCGGGTAAAGACGCTTGACGTAGGCGGCGATTCCGGCAATCAGCCCCCCTCCCCCGATCGGTACAAAAATAGCGTGTATTTTTCCTGGCTGCTGGCGCAGTATTTCCATTCCTATTGTGCCCTGACCGGCGATTACATCCGGGTCATCATAAGGATGTACAAATACCGTGCCTTCCTCCTTGGCAAGTTTCAATGCATATTCATAAGCATCATTATAGGAATCGCCATGCAGCAGTACGGTCGCACCCAGTGTCATGACCGCGTTGATTTTGATTTGTGGTGTAGTTGCCGGCATGACAATTGTGGCTGAGCAACCGAGTTTTTGTGCAGCTAAAGCTACTCCCTGAGCATGATTACCAGCAGAAGCCGCGATTACTCCTTTCTGAAGCAAAGCGGGAGACAGGTTGGCCATTTTGTTGTAGGCTCCCCGCAGCTTGAAAGAGAATACCTGTTGCATGTCTTCTCTTTTGAGAAAGACCTGATTATGTATCCGTGCGGATAACGAAACTGCCAGATCAAGTGGTGTTTCCGTTGCCACGTCATAAACGTGCGCGGTCAGTATTTTTTCAAGATAACTATTTTTCATAGGAGATTCTGAGAAGAACTGGCAGAGTAACCGGCATCAGTACAATACGACTCCACATTTTTGAAAGGAAACGCCTGATTTTATCATGCAGGATAAATGACAGAGGCAATATGGCGGTTCATTTCAAGGTGGTCTATCAATGGGTAGCAACTCGGTTCAGGCAACTTGTCTTAGAACCTGTTCAATATCTCGCTAAAGGGATGCAGTGCAAGGCAAAATTGAACTCAAAATGCTCACATACTTCGAGTATGCTCCGCTTTTTCGTTCAATTTTGCCTTGCACTGCATCCCTTGATCGAGACCTTGAACAGGCTCTTAGGGCTCAAACAAGGTAATCATCATTCTGGAAACCGCAGTTAGACGCGCCTGAGTATGCGTCTGGCACACTGCTCGCTTGGCTAGGCGCGACGAGGCGGCATGGGCGAAGGCAGCAAACTTACTATCCATCGCGGTTTCCAGGATCATTACGGATAGATAAATTCCGGGTAATAAAGACAAAATTATGACAGAAGACAAACCCGGGACTTTTGCCGAATTTCCTGAAATTACCCGGATAATGCTATGATCAGGCTTTCAAACTGATAGTTGGCAGGTATCATGCCAGGCAGAAGATGCAGATAATGACACCCGTGATGATCAGACCAGTTTCAGTAATGTCCTGTCCGTTATAGCCCGCGTGCCAGATCTGCTTTGATGTCTTCAGGGGATTCCAGTCCAACTGCGATGCGCAGGAGGCCGTCACTGATTCCGGCAGCATTTCGCGCTTCCTGACTGATACGTCCATGCGTGGTGGTAGCGGGATGTGTAAGAGTACTTTTGGTATCCCCGAGATTGGCTGTAATCGATAGTAATCGGGTAGCATCGACCACTCGCCACGCCATTTCTTTACCTCCTTTCACTTCAAAGGAAACGATACCTCCGCCAGTTTTCTGTTGGCGCATAGCAAGTTCATGCTGTGGATGAGAAGGCAGACCGGGATAAAATACTCGTGTGACACTGGGGTGTGTTTCCAGCCAGCGGGCAATTTCCAGAGCATGGGCAGAATGGGCTTTTACTCTGATACTGAGGGTTTCGAGACCTTTCAGGATGACCCAGGCATTGAATGCGCTCAAGGTTGGGCCGGCCGTACGCAGAAAACCGAATATACCCCCATCCATCAACAAATCACGCTTGCCTAATACTGCACCACCCAGCACCCTACCCTGCCCATCCAGGTATTTGGTGGCAGAGTGAATCACCAGATCTGCTCCCAGTTTCAAAGGCTGCTGCACAACCGGGGTACAAAAACAATTGTCAACAGCAAGCCATGCTCCGGCTTTTTTGGCTATTTCTGCCAAAGTAGCGATATCAGAAATTTCTGTTAAGGGATTGGAAGGGGTTTCCAGAAAGAATAGCCTGGTATTGGATTTGACGGCAGTCTGCCATTCTCTGGTATCGGTGGCTGAAACGAAAGTTGTCTCGATATTGAAGCGATTGAGGATATTGGTAAAAAGGTTGACCGTCGAACCAAACAGACTGCGCGAAGCTACAATGTGGTCTCCCGCAGATAGCAGACCCATGACACAGGAAAGAATCGCAGACATGCCGGAAGCAGTTGCAATACACACTTCTGCTCCTTCCAGAACAGCCAGTCGCTCCTGCATGGTTGTCACAGTCGGATTGGTGAAACGTGAATAAATATTCCCCGGTTCTTCCCCAGCGAATCGTGCAGCAGCCTGGGCGGCACTATCGAATACGAAACTCGATGTCAGATAGAGTGATTCCGAATGCTCATTAAACTGACTACGGTGGATACCGGCATGAATTGCCAGCGTTTCAGGATCAAAATCGCCTGTCATGTCATTATTCTCAAAAAATCAATCTACCGGCAGCAGGCTCAGATCAAGCTGGGTCGTACGTCCGGACTGGGGCAGACTGGTAGTATTACGTTGTGATTCTATTTTGTAGAGATACTCTTGAGTAACATTCCCCGCAATATAGTGTCCATCGAAGCAGGATGTTTCGAAATTCCTGACACGTGGGTTTACACGGGTAATAGCTTGCTCAAGGGCATCCAGATCCTGATAAACCAGGAAATCTGCGCCAATTTCACGGCATATTTCATCGTCTGAACGATCTGTGGCAATCAACTCCTGTCGGGTCGGCATGTCGATCCCATATACGTTGGGAAAGCGTACTGGTGGTGCAGCAGATGCAAAATAAATCTTATGCGCTCCGGCTTCCTGTGCCATTTGCACGATTTCCCGACTGGTCGTCCCACGTACGATAGAATCATCAACCAACAGAACATTCTTGCCACGAAATTCGATTTCGATGGCATTCAGCTTTTGCCGTACCGATTTCCGTCGGTGTTGCTGGCCAGGCATGATAAAGGTCCGGCCGACATAACGGTTCTTGACGAATCCTTCCCGGAAATCGACCCCGAGGCGGTTGGCAAGCTGCAGGGCACTCGGGCGACTTGATTCAGGAATCGGGATCACCACATCGATATCCAGATGCCGCATCGATGTATTGATTTTGTCAGCCAGGTTGATACCCATATTCAGGCGGGTTTCATAGACAGAGATTTCATCCATCATCGAGTCGGGGCGCGCCAGGTAAACGTATTCGAAAATGCATGGATTCAGACTGGTCTGAGCAGCACACTGCTGACTGTAGAAATGGCCTTCTACATCGATAAAAATAGCTTCACCCGGCGCAACGTCACGAATGAGGCGAAATCCCAATGTATCCAGTGCAACGCTTTCGGAAGCGACCATGTATTCCATACCGGTATCTGTTTCGATGGAACCGAATACTAGCGGCCGAATCCCGTTTGGATCACGAAATGCCAGTAGTCCGTAGCCCGCTATCATTGCAATGACTGCATAGGCGCCCTGACAACGTTCATGCACGCCAGAAACTGCTGAAAATATTTCTGCCGGGTTGAGCTGATAACCGATTGCACGTTCCTGTAATTCATGTGCCAGCACGTTTAACAGCACTTCAGAATCAGAATGTGTATTGACATGGCGACGATCAGCAAGAAACAATTCCTGATTGAGCGTATCAGCGTTAGTCAGATTACCATTATGTGCCAGTACAATGCCGAATGGAGAATTGACATAAAACGGTTGTGCTTCAGCGGGAGAAGTCGATGAACCTGCAGTGGGATAACGAACGTGCCCTATTCCCATGTGACCTAATAATGCACGCATGTTACGAGTACGAAAAACATCCCGTACCATCCCAAGACCTTTATGCATGTGGAAGGTATTGCCTTGTGCCGTAACGATACCGGCAGCATCCTGGCCACGGTGCTGCAGCATCAGGAGGCCATCATAGAGTAACTGATTGGCGGGTGATCGAGCGACTACACCTAGAATTCCACACATAGCAAACTCGCTGAAAAAAGTGGATAACAATAAAACTGAAAAGCGATCTGTTTTCAGTTGTATGAGTAATAGAGTATGCCGAACCTCAGAGATTCATCCTCTGCTAAAATCAATAAGGTTTCTAAAATCCTGGGGAAGCCAGGGAATAATATCAGCAGCCATGATTTCCAGAGGTTCACTCAATACAGCCTGCTGCCAAAAGGGCTGTTGAGGCAACGGGGTGAAACCGGCAGCCAATACCAGGAACAATACGATCACCAGTCCACGTGCAAATCCGAATACAGCCCCCAATATCCTGTCTATCAGTCCCAATCCGACACTTCTTACCAGTGTCGACAGGAGCTTGGATATCAGCATAGTCACTATGAGGACGATAAAGAAGGTTGCAGCAAATGCTGTCAGCATGCGAATGGACTCATTCTCGATTAAATTAAGCAGAAACGGTTCAATTTCGACCGAATAGCGGCTGGCAGCAAAAAAAGCAATTATCCAGGCAAGCAGTGATACTATCTCACGTACCAGACCACGTGTAATACTCAGCAGCGCAGAGACGGATACGATAGCCAGAACGATATAGTCGAAAGCCGTCATTTATTTGCTCGTGACTACACCACTTAACCCAATCTTTTTAAGCCGCTCGTGCTCGGTTTCCGCTATTTCACGTGTGGCAAACGGACCAATGCGTACACGAGTCATTTCATTGTTACCGATCTTGATCGTTTCAGTATAGGCACTGACTCCACTGGCGACAAGATTCTGTTGTTGCTGACGAGCCTTGGAAACATCGGAAAACGCACCCAATTGTATGACATATGCACCTTCCGAATTTTTTACACCGTTATCTACGACGACTTTATCCCGCGGTGCTGGTTGTGTGGATAAAGGCTTTTTAGCCGGGACCGGTATTCCGGTAGTACTGTGCTGGCCAGATTGTACTCCTTCTGCCTCTGGATACTCTTGTTCACTGAAGGGCAATGGCTTGTCCGAATCGGGTGGTCCGATGGTCGCTTCCCCGATTGTAGATTTATCCTCTGGCATCATCCAGGGATAAGTATCATCTACCAGATCCTCTGAGGGAATCAGAATATCGATTTCCTGTTGTTCCGGTTTGGGTTCATCATCTAGAATCATGGGCAAAAAAACCACCGACAGGATCACAAGTGTAATTGCACCGATTAGGCGTCTTCTGGCACGTTTTCTCAGCAGGACTTCTTCTTCACTGATATCTCTGACCATTTTTAGTTACCTGTTATATCTTCAAGCGTTCGATATACTTACTACTTTCTATCACGGCGCCGATCGTGTGAAACGATCCAAAAACGCATATTCTATCATTATCGCTGGCCTGTTCGTGCGCGTATGAATACGCGCTGAACACATCGTGAAAAGTATGTATGGTACTCTTTTCTTCAATGCCAGCATACCTGAGTGCCTGCAACATTTCGTCCTGCGATGCACCTCTTACCACGTGCAGGCCGGCTACCAGCCAGTGATCGACATGGTTTTTCAAAGCACGGACCGTAGCGATTATATCCTTATCTTTCAGCATTGCTACAACAGCAAAGGTACGTCCACGAACGGTCATGGCTGCAAGATTGATTGCTAATTTGTGAGCTGCTGCAGGGTTATGCGCCACATCCAGAATGGTCATGGGTTTTGCACAAATGACCTGAAACCTGCCTGCTAAGGAAACATTTACCAGTCCGCGGCGGATAGCATCCATCGGAACGGGTAAGTAATCTCGCATCGCATCTAATGCAGCCAGGCTGGCACTTGCATTTTGCAGTTGGCAGATTCCCATTAACGCAGGTAGCGGGAGATGGTAACGATGACCATTCCCTCGATAACACCATTGTGAATGATTTTCTGCCGTATAACTGAAATTTTCATTGAGACAGAATAGCTTCGCACCTGTTGCAGTCATTTGTCGACGAACACCGGATGGAATATCCGGCTCAGCACATATCGCAGGTTTATTTGCGCGGAAAATACCGATCTTCTCCAGACCAATAGCTTCTCGCGTCGTACCGAGATAATCCATGTGATCCAGATCAATACTAGTCAATATAGCACAATCCGAATCAAATACATTGACGGCATCAAGGCGGCCTCCCAGTCCGACTTCCAGAATAGCCACGTCTACTTGGGATTGGATGAACAGCAGCATAGCTGCCAGCGTGCCAAACTCAAAATAGGTCAGAGAGGTTTGGGTTGGTACACGTGCCGATTCGATTGTACTGAACGCTGTACACAGCGCTTCGTCTGAAACTTCCTGTTGATTGATACGTATGCGCTCATGATAACGCAGCAGATGTGGAGAGGTATAGCAGCCAACACGATAACCTGCACAGCTCAATATCGACTCGAGTATGGCGCACACTGAACCTTTCCCGTTCGTTCCACCGACAGTAATGATGGGAAAGACGGGCATTAGTCCTGCAGAATCCTTTACTATCCTGACTCGATCCAGGTCCAAATCAATGGACTTGGAATGAAGTTGATCAAGATAGGTCAGCCAGTCATTTAATGTCGTTGGTTTTATCATGACTGTGACTAATCAAATATCCACTTACAGTGCGACGGAAAATCTTCGGATAAAACCAAAATGAATTCGTTATGAATCCGTTGGGCATTCGTGACTTTGTCTGTCAGGAATCAGCAGGTATGATGGGTTGAGAAGCGGGAACAGGGATACGCATCAGCAGCGTGCATAAGTTTGCCAGTCGGTCGCGCATTGCTCGGCGGTCGATGATCAGGTCGATCGCCCCATGTTCCAGTAAAAATTCTGCCCGTTGAAACCCGGCCGGCAATGTTTGCCGTACTGTCTGCTCAATGACCCGTGGCCCGGCAAAACCGATCAGTGCACCTGGTTCAGCAATTACCACGTCGCCAATGAATGCAAAGCTTGCTGATACTCCTCCCATCGTAGGGTCAGTCAATACCGAAATGAATGGTAACCGTTCCTGGCTCAACTGTCCCAGTATGGCAGTCGTCTTTGCCATTTGCATCAGGGAGAACAAACCTTCCTGCATGCGTGCCCCACCACTTGCGCTAAAACAGATAAAAGGAAGATGATGTGTGATACAAGTTTCCACGGCACGTACGAAACGCTCACCGACAACTGAGCCCATCGAGCCGCCCATGAATCCGAATTCGAAAACGGCTACAACGACAGGAACCGATTTGATACTTCCTCGCATGGCTATCAGGGCATCAGTTTCATTGGTAGCTTCATTTGCTTGGGCTAATCTGTCCGTATATCGCTTGCTGTCCCGGAATTTCAAAGGATCCTGGGGTTGGATATCGGCACCGAGTTCGTGGCAATCCGTAGGATCGAGCAAAAGCTCGAGACGTTTGCGGGCAGGGATACGATTATGATGCCCACACTTCGGGCAAACGTTGAGATTCTTGACAAGATCGGTATAGTAAAGAACCGCTTCACACGACGCACATTTACTCCACAGGCCTTCCGGCACAACCTTTTTCTCGCCATTTTCCTTGCGTTTGATTTTAGGCGGTATGATACTCTGGAACCAGCTCATGAATCAGCTTCCACGAAAGAAGAGCGATCGGAGTTGACGCTATCGATTGCATGCCGTAGGGATTCTACCAGACTACTGACATTTGTCAGTAAATCCGCTTTGGAAGAACGTTCAATTTCTTCCACGATACGACTGCCGATCACTACTGCGTCAGCCCGCTCAGCAATGATTCGGGCTGTCTGTCCATCTCGTATGCCGAACCCCACTCCAATCGGAATATTGATATATAAGCGGAGTTGTGCCAGTTTGTGGCTGACATCATCCGGATTGAGATGCGAAGCCCCTGTCACACCCTTTAATGAAACGTAATAAATATACCCCTTTGCAAGCTTTGCCACATGTTCGATGCGGGCCTGAGGAGTGGTTGGGGATAACAAGAAAATGGGATCAATATCTTGACTTTCCAGATACCGGACCCATTCCGAACACTCTTCAGGTGGGTAATCGACGATCAGGACACCATCGACTCCGGCTTCCCTGGCTCGTCTAACGAAATCATCATACCCCATTGCTTCAACCGGGTTTGCATAACCCATTAGAACAACTGGTACGGTTTCATTCGTTTGTCTGAAGTCAGCTACTAATGAAAGCACATCCTTCAAGCTGACGTGATGCTTCAATGCCCGCTCAGATGAACGCTGTATGGTCGGCCCATCAGCCATAGGGTCAGAAAAGGGTACACCCAGTTCAATCAGATCAACACCGGCTTCCACCAATCGGTGCATCAATGCGACCGTCGTGGCTGGATCAGGGTCTCCTGCTGTGATAAAGGGAATGAGCGCCTTTCTGTTTTGTATCTTGAGTCGGGAAAAAGTCGATGCGATACGATTCATTTAATCAATCACTCGATAAAACCTGAATTATTGGAAAACATCATTTAACGATGCCTGGTCAGAGCGTAATACCTGATTGCTGGGCGACTGTTGCCATATCTTTGTCCCCTCGCCCGGACAGATTAACCAGAAGCAGTTGATCCTTGTTCAGAGTAGGCGCCAGCTTGGCTGCATAAGCCAAAGCGTGACTGGATTCCAATGCCGGCATGATACCTTCGAATCGGCACAGGGTATGAAATGCAGATAATGCTTCATCATCTGTTACCGCGACATATTCAGCTCGGCCGCAATCCTTGAGCCAGGCATGCTCGGGCCCGACACCCGGGTAATCCAGCCCGGCAGAAATGGAGTGAGTTTCAACGATCTGACCATTCTCATCCTGAATCAGGTAGGTACGGTTGCCATGCAGCACTCCCGGCTTTCCCGTTACCAGGGTAGCAGCATGCTGGTGTGTATCGATCCCCTTACCTGCAGCTTCAACTCCGATCATACGGACATGTTCATCATCGACGTACGGGTAAAATAAACCTATGGCATTCGACCCCCCCCCTACACAGGCAATCAGGGCATCAGGCTGTCTGCCGTATTCTTCCTCCATTTGTGACCTGGCTTCATGCCCGATGACAGCCTGGAAATCTCTGACCATCATTGGATAGGGATGTGGCCCGGCAACGGTACCAATGATGTAATAGGTATTTTCGACGTTGGTAACCCAGTCACGCATGGCCTCGTTGAGTGCATCCTTGAGTGTACGGGAACCTGAATCAACCGGTACGACCGTTGCGCCGAGCAGCTTCATACGATAAACATTGGTCGCTTGCCGTTTGACATCTTCCGAACCCATATATACGACACATTCCATACCGTAGCGTGCTGCTACCGTTGCACTGGCCACTCCATGCTGCCCAGCTCCGGTTTCAGCGATCACACGAGATTTGCCCATACGCCTTGCCAATAGAGCCTGGCCAACCGTATTGTTGATTTTATGTGCACCTGTGTGATTGAGATCCTCACGCTTGAGCAGAATTTGTGCACCACCTAAATGGTCTGACCAGCGTCTGGCATGGTAAATAGGGCTCGGACGACCTACATAATATTTGAGCTCCCGCGAGAATTCCGTCTGAAACTCGCTATCGTTACGATAATGCTCGTATTGCTGACACAATTCATCCAGTGCTGCAATCAGAGTCTCGGCTACGAATGTCCCGCCATATGGGCCAAAATGGCCATATTTATCAGGCAGATCATAAATTTTCACAGGATCTCACTCCTTGCATGAAAGCAGAAATTTTATTTAAATCCTTGATGCCTTTGGTAACTTCGACGCCGCTCGATACATCGACTGCCAGTGGGTGTACCTGCTGGATCGCATCAATAATGTTGTCGGGATGAAGGCCGCCTGACAGTATCCATGGTAATGGCAGCGCAGAAGGAATCAGCTGCCAGTCGAATACCTGACCGGTTCCTCCCGGCCTTTCTGCAGTATAGGTATCCAACAATAATCCTTGTGCTCCCTTATGCCATTGCGCATATTGTAACAAATCTAACCCACTCCTGACACGAACGGCTTTGATATATGGTAAATGAAACTGGTTACAGAAATCGGGAGGTTCATCACCATGAAACTGTAACAAGCTCAGACCAGCAACTCTACAGGTTTCTTCCACCCACGATTTTTCAGGGTTAACGTATACGCCTACCGTATGCACAAATGGTGGCAGGTGTTTTATGATCTGGCTCACTGCTTCCGGTAAGATATAGCGCTCGCTCTGAGGCCATAAAATAAAACCAATAGCATCAGCACCATAGCGCACCGCTGCCATGGCGTCTTCCAAACGGGTAATCCCGCATATTTTTACGCGAGCGCGCATAGAATAATCTTTTCCTTCGAGATTGTGTATTTTACACCTGCTTTATACTTGGAAACTGGCCGAAACTTCTCATGGTGTCAGGCGAATAAGCGGTACCGAAAATGGGGAAGTTCCATTTTTCATGATAGCGAACACCTGACAAATATAATCCATCCGGAGAAAATGTCGGTGCAGCCAGGGTACGATCACGATTCTCAAGGAGCATGTGAATCCATTCCGGAGGATATTTACCCTGACCAATATAAATCAGACTTCCCAAGATATTGCGCACCATATGGTGTAAAAATGCGTTGGCACGGAATTCAAAAATGAAGAAATACCCGTTGCGGCTGATGCTTAGTTGAGTAAGTCTTCGTATGGCATTTTTTGCTTGGCATTCTGCAGAACGGAATGTACTGAAGTCATGTTCACCGATTAATAATTCTGCAGCGGATTGCATC
This sequence comes from Nitrosomonas sp., assembly GCA_039794425.1. Classification (GTDB taxonomy): domain Bacteria; phylum Pseudomonadota; class Gammaproteobacteria; order Burkholderiales; family Nitrosomonadaceae; genus Nitrosomonas. Next base: position 106,742 of record JBDIVK010000005.1, on the reverse strand, counting down.
TTTCCAAGGTCAAGCAGGCTGTGAATCCACCCTACTTTTCCATGATAAACACCGGGACGAGTGGGACGGTTGAGCAGATAATATAGATAAGTACGTTCAATTGCGCTGAAGCGAGCATGGAAATCATGACCGACTTCAGCAGCCCATAATACTGAAATATCTTCTGGCAATAGTGTATTGACTCCCCTTACCCATGCATTTAATGGCCGCTGCACGTGAGTTTCAAAATGTACGACTTGGTACAATGCATGTACGCCAGCATCCGTACGTCCGGCTGCTATAGTCTGTATCGGGTAGCAGGCGATAGCCGATAACGCAGCTTCAAGCTTGGTCTGAACAGATGTACCCCGCGGTTGTTTTTGCCAACCACAGTAGCTTCGACCATCATATTCCAGAATTAAGGCGATTTTCACGGAAAGGGAACTTCATTCTTTCTAACTGATATCGATTTCACAGCGATAAGGGAGATAACAATAGGTCTTTATTCGCTACCTGTAGGTTTCAGCCTATCTCATTCAGCATGGAACGAGCGATGGATTGCTGTTCCTCGTCACCTTCACGCAATACTTCTTCGAGAATATCTCTTGCTCCTTCTTTGTCATCCATTTCGAGATAAGCTCTGGCAAGATCGATCTTAGTCGCAACCTCCTGTCGCTGGATGTTTTTCTCCCCGGACTGGTCAACCCCGGTAATCAACTCTGGCTCATCTCCAAGATTAAGATCGATATCTGCAAAATTCGGGGTTATTCCGGATATTTCACTTGAGGGACGTGATTCTTCCTGAGAAGAATCGGACGTGTCGGCAGGCAGATCCAATTTAAACTCGATTTCACGATTATCCTGTGGCAGGCCATCATTTTTGGTTGAATCGTCATCACGTCTACCGTCAGCTTCGTTATCCAAATCGATGGTATAGCCAGAAAAATCCCACTTCTCTTCTTCACTATCCGGTTGGATATCAGTGGAAGCTTTTTCTGTTTCAGCCAAATCCGCTATCGTGTTCTCAGTGTCAATTTTATTATCGCCGAGCATGTCCGATTCACCTGAAATCTCATCATATTCAACAGTTGCCTTTGGCGAATTCTCATCGAAGTACTGACCTTCTGGGGTAGGCTCATCAAGTTTTCTGCCAAAAAAGAAACTGGGATTAGCGAGAGGAGTATCCTTATCGTCATCACCAGTAGGCTGAAACCCAGGCTGACCTACAGTTGGCTGAATTAATTCGATTTCTGCATTGGCTGGCGTTGCTGAATCGGATGATGTATCAGTAAACAATGTGGATGCTGTTAATCCAGCTCCTGTTTCAGTCGAACCGTATGCTTCTGTTTCACTGAAATCATCCGCTTGCCCTTTTCTGCGGCGGACGATGGATGTTCCGAGCCAGATTGCCAACAATGCCGCAAGTGAACCACCGACCAGTTCTACATTTTCCGTAGTAAATTCCGTAAGCGTATCGAGCAAAGCGGGTTCATCTGATTCTGGGTCAGGTGGTTGGATTGGATTAACAAGTGGTTCGATGTTAATTGACTGTGCAGGAATAGTGAACTCGGGTAATACTGAGCCTTCGGGAGTTTGAACGATAGGAGCAGAAGTTTCAGGAGTAATTTCGATCTGTGAGGTTTGTTCAGCCTGTACTGGCTCAGATTGGATCTGACCTGATCCAGATTCGGGCGGGGCCTGAGTATCTGAGGTCGCCCCCTTCAGTTCTAGTAGACGTTGTAATTTGGCAATATTCTGCTCCAGCATGGCTACTCGCTCGTTTGCTTCTTGTAGCGCACGTTCTTTCGCTATGGCGTCTTCTTCCATCATGCGCAGGTAACGCTGTGCGGAATTGCTATCACTTTCCTTGATTGTTGATTGATCACTTCCCAGTAACTCCCCTTTTGACAGAATCAGAACTTCATCTGGCGGGGTAGCTCCAGTAGTTGAGGTATCTTCAGAAATCGTAGTGATTTTTCCAGTCTGCGATTGCTTCGATCCAGTATTACCTGGTGCGCTAGTGGCTATGTCCGCAATTCTTTGCCGGTAAGTATTCCAGCTGTCTGTTTGCACTCTCACCTCACGGACTGCTTCCCTGGGTGTGATCGATGAAATTTCGCTCTGGTCGGGAATACGCAGAATAACGCCCACCTTGAGCAAGTTCATGTTTCTTTCGAGAAAGGCATCACGATTGGCGCGATACAACGCTACCAGCATCTGGTTAAGGTCGACATTTTCGGGCGTTATCTGACGCGCGATCCTGGTCAGGGTATCGCCATGGTTAACTGGGCCATAGGTGTTCCCTGTCCAGTCAGCAGAGTTTCTACGTGAAGTGACTGGACTTTGCCCGACTGCTGATGGTGTATTATTCTGAATAGGAGATACAGACGAATCATCAGTTGGAACACTGGCTGCACGTGACTGCATGACTGGAGGCGCGGAAGCAGCTTTTTGCGTTTCGGCGGGATCAAGCAGGATAGTATATTCACGTAGCAAACGTCCTGCAGACCAATTAAGCTCAATCAATAAGTTAAGAAACGGTTCATTAATCGCCTGGGGAGAAGATACCCGGATATAGGGCTGCCCATCAGTACGCTTTTCTATGGAGACGGATAATGTCGAGTGGTAAGGTGCAAGGCCGATGCCCGCTTGCTTGAAAGCTTCAGGTGAAGCCAGTTTTGCAGATAAAGAATGGACTTCTTCATCTTTCACGGATACCAGACCTATCTCTGCTTTGAGGGGTTGTCCGAGGTATGAACCTACAGTCAGCGTTCCCAGCCCGGCTGCCTGGATTACCCATGAAGAAATGAGTACACTTACTAATAACGCAGTAAGTAAAATACGAGGAAAGATATTCTTTTTTCTGAAATCAATCGTCTTCACACAGACACCCCTATTGTTTCTGGACCAGCTTAGATACTAGCATCGAAGATTGCAGCGTAAAATTCGATAACCCTTGGCAACACAAGCTTATTCCAATAATAAATCTAATTCAGGTAAGAAAATATAGATCATCATACTTACGCGGCTTGTTCGTTGACCAGAATACGCAGCATCCGACGCAATGGCTCTGCTGCTCCCCATAACAATTGATCTCCTACCGTAAAAACTGAGAGATATTCACCGCCCATGTTTAATTTACGAATACGGCCTACATGGATAGCCAGCTTCCCGGTTACAGCCACCGGTGTAAGTTCTCTGGTAGTCACTTCCCGTTCATTGGGAATCACACGTACCCAATCGTTAGAAGCAGCGATTATTTCTTCTACTTCATCCAGTGGGATATCCCGCTTGAGTTTGATCGTTAACGCCTGACTGTGGCAGCGCATGGCACCGATACGGACACAAATACCATCGACTGGAACAGGATTATCGGCATGCCCCAAAATCTTGTTGGTTTCAGCCTGCCCTTTCCATTCTTCCCGACTTTGTCCATGTGCCACTTCCCTATCAATCCAGGGTATCAGACTGCCGGCTAGCGGTACACCAAAATTTTGGGTAGGGAACTCCTCATCGCGTAGTTTCTGAGCAACTTTACGATCGATATCCAATATATTGGAAGCGGGATCATCCAGTAATTGTTTCGCTGCGTAGTGCGTTTCTCCCATTTGTAGCAGCAGCTCACGCATGTTCTGTGCACCGGCTCCTGATGCGGCCTGATAGGTCATGATACTAGCCCATTCGACTATGTCCTGATCGAACAAGCCACCGACAGCCATGAGCATTAAGCTTACCGTACAATTACCACCGATATAATTTTTAATCCCCTTATGTAATGCCTGTTCAATGACTGACTGATTGACGGGATCAAGAATAATCACAGCGTCATTATTCATTCTAAGTGTCGAAGCGGCATCAATCCAATAACCTTGCCAGCCCGATTCACGGAGTTTACCGAAAATTTCGGTAGTATAATCTCCCCCCTGGCAAGAGATGATGATGTCCATTTCCCGCAGTGCTGTAATATCGAAAGCATCTTTGAGAGGCAACACCTCTCGGCCGATATCCGGACCCTTTCCACCCACCTGAGAGGTCGAAAAAAATACGGGTTCAATCAGGGAGAAGTCATTTTCTTCGCGCATCCGTTGCATGAGAACAGATCCCACCATACCGCGCCATCCCACAAACCCTACTCGTTTCACGTTGTTCATTTAACCTTATACAAGAATTTTATTTACCATAAGCACATAGCAGACAGCTTACTACTTGGCGTAACAATTAGAAAATTGGAAGAAGGGGGGAAAATCAGATATAAAATAAATGAAACTGGATTGAATCAGGTTCATTGCACCTGCAGATTTGCTAATACTGCATTTCCCATTTCTATTGTACCGACTTTTTTCTTGCCTGCTTCGAAAATATCTGCAGTGCGATACGTTTGTTCCAGGGTCTGTTTAACGGCTTGTTCGACACGTGATGCTGCAGTTTCCTCGTCGAAAGAATACCGTAACATCATAGCAACTGACAGAATAGCAGCTAAAGGATTGGCAATATTTTTACCGGCTATATCCGGGGCAGATCCATGGATCGGTTCATATAACCCTTTGTTTTGATCATCAAGGGAGGCAGAAGGAAGCATTCCGATAGAACCGGTCAACATTGAGGCCTCATCCGATAAAATATCACCGAACATATTACCTGTCACAATCACGTCGAATTGTTTGGGATCACGTACCAGCTGCATAGCTGCATTATCTACCAGCATATGGGAAAGTGTGACATCAGGATAAGCCAGCCCTGTCTCCGTTACGATATCACGCCATAACTGTGTACATTCCAGTACATTCATCTTGTCTACCGAACACAGTCTGCCTTTTCGCTTGCGTGCTGCCTGGAATGCGACATGAGCAATACGCTCAATCTCAGGTTCCGTATAGATCATGGTATTAAAACCTACGCGTTGTCCGCCCCTTTGCTCGATACCCCGGGGTTGCCCAAAATAAATATCTCCGGTCAGCTCACGTACGATCAGAATATCCAATCCAGCTACAATTTCAGGTTTTAAGGTCGAAGCGTTCGCCAGTTCTGGATAAAGCACGACCGGTCGTAAGTTAGCAAACAGATTAAGCGTCTTGCGGATTGCCAGCAGCCCTTGTTCCGGGCGTTTTTCCCGAGGTAAATCATCATATTGAGTACCACCGACGGCTCCCAGCAATACTGCGTCGGCTTCAATCACCAGTCTGCGTGTTGCTTCCGGAAAAGGTTCCCCTGTAGCGTCCACAGCACAACCTCCCAACAAAGCCGGCTCAAATTCTATTTTTAACCCATCCTGTCTGAGGAATTGTAATACCCGCTCAGCCTGCGCGATGATTTCCGGACCGATTCCATCACCTGCCAGTAACGCAATTTTCATGTTATCGATCCATTTTCACTCTGTTCATCATACAAACAACCAAGGTTGTTCATTGCGCCGGCTCTCCTCAAACTGTCTGATCTTATCAGCATGCTGTAAGGTCAGGCCAATTTCGTCCAGTCCGTTGAGCAGGCAATGTTTACGGAAAGGGTCGATCTCGAATGAATAAACCTCGCCTGATAGTGTCGTTACAGTCTGTATGTTCAGGTCTATTGCAAGACAATAGCCATTCGTTGCTATCGTATCTTTGATCAATCTATCAACGACTTCCGCTTTCAGCACGATCGGTAAAAGACCAATCTTGAAACAATTATTGAAAAAAATATCGGCAAAACTTGGCGCAATAATTGCTACAAAACCATAATCCTGCAGCGCCCAAGGGGCATGTTCTCTGCTTGAACCACACCCAAAGTTATCGCGTGCGATAAGAATCTGTGCACCTTGATAGCGTGGTTGATTGAGCACGAAATCCGGATTAATTTTACGTTGTGAAATATCCATATCCGGTTCACCATGATCAAGGTAGCGCCATTCATCAAACAGATTCTGACCGAAACCTGAACGCTTGATGGATTTCAGAAATTGCTTAGGGATAATTGCATCCGTATCGACATTAGCACGATCCAGCGGCATAACTATTCCTTGGCACTGCTCAAATTTTTTCATCAGGTTTATTTCGCGGTCTCTTCGATTGCTTCACCACCACGCTGAATATCTTTACCAAAGCCCTGCATAGTATTACAAGCCATCAATTGTGTGATAATCATCAGACACAGAAGTAATGTAGATATTGTTTTCATGATTTTATCTCCTGCAAGAAATATAAAAGGCTAACTAGTGAAAAAAGGAACGTACATCAACAAAATGGCCTGCTATCGCAGCAGCGGCAGCCATTGCCGGGCTGACCAGATGTGTTCGGCTTCCCGGGCCCTGTCTGCCTTCAAAATTGCGGTTTGAAGTCGAAGCACAACGCTCTCCTGGTAACAACCTGTCATCATTCATGGCCAGACACATGGAGCAACCGGGTTCACGCCATTCAAATCCCGCTGCAAGAAAAATCTTATCCAACCCTTCCTTTTCTGCCATTGATTTAACTAGTCCGGAGCCAGGCACTACCAAAGCTAATTTGATATTGGGGGCAATTTGCTTACCTTTAACGATTTCTGCTGCGGCACGCAGGTCTTCTATCCGTGAATTAGTACAGGAACCGATAAAAATTTTGTCGAGGAAAATATCGCGAATAGGCGTATTAGGCAATAATCCCATATATTCAAGTGCATGCTCGACATCGTGACGCTTGATCGGATCAGTGATCTTCACGGGATCGGGTACATGACCATCAATTGTAGTAACCATTTCCGGGGAAGTTCCCCACGTTACCTGTGGCTTGATATACGCAGCTTCCAGCTTCACGACCTGATCGAAAATAGCCCCCTCCTCGCTTTTCAACGTACGCCAATAAGTCACTGCACGTTCCCATAAATCACCTTTAGGTGCGAAAGGCCGCCCTCTGATATAGTCGATCGTAACATCATCCACACCGATCATTCCTGCGCGAGCACCTGCTTCAATCGCCATATTACACAGCGTCATCCGACCTTCCATGGAAAGTGACCGGATCGTACTGCCTGCAAATTCGATGGCATATCCTGTACCACCAGCAGTACCGATTTTACCGATGATGGCCAATGCGATATCCTTAGCAGTCACACCATACGGTAATTCACCTTCAACCTGAACCAGCATCGTTTTGGATTTTTTGGCAAGTAAGCACTGTGTAGCCAGTACGTGCTCGACTTCAGACGTGCCGATCCCAAATGCCAGGCACGCAAATGCACCATGTGTACTGGTATGAGAATCTCCACAGACTACGGTCATGCCCGGGAGTGTTGCGCCCTGTTCCGGGCCGATTACATGAACGATACCCTGCCGCTCATCATTCATTCTGAATTCGGTAATCGCGAACTCTTCACAGTTCCGATCCAAAGTCTCGACCTGCAGACGTGATATTGGATCGCTGATACCATGACGACGATCAGTCGTCGGAACATTGTGATCTGCTACCGCCAATATCGAACTTGTCCGCCAAGGCTTGCGCCCCGACAGCTTCAAGCTTTCAAATGCCTGCGGGCTGGTTACTTCGTGTACCAAATGACGATCAATATAGAGAATTACCATGTCATTCGGATCATCCGATTCCATATGGACTACATGATTCTCCCACAGCTTATCGTATAACGTTTTCATTTTTCGGTCTGATCACTTCTTTTCCACTGTCATGATTATCCCATAAAGCCAAACTAAGTAACAGATTCTCGATTCGATACGCACCATTCTATTGAACATTTCTCAAGCATATTTTTTACAAATATTTTTACGTAAAAATCGACAGTCTTTTGAAATCCGACCGAACGTAACTCAATAAACCACAAGGTAAAAATGGATTTTTTGCTGTCAAGAATTAGTTGACAGCACTTTGTATCGAATGTAGATTCACCGGTTTGAACGTCAAACACACGGAGGGAGAAATTTAAAATGGTCTCAACAGTTTATGCCATCACACTTGTGTGCATGGCTCTGATAGCAGCAGTTTTCTACTTTGTCATTGTTAATTCTAAAAAAGCTGAAACAGATTACTCGTCAATTACAAAAAAATGGTATGGAGTACGCGGCAAATGGTTTCTTTTTCTAATCACGCTGGGAATTATCATTACTTTTGCCTCCCTGAGTCCTTTCCCGCTGCCCGATCAGAAAAAAGAGTATGCGGGTAACGACTATCAGACAGTAACAGTAGGCGCTTATCAATGGTACTGGACAATGGCGCCCGATACTGTGGAAGCAGGCAAACCAGTCGCATTTTTCGTGACCGGTGAAGACGTAAACCATGGCTTTGGCATATATGACGAAAACTTAAAGCTGGTCGCACAAACTCAGGCAATGCCAGGCTATACCAACAAGCTTGTACATACATTTGATAAACCGGGGAAATTCAAGATTCTGTGCCTGGAATACTGCGGACTGGCACACCACGCGATGATCACCGAATTAACAGTAAAATGAGCGATTCAGCAGTAATATTGTAAAGAACAATTAAGGAGTGGAGGGTACTATGAGTAGTACAGCAGTAGCAAGTAGAAAAATCGAATATTCTGATTCAGAAAACCGGAATGCCTTGATAGCCGTCAAGGCACATTTGATCGGAGGATTGCTGGTATTCCTGCTGATGATGCTTGCGGGACTAACCATGCGGGCAGCACAAGGGACGTGGATAGAAATTGCCGTTGATTTATTCTATCAGATCATGACCGTTCACGGCGTAGGCGTCGTGGGTGCGGCGGGAATAGCTTCAACCGGCGTATTGTGGTATTTCCTGCGTCAATATGTGCGCTTGAGTAATACTATATTCTGGATAAATTTCCTCATCTTCCTGACCGGCGTCGTCATGATCCTGGGTTCCATCTTCCTGGGTGGCTACGGCGGAGCATGGACCTTTCTTTACCCGCTACCTGCTATTTCCATGGGTGCCTGGTCAACCGGTGCTGCAGCTGTTTTTCAGCTGGGGCTACTACTCATCGGAACTGGTTTCCTGATTCTTTACTTGGATATAGGACGAGCTATTCTGGCTGGTTATGGCAGCTTGGCGGCCGCACTCGGACTTCCCCAACTTTTCGGAAAAGTTCCAGTCGATAATACCCATCCGCCAACCGTAGTGGCCGGCACGATGGTCCTAATCGTTAATTTTATAGGTATTGCAGCTGGGGCGGTAGTGTTGGTAATGGGGTTGATCAACCTTTACAACCCGGAATTTAAGCCCGATGCATTGCTAATGAAAAACTTAATTTATTTCTTTGGCCATGTCTTTATCAACGCTACTATTTATGCATCCGTGACGGCAGTGTATGAATTACTGCCTCGCTATACTGGACGTCCATGGAAAACCAGTAAGGTATTTTATGCAGCCTGGTTTGCCATCGTATTCTTAGTAATGGGTGTGTATCCACATCATCTCATGATGGATTTTCCGATGCCTGCATGGGCGCTGATCGTTGGCCAAGTGCTCTCTTTTGGTAGCGGCATACCAGTTCTGGTGGTTACTGGTTATGGTGCATTAATGATTGTATATCGATCCGGTATACAGTGGAGTACTACCACTAAGTTGTTGTTTTTATCCTTATTTGGCTGGGCTGCTGGTGTAATTCCTGCCATTTTAGATGCGATGGTTACTGTCAATCGGGTATTTCACAATACGCTGTGGGTACCGGGACATTTCCATTTCTACCTGTTGCTCGGATTGTTACCCATGATTATTGGTTTTACTTATCATCTCACAGGTGAAGGCAGACGCGGAGATCAAACCAAAGTAACTGATAACTTTGGGTTCTATGCCTATCTGATTGGTGCTTTCCTGACATCCATGGTTTTCCTTGCGAGCGGTGCAAGCAGTATTCCACGTCGTTGGGCAGTCCATATGGAAGAGTGGGTTACTTTTGCACAGGTAGGTGCTGTTGCAGCAGCTCTGGTAGTATTGGGAACACTATTATTTACTTTACGTGCCCTATTCAGCTTACCTGGGGCAACAGATCCTGCTAAAGAAGCATAGAGAAACCAATAGCGATCCCCTCCCTCCCTTATAAGAAGGAGAATCGCTAAAAATAAGAGTAACACAAAGCTAAATATCTTCTTAGATATCCTAGTTAGTAAAAGGAGAAGTAAGGAATGAGAACTTTCCTGGCTACGGCGCTTATAGTCATAACAGGGGTTCTCATTCTGTGGACAAGTACAGATGGCGGGCGGGCCTTTACTGTAGAAGAAGCTCGCCGTTTGGATGTACGTGAAAATCCTCGCTCTGTACCCGACTGGCGTTTACAAAGCCAGGATTCAGAAGTCGTTGCGATCCAGAATTGGCACGGTCATTTCATAGTCGTAGATTTCATTTATACGAGTTGTCCAAGTGTATGTCTGATACTTAGCAGTGGTTTGAGAAGCCTGCAGAAAGATTTTGCGGCTGAACTGGAGAAAAATAATTTACACCTTTTGAGTATCAGCTTTGATCCGGAAAAAGATACGCCTCAGCGACTGAAAGAACACCTCACTCACTTTTCTGCCAATCCTGAGTACTGGACGGCAGTACGCCCGATCAATCCATCTCAGAAAAAAGCCATTCTCGATTTCTTTAAAGTAATCGTCATTCCTGATGAATATGGCGGTTATACACATTCTGCAGGCTATCACATCATCAATCCGGAAGGACAGTTAGTTGCTATTTTTGGAGTAGAGCAACTTGATGAATTACATGCATATCTGACTCAAGTATTAAATAAAGAGAATGATCAACAAAATTAAACAGGAATGGCTGCTTCTGGCAGCTGTGGTTATACTGGCTGTGCCTCCTATGCAACGATTTCTCGAACAAAGTATGGTGACACACATGCTCATTCAGATTCCGGCATTAATAATAATAGGATGGATGATTGGAAAAATGCTGCCTGAGAACTGGAAGAATAAAATAGCGCCATGGAACCGGTGGGGCATAACCGGTATGGCACTTGTTATCGTCATCATGACCTATTGGATGCTACCACGTGCCCTGGATGCAGCTGTATCGGAATGGGAATTTGAACTGGCAAAGTTTATTACTGTACCTGTAATGGGTATTGCACTCAATTTAAGCTGGCCGCAACTTAATCCTATCGCACAAGGAGTGCTTAAATTAGAATTCTGGGCTACTTTTATGCGCTTGGGGTGGCTATATCTGGATCTTCCGGATCGTCTTTGCGCAAATTACCTGTTGAGTGATCAACGTATTCTGGGACAATTACTCTTGCTGGGTGGAAGCGCTTGGGCAATCGCCTGGACGCTTCGCGTTATGTTTGGAACCAGAATCATCAATACTTGAGAATACAGCAATCTTTAAGGATTACTGTATTCTCTGCTCTCCTACATGCTGTGTGTACGATACCACAGTGTAGAATTAAATATCACAGCTCCCAGAATATTACCGATCGTTACTGGAATCTGATTCCAGATCCACCATTGTGAAATCGTAACATCAGCGCCTGACAATATCCCTACCGGAAAAACGAACATATTGACGACAGCATGCTCGAAACCCAACGCAAAGAAGGTAGCAATCGGTAACCAGATCAGCATTACTTTGCCGGGTACGCTGCGTGACGCCTTAGCAAAAACCGGCCCCAGGCTGACCAGCCAGTTACATAATATCCCCATACCAATCGCCGCAAACCAGCCATTTAACCCAAATTGAGAGTAAGAAGCTTTCTTTTCGGCAAGCTTAGCCAATGTGGTCAGGACACCAGGCACTTCAGCGGTACCCCCTTTAGTTAGAGAAAACCAAAGTAGCCAGGCAAAGAAAATACCACCCACCAGATTGGCTACAAATGTCCATGACCAGTTGCGTACTACACTTGCTAACTTAACTCTCCCTGCAAACCAGGCCATCGGCATGACGGAGAAGCTCCCGGTAGCCATTTCCAGGCCTAGCACTGCTAACATGATATAGCCGACCGGGAAAAGCAGACCAGCTGCTGCCGTTGGCCACCCCTGCGATACCAGCAGCGCACATAATGCCGTTGCATAGGCAAGAAACGGGGTACACAAAAATCCCCGTGTCAGAATTTGTGCGACATTGAACTTGCTTTTCTTAACTGCATCCTCGACAAGATCGTGCCCCATCTGCAAAGGCAGGACACTGTCGATAACTGCTGTCGGATCACTATTCGCTTTCGCTGGCACTGTACCACCCATTGCACCACCAGTCGACATGGTTTCAGCAACGATACTGGATTGAATGACCTGCTCATTCGAACTGATCGAAGGTTGTTCGGATTCTTTCATATTTTCTCTTAGATAGCGTTAATCGAGGAAATGGTGACTGTTATACTATGCAATGTAATGCACGATGGGCAAAGATTTTGCCACATCTTCGGATGGTCGGCAAGCAAGTAATTTGCCTATCTGCTCAGTTAAGTCACTGATAGAGAAAGAAAGATCAAACTTGTAGAGAAAATGCTATTCAAATGAGAAATGTCGGTTTTATCGGCCTGGGTATCATGGGAAAGCCTATGGCAAGCCATCTTATCCGAAGCGGCTATTCAGTTTTTCTGCATTCTCGCAGCGGTGTACCGGATGAACTGATTACTTTAGGTGGCCAAGTCTGCCCTGCCCCCAAAGCAGTAGCAGAAAGATCAGATATCATTATATTAATGCTGCCGGATACATCTGACGTCGAGAAGGTACTGTTTGCCGAGAACGGGGTTGTGCAGGGTCTGCCTACTGATCAATCCAGGTCGAAAATCATCATAGACATGAGTTCGATTTCACCTATCAAGACTCAGGATTTTGTCAGGCGTATAACCGAATTGGGTCACGATTATGCTGATGCACCGGTTTCCGGTGGAGAAATCGGTGCACAGAATGCCACACTCACTATCATGGTCGGCGCAACTGAGACTGTCTTCGAAAAAATCGAGCCGATACTTGCCTTAATGGGGCAAACAGTGACCAGGATAGGAAATCCGGGTACTGGACAAATTTGCAAAGTTGCCAATCAGATTGTCGTTGCACTGACTCTGGAAGCTGTCGCGGAAGCCTTGGTATTTGCTTCCAAAGCAGGTGCCGATCCGGAAAAGGTCAGGCAGGCTTTGCTGGGAGGATTTGCGGCATCACGTATCCTGGAAGTACATGGAGAACGAATGATTAAACATACTTTTACCCCCGGATTCCGTACCGACCTGCAGGTAAAAGACTTGAGTATTGCACTCGCCTGTGCCGCGGAATTGGGCGTAAGTCTACCGAATACCGCGCTTACCCAAACACTCTATCATGCCTGCATTGCGCAGGGGGATGCCCGGCTGGACAATTCAGCGATCGTGCGCATACTCGAAAAAATGGCCAGGCATGACGTTACGCTACCAACCCATGCATCAAACTGAACTGATCAAGGCATTCCGGGCTTTTCTTCCTCCCGAGTCAGTACTGTACGAAGCAGAGGATCTCAGACCCTATGAATGCGATGCACTGTCTGCCTACCGGCAGATACCCATGATGGTAATACTGCCGCAGAACGAGTCTGAAGTTACCAAAATTCTGAAAATCTGTCATGCGGAACAAATTCCCGTAGTAGCACGTGGGGCCGGTACAGGGCTTTCAGGAGGGGCATTACCCCATACCGAGGGCATACTATTGTCTCTGGCTAAATTGAACCGTATTTTGGAAATTGACCCTGTAGCATGTACCGCACGCGTACAACCAGGCGTCAGAAACCTGATGATCAGTGAAGCGGCCGGATCCTATGGACTCTATTATGCACCTGATCCGTCTTCACAAATCGCCTGTACAATTGGCGGAAACGTAGCGGAGAATTCTGGTGGTGTACACTGCCTCAAATACGGGCTTACCGTACACAATATCCTACGACTGCGTGTTTTGACGATCGAAGGTGAGATACTGGAAATCGGCGGAGAAGCTTTGGACAGCCCCGGTTATGATTTGCTGGCACTGATGACAGGCAGTGAAGGTATGCTGGGTATCGTGACCGAAATAACGGTAAAACTGCTTCCCAAACCCAAGACAGCCAGATTAGTCATGGCTGCATTCGACGATATCAAAAAGGCTGGAGACGCTGTCGCCAGCATTATCCAGGCAGGGATCATTCCAGCCGGTATGGAAATGATGGACAGAATTACGATCCACGCAGTCGAAGATTTCATTCACGCAGGCTATGATCCTGATGCCGCGGCCATTCTGCTATGTGAATCCGATGGCCTGGAAGAAGAAGTGGATGATGAAATCAGCCGGATACGGTCCATCATGCAGGCTAGCGGCGCGGCCCGGATCGAGATTGCGCGTGATGAAGCTGAACGGCAACGATTCTGGGCGGGACGTAAAGCCGCATTCCCGGCGGCAGGTAGAATTTCCCCTGATTATTATTGTATGGACGGTACGATTCCGCGTAAGCATCTTGCACAGGTTCTGGAACAGATCGAACAGCTTTCACTGACATATAATCTGCGTTGTATGAATGTTTTCCATGCCGGTGACGGTAACCTACATCCGCTGATTCTGTTCGATGCCAATCGACCTGGAGAGCTACAACAGGCCGAGGCTTTCGGTGCAAAAATACTGGAAATCTGTATCGCGGCAGGTGGTACGCTGACTGGCGAACATGGTGTGGGTATCGAAAAGCTCAATCAGATGTGCTTACAGTTCAGTGATACCGAACGTGAACTGTTTCATGCAATCAAAAAGGCATTCGACCCGGAATCACTGTTGAATCCCGGTAAAGCAGTGCCTACATTGCACCGCTGCGCTGAATTTGGCGCCATGCATGTACATCAGGGTGCAGAAAAATTCCCGGAAATTCCGAGGTTCTGACCCTTTTTCTGACCTTTTTCAGCTTCCGACAAATGCAAGCCATACTCGATCGTTTCGTCGAAACTGTCTCCAGAGCTGCCGAGCGCAAGCAGCCGTTATGTATTCAAGGAGGAGGCAGCAAGGCATTTTACGGTAACACACAAGCGCTACAGAACCTCAAACTGGATACCACCGAATATCACGGTATCCTTGACTACGAACCCAGTGAACTGGTCATAACAGCGCGCGCAGGAACACGACTGATAGAACTGGAAAAAGTATTACATGAACAAGGCCAGATGCTGGCCTTCGAACCTCCTTATTTCAATGAATCGACCACACTGGGCGGTTGCGTTGCTGCCGGGCTTTCCGGACCCAGGCGTGCTTATACTGGTGCCGTTCGGGATTATGTACTGGGTATCAGGTTGCTTGATGGTCAGGGCAAAGTGATGTCCTTTGGTGGACGAGTCATGAAAAATGTTGCCGGTTATGACGTTTCCCGTCTCATGGCAGGTGCAATGGGTACCCTTGGTGTGCTGCTCGAAGTGTCACTCAAAGTGCTACCCAAACCAATCATAGATCAAACCCTGGGCTTCCAGGTATCGATGTCCAAAGCCCTTGAAATTATGCGCCGTTGTGCAGGTGAACCGTTACCGGTTTCTGCTACATGTTTCTTTGAAGATCATCTGTATATCAGGCTTTCCGGGGCTGAATCCGCCGTACGGGCAGCCCGGGTAAAGTTGGGTGGGGATGAAATCGGCGAGTATTCTGATTTCTGGGAATCTATTCGAAACCATACCCACCCATTTTTTCATACGAAAAAAACATTATGGCGTTTATCGATTAAATCGACGACACCCTCACTGACTCTGCCTGGAAAACAGCTGATCGAATGGGGGGGAGCATTACGCTGGCTGGCGGTAGAAGAAGAACATGATGCCGCCCTGATTCGTGCCCATGCACAATACGCCGGTGGACATGCTACATTTTTCTATGGAAACAAAATGGCTATTCCTGCATTTCACCCGCTGCCACCCGCACTGCTGACCATCCACCAGCGTCTGAAAAAACAGTTCGATCCGGCAGGTATTTTTAACCCGCAACGTATGTATGTCGAGTTTTAAGCCATGCAGACTCATCTGACCGATTCAATCAAAGATACCCCGGAAGGGAAAGAAGCCGATGCCATTTTGCGCAGTTGTGTGCATTGCGGTTTTTGCCTTGCCACCTGCCCTACCTACCAGTTACTTGGAAATGAACTTGACAGTCCACGCGGGCGAATCTATCTGATTAAACAGCTACTGGAAGGTCAGCCAGTCACACAAAAGACACAGCTCCATCTTGACCGTTGTCTGACTTGCCGCGCATGTGAAACAACCTGCCCATCCGGGGTACGCTATGGGCATTTGCTCGATATTGGCCGGGGTAAGGTTGAACAGCAGATTGGGCGCCCCTCTTATGCAAAATTAATTCGCTATACCTTACGGAAATTGCTACCCAATCGCACGATTTTCAGTTTCTTTCTGGGAGTAGCACGTATAGGCCGACCACTGCTTCCTGCCCAATGGCAAAGAACCATACCGCCTAAACCCAAAACCATTCAATCCTCGTCCCGTAAGATACATGCACGCAGCATGCTGATTCTTGATGGCTGCGTACAACCGGCTTTGATGCCGAATACCAACAGCGCAACGGCACGTGTGTTAGATAAGCTAGGTATCTCTCTGATTACAGCAAAACAGGCTGGGTGCTGTGGCGCACTGGCCTATCATCTCAATGCGCAGGAAGAAGGACTGAACGCGATGCGCCGCAATATCGATGCTTGGTGGCCTTTCATTACACAAGCAGAAAACCCCGTCGAAGCGATCGTAGTTACTGCAAGCGGCTGTGGTGTGACAGTGAAAGATTATGGTCATTTACTGCAGCATGACCCGGCTTATGCCGAGAAGGCCGCACGTGTGTCCGACCTGGCCCGAGATATCAGTGAAATCATTACTGCCGAGGCATCCAACCTGACTCCACTACTGACACAGACTGCATTACCCCGATCGCTTAACATTGCTTTTCATGCGCCGTGCACACTGCAACACGGTATGCGCTTGAAAGGCGTGGTCGAAAATATTCTGCAGACAGCAGGTTTTCGTTTATCTCAAGTAACTGATCCACATCTCTGTTGTGGCTCGGCCGGCACCTATTCGATCCTCCAGCCGAAGCTTTCCCGCCAGTTACGCGATAACAAACTTGCTGCCTTGACCACGGAAAATCCGGATTTACTGGTGACTGCCAATATCGGATGCCAAATGCACCTGCAGAGTGGCACACAGTTGCCTGTACGACACTGGATAGAATTGCTGGATGATGCTTTGGATCATCAATAATAGCCTGCTGATATAATAATGTATCTAAAAGGTATGGTCTTGAACGAATCTGTGACGCTCCCGAATAAAGGTTTCAATCAGTACTCGTTTCTATTTTTTCAAATCTCCAAGATCATTGAGTGGCTACAGATTCTTATAAGTATCCAGGACGGGTATTATCCATCATCGATATGAGATAAATGCCGTGCCACTGACCAGCGTGCACCAAACCATCCCATTCCGCCAGAAAATGCAAGCAAAATCAGACTGTCCTGCCAGGAAAGGTGATCGAGTTCAAGTGTCGTAGCATACAACCTGGCTACTTCAAGTAATGATTCATTGAGTTGATAAATCCCTGCTGCGAGTATCAGCCAAGCCAATATCGCACCAGTTACCCCCTGGATGGTACCGAAGTAAAGAAATGGGCGGCGGATATAACTGTCTGTCGCACCAATCAATCTGGATAGCTCGATTTCATCACGTCGTGTCAGTATCTGCAAACGGATCGTATTGAATATGACGATGATCAGCGTGGCTCCAAATAAGCCTGTCATCATGATCACCACCAGTTTCCCCAGATCAAGCATAGCATCCAGTTTTCTGGCCCAGTCGGTATCTACTAGAACATGTGCTATCTTGGGCCAATCCAGCATCGTAATGCGTAATCGTTCTATTTCATCGGCTGTCATATGCCCGAGGTTAACGACAAAGGCATCGGGTAGCGGATTTTGCTCAAGATTGCGCATTACTTCAGCCAGTTCACTTTCCTGTTGTAATTGCTGCAAGGCTATTTCCTTGGAAATGAACTGAAAGCCTTCAATCGTCGGTATCTGCTCTAGGCGAGCATTGACAGATTCGATATCAGCTTGACTGGCCTCAGTTTCAAGCAGAATACTCAACTGCAAAGATTCTGTCGTCTGTCCGGAAATATCCCTTAAATTTTCCAGTAATAAAAAAATGCCTGCAGGCAGGCTCAGAACTACACCAAAAACAACGATACTCAATATACTGCTGACAGGTGCAGCAATAAGCTGACGGAACGCACGGATCAGCGCATGCCAATGCTGGGATAACCATACTTTCATGCGACCAGTTTTCCCTGATTCAACTCAAGTACACGATGTCGGGTTACGTCGAGCAGCGTCCTATCGTGGGTGGCGATCAATATTGTTACACCTACCTGATGAAACGATTCGAAAACCGCCATAATGTCTCGTGCATAACCGGTATCGAGGCTGGCTGTTGGTTCATCTGCAATCAAAATAGTGGGGCGGTGTACGACTGCGCGTGCAATACACAATCGTTGCCTCTCTCCTCCTGACAAGGTAATCGGATCAGCCTTTTCCTTGCTCAATAATCCTACTTTATCGAGTGCCGCGCGCACCCGGGATGAAGCTGTTCTGGTATCAGCACCTATTACTTGCAGCGGTAACATGACGTTGGCGAAAACATTGCGATCGTGCAGAATCTTCTGCTCCTGGAAGATCATACCTAAACTCCGGCGTAGATAAGGAATTGCACCCCGCTTAAGTGCGCTGACACGCTGCTGACCCACCAGAACGTTTCCTGATGTCGGGCGCTCTATTGCAGCAATTAGTTTCAGCAATGTACTTTTACCTGCGCCGGAATGTCCGGTAAAAAAAACCAGCTCCCCAGGAGTAACAGAAAAAGTGATGTCTTTCAACGCTTCAAAACCGCTCGGATAGCGTTTGTTTACATGCTTGAAACTGATCATCGTGCAAGCTTATCGGGAAGAATTCAGAGTAAAATCAGTCAAACAGTGCTTCTGCGAATTCTCTGGCATCGAACGGCCTAAGATCATCCAACCCTTCTCCTACCCCGATAAAACGTACGGCAGGTGGAAGCGTTCCACTGTATTGTGCTGCGATGGCAGCGATGACCCCGCCCTTGGCGGTCCCGTCCAGTTTAGTTAATACCAGACCGGTTATACCCAGTGCTTCGTCAAATGCTTTCAATTGACTGATAGCATTCTGACCCGTATTGGCATCCAGGATTAACAGCACTTCATGCGGAGCTTCAGGTATTGCCTTGGTAATCACCCGCTTGATTTTCTTGATTTCTTCCATCAAATGCAGCTGAGTAGTCAGACGCCCGGCAGTATCAGCCAATACCACATCGATCTTTCGCGCTACAGCAGCGTTGATGGCATCAAAAATAACCGCAGCCGGGTCACTTTTCTTCCCGGGATCGCTTTCCTGCGCGATCACTGTAATATTGTTGCGTTCTCCCCATATTTTCAATTGTTCCTGTGCGGCAGCGCGGAACGTATCACCCGCCGCCAACAATACCGATTGTCCCTGGGACTGAAAGTAATGGGCAAGTTTACCGATCGTCGTGGTTTTACCTACACCATTCACTCCTGTGATCATGATTACGAATGGTGTGGCGTCAGTCGTGACGAGCGGTCTTGCCAATGGCTGAAGTAAGTCAATCAATGCGTTCTGTAACGCTACCTTGAGCTGCATCGAATCACTCAGCGCATCACGTTTGACCTGCTTACGCAGCGATTCCAGCAACTGATTGGTTGCCGTAATACCCGTATCGGCCGTTAATAATGCGGTTTCGAGCTCTTCATACAATGCTTCATCGATTTTCCTGCCACCGAACAATCCTGACAGCTGTTTGCCGAGATTCTGCCGGGTACGTGCAAGTCCCTGCCTGATTTTACTGGCAAAACCGGCTGATTCAGGTTTGACCGACTCAGGAACTTTCTCGTCATTATCTTTTTTGGATTTAAAAATACTAAACATTCTGGTAGGCTGTTCCTGTATTTGAGAGGGAAATATAATATCACTAACGATCGGCTGAATTCATACCAGTAATCCGGTAAAGAGGATCTCATAAAAATATGAAAGTTGTTAGTTTTCGTTTCATTCATAAAACCGCAATGATATTGGGTATCACGTTGACATGCTCGTTCCCAGTGTATGCTAATCCGCATGAATATATGCTCGATAACGGTCTCAAGCTGATCATCAAAGAAGATCATCGCTCACCTGTAGTTATCCACCAGCTCTGGTATAAGGCTGGCAGCATAGATGAAGTCAATGGTGTAACCGGCGTTGCGCATGCATTGGAACATATGATGTTCAAAGGAACTTCCAGCGTACCCGCGGGAGAATTTTCCAAGAGGATCGCAGCAGTTGGAGGTAAGGAAAATGCTTTTACCGGTCGTGACTACACTGCTTATTATCAGCAATTACACCAACGTCATCTGCCGATGGCAATGGAACTCGAATCTGATCGTATGCGCAATTTACAGCTTACAGAGGAAGAATTTGCCAAGGAAATACAGGTCGTCATGGAAGAGAGACGATTACGCACGGAAGATCAGGCACATGCTTTGTTATACGAAAAAATGATGGCGACGGCTTTTCAGGCACACCCCTACCGGCGGCCGGTCATCGGCTGGATGAACGATTTAGAGCATATGCGTGTAAGCGATAATCAGGAATGGTATGACCGCTGGTATGCGCCTAATAATGCAGTACTGGTCGTAGTGGGGGATGTCGACCCGAAAAACGTACTTGCCTTGGCAAAGAAACATTATGGCAGATTCAGTACCCGCCCGCTACCAACTCTGTCTGAACGCAAACCCCAAACCGAACCCCCGCAAGTCGGCATCAAGCGTCTGGTCGTTAAAGCATCTGCAAAACTACCTCATGTAATCATGGGATACCAAGTACCTGCACTCAGAGACCCGAAAAACGAATGGGAACCCTATGCACTGGAAATCCTGGCGGGAGTACTGGATGGTAATGCCTCCGCACGACTCAACAAATCACTCGTACGTGAAACCCGTGTGGCACTTTCAGCAGATGCTGGCTATAACGCCATTGCGCGTGGCCCCGCGATGTTTTATATAGACGGAACACCCAGTGAAGGCAGAACAGTCGAAGAACTAGAACAATCCATTCGTGCAGAGATCGACAAAATCATCCAGTCAGGCATTACCGAAGAGGAACTTGCACGTGTCAAGGCACAAGTCGTAGCAGGCCATGTTTATCAGCTTGACTCGATGTTTTCACAGGCTATGCTGATCGGCAGACTGGAAAGTGCCGGTCTATCTCACCGGGATGCTGACATCATATTAGAAGGGTTACAGGCAGTCACGACCGAGCAAGTCAGACAGGTGACCAAAAAATATCTGATCGATGACTTGCTTACGGTTGCCGTTCTGGATCCACAACCACCAGCAGAACCATTACCGGATAATCTAGCAGAAGACGCCATCGAATTAAGGCATTGAAATCAGGTTAGCCTGCTTCCTTTCTTGATCCTACTGCTTCTTCAGATGGTATAAATGTCCCGCCCGATTCGTGCGACGATTGATGTCGCTGCTTTACGGCATAATCTTTCTGTCGTGCGCCAATATGTCCAGCATGCGCGCATTATGGCTATCGTCAAGGCCGATGCTTATGGCCACGGCCTGCTTCGTACTGCTCAGGCACTAAGTAGTGTCGATGCTTTTGCGGTACTGGAGTTAGAAGCAGCCGTACAATTGAGAGAAGCCGGTTTTCAGCGACCCATTTTGCTGCTGGAGGGTTTTTTTTCCACTACTGAACTCGAAATACTGGCTCAATACCAATTGAGCACAGTCATTCATAATAATGAACAACTGTCGATGTTGCTGGCACACCCTAACACTGGCAGGCTGGATATCTTTCTTAAAATCAATACCGGCATGAATCGGCTGGGTTTCAGACCTGAGCAGAGCCATTCTGTATTAGATCAGCTCAGGCAGCGAGATATTGCCGGTAGTGTGACACTGATGACGCATTTTGCCTGTGCAGATGACCCACAGGAAGCTGATTATGTCAATCAACAGCTAGGTTGTTTTACATTAGCTGGAGGGCATGAGGAAAACCGTCTGCCTTGTACACTGGCCAATTCTGCCGCCATCTTACGTTATCCTCAAACCCATGCAGATTGGGTGCGTCCGGGTCTGCTGCTCTATGGTGTATCGCCGCTACCCGAAAAAACTGGTGTGGAACTCGGATTACAGCCGGTCATGACGTTAACCAGCCAAATCATTGCCATTCAGTACCTCAAGCCATACGATAGATTAGGCTATGGTGGGCAATTTATCACAGACCGGCCAATACGCGTAGGAATCGTCGCAGCCGGTTATGCAGACGGTTACCCGCGTCATGCTCCGACCGGAACGCCCGTATTAGTCGATGGACGGCGTACCCGCCTTATCGGACGTGTTTCAATGGACATGCTCAGCATTGATTTGAGTGGAATTGAACATGCGACTGTAGGAAGCCCGGTAACCCTGTGGGGCCAGGGATTACCGGTTGAAAATGTAGCAAAATGTGCAGAAACAATCAGTTATGAATTATTAGCAGCCCTATCCCCAAGGGTACCAACCATTACGCCACCTGATTTGCCATTGACTACCGACCCCGGTCACTGAACCTTGGCATTTTTACGCAGCGATTCGACTGTAGCGGCAAAATTACGTTGCAATACTCGCTGCTGCATATTCTGTTTAACTTCCTCAAAGGAGGGAGGAACTGCTGCCCGCACATCATCCAGTCGAATGACATGCCAACCAAAGGAGGTTTGTACTGGTTGACTGGTTAGTTCCCCTTTTTTCAAATTTACCAGTGTATCTGCAAATGGCTTGACATATACTGCAGATGGACTCCAACCCAACTCACCACCGTTATCCTTGCTGCCACTATCGATAGAACGTTCGCCTGCCAGTTTTTCAAACGAACCGCCTCTCTTGAGCATAGCAATAATATCCTTAGCTTCTTTTTCCGTTTCTACTAGAATATGACGTGCTTTATATTCCTTATCGCCCATTTGTGACTTGACTGATTCATATTCTCTGCGCAGCTCGGCATCACTGACAGTATTGTTCCGAATATAATCAGCCTGGAAAGCTCTGATCAGAACGGCTTGGCGTGCAAGTTCGACCTGTGTTTTAACATCCGGATCACGGTCCAATCCCTTTTTTATTGCTTCCTGCACGAGAATTTCCTCTGCAATGAGGTTTTCCCGCAGTGCATTTCTCATTTCAGCCGTATCGGGCTGACCTTGTGCTATCGCGGCTTTAACCATGAGATCCAAGCGTGCTTGTGGGATGGCTACCCCATTAACTTTGGCAACTGTTCCCCCACTCTGGGCATTGACAGAAGTGACAGCCACCCCCAGGATAACGAGTGGCATAAAATACAGAAATCTGATTAAACGCATAAAATTTCCTTTGAACATCAATTGATAAATTTGCTTGAAAAGCATACGCCTTAACAAAGCACGAATGAATCCTTTTCGGGAACGAACAATTACGAATTCCCCTGTAGCGTGACTCGGATTCTTTTTGCTACATTTCAGTACTCAATCTACTTGCGAAGTTGGATAGTCTGAATCATCTTGAGTTCTCAATTATCGTTCATTGTATAAATCATTCTGGCAGAACTTTTTTAAATGGTTTAACAGTTACTTTCGCATAAACACCCCCTAGCATATACGGATCAGTATCCGCCCAATGCTGAGCTGCTTCCAGCGATGTAAACTCGGCTACAATCAAGCTACCAGAAAAACCTGCCGGCCCGGGATCGGTACTATCGATAGCCGGACATGGCCCCGCTAGCAGCAACCGTCCTTCCTCCTGTAGCATTCGAATACGTGCCAAATGTGCAGGCCGGTTTGCCATCCGCTGTGTCAGGCTATCGGGGACATCTTCACCATATATCAAATAGAGCACGCTTGTTTCCCTTTTGTCAATGTAAATAACCTGGTAATTCTTAAAAATTACTTACCTGATAACAAATCCGTCTACCCCGGAAGACAACACCTTGGTCTCCAAATTATATTCAACCCGGAAACCGCAGTTGGACGCGCCTGAGCAGCCAGACAGCATGCCAGGCATGCAATCGGATGCGTAAGGTCTCACCAACCGTGGTCGACAAAGCGAAGGCAACAAACTCACTATCCATCGCGATTTCCAGAAGCTGATAAGCAATCAACTGCGGTTTCTGGGTCCATATGCATCTCTACGCCAGTATTGGCGGCAACTGAGGCGTCAATGTCGCACGCTCGCTGGTCGCTGCACCGAGTAAAGCAAAGCCAAGTAAATTTCCGCTATCATCGTGATACAAAGCCTTTACCCCTGTATCACCGATTTCAACCTCCCAGGCTCCTTTAGATTGTGGATCAGGTGGCGAGACTATCGTCGGACAAGCGGGTGTTTTAACCAATACCGGCATAGCCGGATAATGCAGCAAAGTTGGAGTTCCGGAAATCGTAGCTGCCAAAGCCCGGCCAGCATGTGTAATCGGCATGATGAACGGCAGCACCTTCCCTTCCACTTCCGCGCAATCTCCTAGCGCATGGATGTTCTGAGCACTGGTTTGTAAATAGCGGTTTACCGTAATTCCACGGTTCACCTGTATTCCCGCAGTTTCAGCCAGGCTGATCCGGGGTCTCAATCCAATGGCTGACAGCACAATATCTGCCTGAATACACTGGCTATCTTTGTAGAACAACTGATAGCAGCCATCTTCTTTGTTTATTCTTTCTACTGTTGTATTCAATAAAAAGCGAATGCCAGCGGAAGTTAATTTTTCCTGCAAAAATCGTCCAGCTTCGGAAGGAAGTAACCGACCTAATGGTTGTGGACTCAAATCAAATACACTTACCTGATAACCCTTCCCGGCCAGATCATTGGCAAACTCACAACCGATTAATCCAGCACCGAGGATTGCAATATGCTTCTTACCTTCCAGGGCATTGCGAAATTGCCGATAGTCATCCAGATCATTAACGGACAATATTTCATCCGCTCCCTTTCCAGGTATGGGCAAACGGATTGGATCAGCCCCTAATGCCAATACGAGCCGGTCATAAGTTAACTGCTCACCATTCTCAAGAAAAACACTGTTCGCAGAAACATCGATTGTATTGACTCGGGTATAAGGTCGTATCGTGATATTCAGCTGCTTGGACATCTGCGTGGCGTCTGCATTGAGTATCGAATCCGGTGTTTTACCTGTTGCTAATGCATTGGATAGCATGGGTTTGGAATAAAAGCCACCATGATCAGCAGATAAGAGGGTAACTTGAATTTCAGTATTCAATCTCCGTAATTCACGTGCAACGGCATAGCCTGCCAACCCACTTCCTACAATCACGACAGATTGTTGGCTCATTTATCGTTCCCCTTTGCATCTAATCATCAATCCATATCCTCCCTATGTCCTAACATCTTTTTAGTCGATGATTAATTCGGTATTATTCATAAATCGCATGGTGCTTATTATTGTACCTCAACTGCACCTGATTCCAGTGACATATCAGGAGATAATCGGAGATTATGGCTGCAAAGACCGGCTATGACGAATCGTTCAGAAAAATTCCCGGCACCCATTCAGTTGCTATTAGCCTTTTTCTTGATTAAGAAACGATTCCAGCTTCTTTTACCTTGTACACTTGATATTATGAAATGTGCCATCATATGTGTTCATGCTTTGAACAATTACCTTTTATCATTTTCAAATTCAAATGCTCATCAACAGACCTGAAGGAAAACTACGATGAAACGAATTCTTCTTTTTATTGCAACCAACCTTGCCATACTGGTGGTTTTAAGTATCACCCTGCGCTTGCTCGGGGTTGATCGGATATTGGATGCCGAAGGCAGTGAATTAAATTTCAATGCGTTGCTGGTCTTTTCAGCAGTAATTGGCTTTGGCGGTTCACTCATTTCGCTTGCCATGTCCAAATGGAGCGCGAAGCATATGACTGGCGCCATGGTGATCGAGATACCTTCAAATGCTACTGAAGGATGGCTGGTTGAAACCGTTCGCCGACAAGCCAGAGCAGCTGGCATCGGGATGCCGGAAGTTGCTATCTATGATTCACCTGACATCAATGCATTTGCTACAGGCATGAATAGAAACAACGCGTTGGTGGCGGTAAGCACCGGATTATTACAGAAAATGAACCGGGACGAAGCTGAGGCGGTACTGGCTCATGAAGTCAGCCACATTGCCAACGGTGATATGGTGACCCTTGCACTCATTCAGGGTGTCGTGAATACCTTTGTTATTTTCCTGTCACGTGTGATCGGCCATGTCATCGATCGCGCGGTATTCAAAACAGAAGAAGGACATGGGCCCGCCTATTTCATTACCAGTCTCGTTGCGCAATTAGTGCTCGGAATACTCGCAACAATCATCGTAATGTGGTTTAGCCGTCAGCGTGAATTCCGTGCAGATGCCGGCAGTGCCCAACTATCCGGACGCAATAAGATGATCGCTGCACTGCAACGCTTACAACAGGAATATGAGCCTTCCCATCTTCCGGATAAAATAGCCGCTTTTGGCATTTCAGGACAGAAAAGTCAAATCGGGCGACTGTTCATGTCGCATCCGCCACTTGAAGAGCGTATTGCAGCATTACAATCAGTCCGTTAATTAATATTACCCCTTACCGTAGCTGGTGGATTTATTCCACAAATTCACCTGTTACGGTAGAAAATTTTTCAATCATCATCGAGTGGTATTTCTCCATCCTCAATATCATTGAAATCCTCGAAATCTTCTTCTTTGGCAGGTAAATTCCCATCGTGGATCAGGCTCTCACGCCTTTGCAGATAGGCGTCACGAACGAATTCGTATTTGTCCAATGCAGCTTCTTCCAGCGTCTTATCAAGATCCAGCATCTGTGCACGTCGATCAATGAGTTCTACAGTGGCAACAGGAAGGCGCACGGTCAGCAAGTCGAGATTAGTATAAATAGCGCGTGCGGGGTGAATAAAAGTACTATCCACACCGAGTCCTACTGTATCTCTTATCGTACTCGGACCCAGCAAAGGCAATACGATATAAGGACCGCTGCCGACCCCATAATAACCAAGTGTCTGGCCAAAATCTTCGTTACGCTTGCTGATATCAATATCACTGACCTGGCTGATGTGGCTCGCCAGATCAACCGTACCCAGTAATCCAAAAGTAGTATTGATCAATACACGCGTCGAACTCGCTACCGCATCCAGAAACTTCAGTTGCAGTAACGAATTAGCAGCAATGACAACATCGTCGAGATTGGAGAAGAAATTCCCGATAATCATCTCGATCGGATCCGGCATAATCGCACGATATCCTCTCGCTACAGGCTCCAATACAACTTCGTCGAGCTTTTCATTAAATGAAAATACTGCGCGGTTCATCGATTCCAGAGGGTCACGTCGATCATCCACAGAAGCGCAACCTGACAGCACACCTGACAACACAACTATCAGAAGTTTTCGGGAGTAAGTAGACATTATTCGTTATTTTTTATGCGGATGGCACATATTGCCATAGCTGGACACATGCAACAAGTTACTTGACGAAATAAACGGCAACTGAAAACGGTTAATTGAATCTTTTGTTCATAAAATGATAAAAATCTCCTTACTCCTTCTGACTGAAAATTCGCTCGGCTGCCGCTAATGTCTTTTCTATTTCTTCATCACCATGTGCAGCGGAAACAAAGCCTGCTTCAAAAGCCGAAGGAGCAAAATAAATACCTTCTTTCAGCATGGCATGGAAGAAACGATTAAATGCTTCACGATCGCAATCCATGACTTCAGCAAAGCTTGCCGGTAAATTCTTTCTGAAATAGAGACCAAACATACCTCCTACCGCCTGTGCACAAAAATCTATCCCGTATTTTTCAGCAACGGCTGTCAATCCATCCGTAAGTTTACGGGTCTGAACAGACAATCTATCAAAAAAGCCTGGCGTCTGTATTTGTCGTAATGTCTCCAGTCCAGCTGCGACAGCTACCGGATTACCGGAAAGCGTACCCGCCTGGTAAACCGGACCTAATGGTGCCAGACATTGCATCACATCACGTCGCCCCCCGAAAGCTGCCATCGGCATCCCTCCACCAATTACTTTCCCCAGTATAGTAAGGTCCGGTTTGATGTGATATAAGCCCTGAGCACATTCCAGCCCGACACGGAAACCTGTCATGACTTCATCGAAAATCAGTAAGCTGCCATACTGTGTACATAATGCACTCAATGTTTCCAGAAATGCCGGATCAGCCTTGACCAGATTCATATTGCCAGCTACCGGTTCAATGATTACCGCAGCAATTTGATTTCCCAGCTCACTGAAAATCTTTTGTACACCAGCTATATCATTGTAATTTAACACCAGTGTATGTCCTGCCGTTTCAGCGGGAACGCCTGCCGAACTCGGATGCCCGAAAGTCAGTGCGCCCGATCCAGCCTTAACCAATAGCGCGTCATCATGACCATGATAACAACCTTCAAATTTAATAATCCGGCTTCTGTCCGTGTATCCACGTGCCAACCGGATGGCACTCATTCCGGCCTCTGTTCCCGAACTCACCAGCCTGACTTGCTCCAGTGACGGAATCAGCCTGCAAAGCAGTTCAGCGATCTCAAGTTCTGCAGCAGTCGGTGCGCCGAAAGACATACCGTTACGTGCTACTTCCTGTACTGCCTTAACTACATCAGGATGTGCATGCCCAAGAATAAGCGGTCCCCAGGATCCAACATAATCGATATAGGATTTACCCTCCACATCCCAGAAACGGGCACCCTGACCACGCTGAAAAAAAACCGGTGTTCCCCCTACAGATTTGAAAGCACGTACCGGAGAATTGACACCACCTGGAATATACTGCTGGGAACGCTCGAATAATTGCTGATTACTGATTGTCATGGGAATATTTGTTCAAAAAAATTATAAATGTGTGAATCAACTGAATAATCTGGAAAAATTCCAGGCAGTGGATCGAATATCCTCTGCTCCGAACAACGCTTGACTGACTGCTATGGCATCACAGCCATGCATAATCAGAATCTCAGCATTATTCAGGTTAATACCACCGATCGCCACGATTGGAATACGCAGTTGCTTTCTGGCTTGATCAAGCAAGGTGGCGGTTGCTTGAACAGTATCGGTTTTAGTGACTGACGGATAAAATGCACCGAATGCCGCGTAATCTGCACCCGCCTTTTCTGCTGCAATGGCCCACTCCAGCCGATTATAACAAGATGCACCAATAATCTTATTTCGGCCAAGAAGTTTTCTGGCTTCTATTATGGGAGTATCACGTCGGCCCACATGCAGACCATCAGCATCGATCTCCCTGGCAATATCCAAGTGATCGTTGATGATCAGAGGAACGTCATATTGCCTACAAACTGCCTGAACAGCCTTCGACTGTATCAAGCGTAGCCGATGGTCTGCAGTTTTATTCCGGTATTGCAGGCAGCGTGTTCCACTTGATAAGGCATAACCGACTATCTTGCATAGCCGGTCAGTATCCGGTGTGTCGGGTGTAACGGCATAGAGACCGCTTATACCGGATTTGCCCATCAGAATCAACCACCGACATCAGTAGTCTTCTGGTCCGGGTCTTCATCCTCCGTCCAGAAAAATCTGTCCGGTAGATGTTGCCCCATTCCGGGACGGAAACCGGCTTTGAGTGTATGCCAAGTGAAGTCCTGCGCCTCATAGACACTGTCTGCGATCGGTATGCCATATGCCAGTGATGCTGCTATCGCAGATGATAAAGTACACCCCGAACCATGAAATGATCCTGGCAATCGTTGCCAGGCATCCGAGCGGATGATGCCACTGGCATCATAGAGGGTATTGACTACGTTTGGAGTACTCTCGTGTGTTCCTGTGATCAGCACATAACTGCAGCCCCACTGTAATAACCGATCTGCGCTCTGTTTCAGATCCAGCACTTCTGTATCATCTTCGTTATCGAGTGCAATACGTCTGGCCTCGATACTGTTGGGTGTGACAATCGTAGCCTGAGGAAGCAGCATTTCACGCATGGCGATGATGACTTCTTCATTTGCGAATGAATCACCACGCCCAGAAGCCAGTACCGGATCAAGTACCAACGGAATATCCGGATAATCCGAAATGACCTCAGCAATTGCTGCGATGATTTCGACACTACCCAGCATACCGATTTTGAAAGCCTGGACCG
Source organism: Nitrosomonas sp. (assembly GCA_039794425.1). Classification (GTDB taxonomy): domain Bacteria; phylum Pseudomonadota; class Gammaproteobacteria; order Burkholderiales; family Nitrosomonadaceae; genus Nitrosomonas. The sequence continues at coordinate 76,679 of JBDIVK010000005.1, read as the reverse complement.
GCATATCCTGCAGTACGGTACGTGCCTGATCAACGATCCATTCAGCATCCAGTACAAAAATATCTTCAACACCGGCCGTATCCTGCACGGTTACAGCGGTGATAACAGAAAGCGGATGACAGCCCATTCCGGCAAGTGTCAGTATGTCTGCCTGTATACCGGCACCGCCAGTCGGGTCACTTGCGGCAAAGGATAATACAATCGGAGGTGGTAGCGACATGCAATAATACCGTAAAATATTATTTTAACTTAAGCGAGCATACTTATCCATCATGACTACTGAGGACAATCAGGTTTACCATCGTTATATGTGTATGATTTGTGGTTTTATCTATGATGAAGCAGAAGGATGGCCGCAGGACGGCATACCCGCAGGAACTCGCTGGGAAGATGTTCCCATAAATTGGACATGTCCCGAATGTGGTGCACGGAAAGAAGATTTTGAAATGGTTAAATTGTAATGCGTATTCTTCATACCATGCTGCGAGTAGGTAATCTCGAGCAATCAATCCAGTTTTACACTCAGGTATTGGGCATGCAATTACTGCGTCGCAAGGATTATCCGGATGGAAAATTCACATTGGCCTTCGTTGGTTATCAAAGTGAGGTAGAAGGTACAGTTCTGGAGCTGACCCATAACTGGGAAACAGATAAATACGACCTTGGAACGGGTTTTGGTCACATTGCGATAGAAGTAGACGATGCCTATGAAGCCTGCGAAAAAGTCAGAAAACTCGGCGGCCGTGTCACACGGGAAGCGGGTCCAATGAAACATGGTGCCACTATCATCGCCTTCATAGAAGATCCGGATGGTTACAAGATCGAATTCATTCAGAAAAAAGACAATATGAATTAATATACCTGTGAGTACCATGTTAACTATCGCCCAATCCAGCAGACTCACTAATCAACCACTCGGTCTGCTGCTGCGCATGGCAAACAGACATGGTTTGATTGCAGGTGCGACAGGTACGGGTAAAACTGTCACCCTTCAAGTTCTGGCTGAGCAGTTTTCCCGGGCAGGTGTACCGGTATTCATGGCAGATATAAAAGGAGATCTATCCGGGCTTGCTGAACCCGGTAGCGAAAATCACAAAATTGCAACACGTATCCAGGAACTGGGATTTGCTAATTTTGATTATTACGGTAATCCTGCTGTTTTCTGGGATGTGTTCGGCGAAAAAGGTCATCCGGCTCGTGCTACCATTTCCGATATGGGGCCACTCCTCCTGGCACGTATGCTTGGTCTTAATCCTGTTCAGACTGGTATTCTGACCATTATATTCAAGATTGCCGATGACCATGGTCTGCTGTTGCTTGATCTGAAAGACCTGCGTGCCATGCTGACCCATGTTGCGGAAAATGCACGCAGTCTATCTGCAGAATATGGGCATATCGCGACGGTAAGCATAGGCGCAATCCAACGCAGCCTGTTGCAGCTGGCACATGAAGGTGGCGAGTTACTTTTCGGTGAACCTACACTGGCCATCCATGATCTGATAAAAACCGACCAGAATGGCCACGGTATCATTAATATCCTCTCTGCTGAGAAGCTCTATCGGACTCCGCGCATTTATGCCACATTATTGCTATGGCTCCTGTCAGAACTATTCGAGTGTCTACCTGAAACAGGCGATACTGAACGCCCAAAACTGGTCTTTTTCTTCGATGAAGCGCATTTATTGTTCAATAACTCCCCCAAGATATTACTGGATAAAATAGAACAAGTCGTACGTCTGATCCGTTCAAAAGGAGTAGGAGTTTATTTCATCAGCCAGAATCCACTGGATATTCCGGAAGCCGTATTGAATCAATTGGGCAACCGGGTGCAACATGCGCTGCGCGCCTTCACCCCACGAGACCAGAAAGCGGTCAGGGTTGCTGCACAAACTTTTCGTACCAATCCGGATATCGATGTTGCAACCGCTATCACCCAACTGGAAATCGGTGAAGCGTTAGTCTCCTTCCTGGATGAAAAAGGCCGCCCCCTTCCTGTAGAAACAGCAAAAATTTATCCACCCCACAGTCTGATCGGGCCACTTCCCATTGCATCACAGCAGATAGTCATTCGCAATTCTCCAATTTTCGGGCTTTACGAAAAAACCGTTGATCGGGAATCTGCTTACGAAATTTTACAGGCACGTATGGAGACCTCCACGGAAGCAAAACATGGCAACAAGTCGACTACTGATCGAATCAGCCAGCCAGTAAAAGATACCGATACTCGCAGGCAACCCGGCCGTTCCACACAAAATCTGATTGAAACATTTGCCAAACAGGCTGCCCGGACTGTTGGTAGTGAAATCGGGCGTCGGATCGTACGTGGAATATTGGGGTCGCTTTTGAGCGGTGGGCGACGATAAGTCAAAATCTCAAGAGCTGTATATATTTTCTTATCGAATCATGCCATCATTTCGTATGCTAATTTATTTTGTCTGACAGGGGAATTCTCGGTCCCCAGACATGTCACATGACGATCGATGAACCAGCCACAAATGAGCAAATAAATATGGATACGACTACGCAGGAAGCAACCAGTGAGATGCAACCCCCGCTAATCTTTACCGACAGTGCTGCCGGTAAAGTAAAAGAGTTGATCGAAGAAGAGGCCAATCAGGAATTGAAATTGAGAGTCTTCGTCAGTGGAGGAGGTTGCTCAGGGTTTCAATATGGTTTCACGTTTGATGAAATTATCAATGAAGATGATATCGTAATGGAAAAACAAGGTGTAAAACTTCTTGTCGATTCCATGAGCTTTCAGTACTTAATGGGAGCGGAAATCGATTATCAAGAAAATGCTCAAGGCGCACAATTTGTAATCAGAAACCCGGCAGCAAGCAGCACCTGCGGCTGTGGTTCTTCATTCTCAATCTAAATCAGATTCAAGCGGGGTAGATAGCCCCCAGAATCCGCCTACCATATGCACCTGTGACCTCCGGGAGGTTACCTGGCAGTTGTTCAATTGCCTGCCGGGCTAACCAGGCAAAAGCACATGCTTCCACCCAATCTGCATTGACACCCAGGATATCGGTCGACATCAGCTTTTTATTGCACAGCGCCTGCTGTAACTGTGCCATAAGCGTAATGTTATGGGCTCCCCCTCCACACAAATAGATTTCAGAAGCTGCCGGATAATGGGTCAACACTGCATCAGTAATAGTATTAACAGTCAATTGTAATAACGTAGATTGTACATCCTGTACAGCCTCATTACCGGTCAGATAACTTTGCAGCCAGTCGATATTGAACATCTCCCTGCCCGTACTTTTAGGAGGAAGTAAAGCAAAATACGGAAATGCCAGTAGATTTTCCAATAGCTGAGGGATGACTCTGCCGGACTCGGCCCATAACCCATCACGATCATAGCCCATACCAGTATGCCTGTAACACCAGGCATCCATCAATATATTACCCGGGCCACAGTCAAAACCGGTCACACTACCCTCACCCGGGAGGCTGGTAATATTGGCGATTCCCCCGATATTGATGATCAAACGATGGATTCCTGAATGAGCAAACATTTTCTGGTGAAATGCCGGAACCAGCGGTGCGCCTTGTCCGCCTGCTGCAATATCACGACCTCTAAAGTCCGTTACTACGGTAATCCCTGTCAATTCAGCCAATAAGGCACCATTGATCAGCTGAATACTGTATGCATTTTCCGGTTGTGGACAATGTCTGACCGTTTGACCATGGCAGCCAATGGCCACGATTTCCCGCGAATCAAATCCAGCCTCGTCGAGTAAGCGCTTGACTGCTTCAGCATATAATCGGGAGAGTTGGTTACCTGATATGGCTGCATGGTGCAGTTCATTCTCACCAATCTGATTCAGGGCTAATAATGCTGTTTGCAGGCAAGCATCATACGGGATGTAACAGGTCTGCAGCAGCGAAAAAGATGAGGAAAAATCCACCAATACTGCATCGACTCCGTCAAGACTAGTCCCCGACATGATGCCAATATAGTACGCCCCACTCAATTGCTGTTACTGCCTCAAGAAAATCAATTTAGCGCAGCCAAACCAGTATTACGTAACAAATCAAGCCGAGCGATCAATTCTTTGGTTTGCCTGTGGAATGTAGCACGGTGCTTCTTGCTGATAGGTTGTGCAGCCGGCATAACAATTTTGGATGGATCACGCTGAACGCCATTCACCCGTAACTCATAGTGAAGATGCGGCCCGGTTGCCATACCAGTTGCTCCAACATAACCGATGACATCACCCTGTTTGACCTGTTTTCCCCGTTGCAGATTGCTGCTGAAACCGGACAAATGCCCGTAAGCAGAGCTGTATTGCGCATCATGCTTAAGTACGATCAGATTCCCATAGCCATTCTGCCAGCCTTTGAACTCCACCACACCGTTTGCAGTCGCCATAACAGGTGTTCCGGTTGGCGCGGCATAATCTATCCCTCTGTGAGCACGCCATCGTTTTAAAATCGGATGATAACGGGCATTCGAAAACCCGGAACTGATCCGAGAAAATTTCAATGGCGCTAGCAGAAAGGGCTTACGCAGGCTTTCACCTCTTGGAGTATAGTAATCCCCTTCCTCGTCATGCGTCTGAAAATATACTGCCCGCCTGGATTTACCCTTGTTGAAGAATTCCACGGCAAGAATCCGCCCTATCTGATCCTTGCCTCCTTCATCCTGTCGGGACTCATAGATGACCGTAAAACGATCACCTTTACGAAGGTCGCGGTGAAAATCAATATCGCTGGAGAATATATCGATGATCTGTGTAGCAATTGCACTGGGAAGTCCCGCTTTATCAACAGCCGCAAACAATGAACTACTGATCACTCCTCCACCTATCCGGATATACGTGTCATTTTCAGCAGGTTGCTCACGCAGTTCGAAAACTCCGTCAACCTTTTCCATCAAAAACTGTTCGCCATTTCCATAAAAATAGCGCAACGTGAGTAATTCACCATCCGGTTTGGTTTCTGCGTGAATGATTTCACCTGGCTTGAGCCGGCGCATTGCTTGGCTATCACGAGCAACTTCCAGAAAATTGTTTCTGTCTTCCTGATTGACATCGAGACGAGCAAGGATTGCTGCAATCGTATCGCCCCGGCGTATACTTTCCTGATGCCAGAAAGTCATATCCGGATCAGATGATGCGAATTGCTCTGGAAGAGGCAACGTACGAATGATTCTTTTCGTGGGAATTTCCTGCAATGAGGAATCAGGCGCGATTCCCATGGCCGTTACCATCCCGAACAATGGTAAACTGCCCAGAACAATTATCCAGCGGACTTTTTTTTGTGCAAGAATAGCGAGCTTTTGCGCTAAAATGCTCGTTTTTTTACGGGGTGACTGATAGTACATTAAATGTCATCACTCCTATTCACTTGTTGAAATATTTTTCTAGTCTAGCATGGAAATGCATAAACATGATGACGACTGATTTTTCATCGATCAACCGTGTCTGAACCGATCACCCAACAGCTGAAAATAGTCAAGCGTGGCTGCCAAGAACTGCTGATCGAAGAGGAGTTCATACAGAAACTTATCACAGGTATCCCCCTGCGAGTCAAGGCCGGATTTGACCCGACTGCACCAGACCTGCATCTGGGCCATACCGTTTTGCTCAACAAACTGCGCCAACTCCAGGATATGGGCCATCATATCCTGTTTCTGATCGGTGATTTTACCGGGATGATCGGCGATCCCAGTGGTAAGAATACAACCCGCCCGCCTCTGACGCGAGAACAAGTCGCACATAATGCGGAATCGTATACAGCACAGGTATTCAAAATACTCAGGCCCGATCAGACCGAGGTAGTTTTCAATTCATCCTGGATGGATAAATTCAATGCTACCGACCTGATCAGGTTAGCCGCTACACATACCGTAGCACGCATGCTGGAACGGGATGATTTCAGTAAACGCTACCGAAATAACCAGGCAATCGCTATTCATGAATTTCTGTATCCGCTCATCCAAGGGTACGATTCTGTAGCGTTGAAGGCAGACCTCGAATTAGGCGGCACCGATCAGAAATTTAACCTACTGGTGGGACGTGAACTGCAGAAGCATTTTGGCCAACCGCCTCAGTGTATATTAACCATGCCATTACTCGAAGGGCTTGATGGTGTACAGAAAATGTCCAAATCACTCAATAATTATGTGGGTATTACTGAATCCCCGGCAGAAATCTTCGGCAAACTCATGTCAATCAGCGACACACTGATGTGGCGTTATATTGAGCTATTGTCTTTTGAATCACTGGATACTTTGCACCGATGGCGGAATGAAGTAGAAACGGGCCGTAATCCACGCGATATAAAAATACGTTTCGCCCAGGAAATCGTAACACGTTTTCACAGCCAGACAGATGCCGTACGGGCACTGGCCGATTTCGAAGCACGTTTTAGCCGAGGCATGTTACCCGATGATATTCCGGTGCAAACCTTTCGAATCGAAGGTACTGAACTACCGGTCCCTCAGTTGCTTAAGCTTTCCGGGTTAACAACCAGCACCAGCGAAGCCTTACGCATGATCGAACAAGGAGGGGTAAAACTGGATGGCAATAAAATTAACGATAAAACCAGAACGATTCCATTAAATGCCACTGTCATTATCCAGGTTGGAAAACGAAAGTTTGCAAAAGTTACACTTCTGCCCAAACAGGATAAAATATAGATTAACTTCAGGATTATTGATTTCGTTATGGATGACAATATCGTAATTCTCCCCTGCGAGACACGTGCACGTGAATTCGATGCCAAATTACTGCTTGCGTGCCACATTGCTGAAAGTGGGTTGCCTGCTGTCGTAGGTGCCAAAAAAGTAATCGATAAAATGGCACCTTCGCTGCCACGTGGTATTTACATTGGTAAAAGTATGACCGTACGCAGTACAACCGTTTTACGTATGCTCCGGCGTCTAGGATTTACTGTGACGGCCTGGGATGAGGAGGGGCTGGTATGGGCCACCCCTGAACTTTACCGCCTGACCAAACTGGATACCCAGGCACTTCAGGAACCACACTGCATCTTCGCCTGGGGAGAAGCCAACGCAGCGGCAATACGCGATCATCCGGGTTTTACCGATGCACCGGTGTATCTGACTGGTAACCCGCGTACCGATCTTCTGCGCCCGGCATTACGCGGGCTTTTTGACGGACAAGCAAATGATCTGCGTGCACGTTTCGGCAAGTTCATACTGATTAATACCAACTTTTCCCGTATCAATCATTTCTACCCGGGAGAAAGCCATTTATTGAATCTACTTGAAGCCCAGAAAGAGCAGAAAACTGATCGGAGCGACCCCAAACTCGGGATGGCCGCTCACAAAAAATCTATTTTTGAGTATTTTCTGAAAATGGTTGTAACAGTAGCGGAACAGTTTCCTGAAGTTACAGTGGTCATCCGCCCGCATCCGTCCGAGAATCATGCAACCTGGATTGAAGCCACACGTCATTGCAACAACGTGCAGGTTATTTACGAAGGTAACGTTGTTCCGTGGCTGATGGCTGCAGCAGTAACAGTTCATAACAGCTGCACTACCGCAGTCGAGTCATTTTTACTTGATCGTATTGCCCTGGCCTATTGCCCTGTGACAGCTGAAGCTTATGACCACGCACTTCCGAACGATCTCAGTATACAATGTGAAGATCTGCCAGCCCTGCTGGACTGGATCAATCAGGCACTGGTCGACCATGCATCACTGGATGCTCAGCATATCAGGCAACGCATGGATCTGGCCCGTCACCATCTGGCCTCATATGATGGTGCCTCATCATGCGAACGGCTGGTGTCGATTATCCATCAGCTTAATAACCAACCTCGCCATAATCGTCCTTCATTGTTAACTCGAACTATAGGGCTGGGTACAGCCTATTGGCGCAAGACAATCAAAAAGCGTATCGAAGCACGTATTCCCGGGCATCGCAACAATACCACCTATTTACGGCATATGTTCCCGTTGACATCATGTGCCGAGGTCGAACATCAGATACAACGTATGGGCTCACAACTTGGACGTTTTCAGAATCTGCGTACTAAAGAGTTGGCAGAAAATGTTTTTATGATCCAGTAAGCAATTGAGTCGATTCAACAACCTGGACATAACAGACTCCGAAAACTTTATATACGAAGAATATGGCATGAAAATCAAAGTAAAAATCATCGGTGCAGGATCAATTGGTAATCACCTTGCGTACGGATGCCGGCAGCAGGGATGGGAAGTTGCCCTGTGTGATCTGGATCCGGCTGCACTACAACGTACACGCAATGAGATCTATCCCACTCGTTATGGCCGTTGGGATGAAACCATTCATCTTGCGCATCCTGATGAAATAGCAGGAGAAAATTTCGATGTCGTGATTATCGGTACCCCACCCGATACACATATCAGCATCGCACTCGATGTTTTGAAACAGCAGCCGCCCAGATTGCTACTGATCGAAAAGCCGCTGTGCCCACCATCAATGACTGACTGTGAACAGTTACGCTTACAGGCCCATCAATCAGGGGTTCAGGTTCTGGTCGGCTATAACCATACTCTGACACCTAATACTCTGCTGGCCGAGCAGTGGTTACAAACCGGCTCACTTGGAAAAATATTGACTATTCACGCTCAGATCCGTGAGCACTGGCAAGGCATTTTCAAGGCTCATCCCTGGATCTCCGGTCCAGAGGAGACTTATCTCGGTTATACCGAACGAGGGGGAGGTGCGCTTTGTGAACACTCTCATGGACTGGCTATCTGGCAGCATTTCGCACGGCTCAGCGGACACGGTCGTATCATTGAAGTCTCTGCTATGCTCGACATGGTAGAAGAACGTGGTGCACGCTATGACCGATTAGCGCAGCTCAATCTACGCACTGAAAGTGGCCTGACGGGGCTGCTGGTTCAGGATGTCATTACGGAACCCGCTGATAAGCAGTTGCGATTACAAGGAGAAAACGGTTATCTGGATTGGTATATCAACATCAAACCAGGTACAGATGCCGTCAAATTACAGCTGCAGGGAGAACCAGAACAATGTCAATATTTCGAAAAAACCAGGCCGGATGATTTTCAACCGGAAATTGCACATATTGCTGCACTGCTCGCTGATCCGAAATTGACATCGCCTCTCTCGCTCGCACACGGCATGGAAACCATGCTGGTGATAGCGGCTGCACTACGCTCACATGCAACCGGACAAACAATAAGAATCGATTATGATCGTCCGTATGGATACTCATAACTGATGTACGCACAAAAAAGGGTACTGGTTGCCGTACCGGCTCGCGGAGGCAGTAAGGGAGTACCCTTAAAAAATCTGCGCACAGTTGCCGGTATCTCTCTGATCGGGCATGTCGGACGTTTATTACATGAATTAGACTGGGTTGATCGTGCGGTAGTCTCCACTGATCATGTGGATATCGCCAGAGCAGCCGAGGAAGCAGGAATTGCTGCACCATTCTGGCGCCCTGCTGAACTTTCCGGAGATCGTATCGGTGATATTCCGGTATTGCAGCATGCCTTACAGGCTACCGAAACACTGGATGGTCACCAGTACGACATCATTATCATGTTGCAGCCAACCTCACCACTACGCCGTGCAGAACACGTCCTGGCCACTGTCAAGCAACTTGTCGAGGGAGATTTTGATGCAGCCTGGACTGTCAGCCCGACAGATTTGAAATACCATCCGCTCAAGCAACTGACGCTAGACGATGAGGGAAGATTGAGTTTATGGGATCAACGTGGCGCTGAAATCGTCGCTCGCCAGCAACTCGGTACCATTTATCACCGTAATGGCGCAGCTTACGCACTCACTCGTACATGTCTGCTTAATCAATCCACCCTGCTGGGTGCGCGCAGTACAGCAGTTGTAATCGATGAACCTATGCTGAGCATTGATAGTGAAGCTGACCTCACCCAGGCGGAATCACTGCTGCTTGCCAGATCAGGACAACCCTCCTCTCCTCATCTAAGAATAAGGCAAGAAGGCGCAAACCACAGATTTAAAACATTTGTCGTGGATATTGATGGCGTACTGGCAACATTGGTATCTGACAATGACTATACACGCAGTCAGCCAATCCAGGAAAATATCAATACCATCAACAAATTATATGAGGCGGGTCATAGAATCATTCTGTTTACTGCACGCGGTTCTGCAACAGGCATAGACTGGCAGGATATCACCCGCCACCAGATGACTGCATGGAATGTTCGGTACCATACTTTACAGTTTGGTAAACCCGCAGCAGATTATTACATCGACGATCGACTGATTACATTGGAAGAAGCGCTATATCACTGTTGATGAACCATCACGTTTTTCCCTTTCTCATTCAACATCTACGAAATCATTTCGGTAAATGAACTGAAGCCGGTCAAATTAACACAGGTGGAAGGTGCAAGTGAATGAACAAAGGGATGCAAACAAGCACTGATTCTTTACAGCCACCATGATGTACAGTAGATTCATTCACGAGTTTTAACAAAATATTATTTATTAATCAGGGACAGTTATGAAAACATTGTTAGACCAACTATATATTTTCGAGATGGCTAATAACCATCAGGGTAGTGTAGAACATGGTCTGAAAATTATCGAAACCGCTGCCAGAATAGCTCGCAAACACCAGATCAAAGCAGCAGTCAAGCTGCAATTACGTGAGCTAGATACTTTCATTCATCCAGATTACAAGGGACGTACTGACGTCAAGCATATCGGCCGTTTCGAAAGTACCCGTCTCAGTATGGATGAATTCCGACAATTAGTAGAAGCAATACGTGATCATGGGCTCGTCACCGTGGCCACCCCGTTTGATGAACAGTCTGTACAGACCTGCCAAGCACTGGGTATACAGGTGCTAAAGCTCGCCAGCTGCTCGGCGACCGACTGGCCACTGATTTCAGCCATGGCCAACGCAAATAGGCCCGTTATCGCTTCTACTGGTGGACTGAATATCTACGATATCGATAATCTGGTCAGCTATCTACACAAACGTGTTCCGGCTTTTGCCCTGATGCACTGCGTGTCGCTCTATCCCACTCCTGACGAGCGCATCCACATGAATTTCCTGGGTAAAATCATGCGCCGCTACCCCTATGTACTAGTGGGTTACTCCGGTCATGAAGCGCCTGACAATAACGAAGTCGCGATGGCCGCCATTGCCAAGGGCGCACGTCTGCTTGAACGCCATATTGGCGTATCAACCCCGGAAGTTCAACTCAATACCTATTCGCTCGACCCGGAACAAGCCGACCGGTGGGTGGCAGCCGCTGAGCGGATGCGCACCATTTGTGGAAAAAATGAAGAAAAACATATCGTACAGCATGAAAAAGACTCACTGCGCGAGTTGCAGCGAGGCGTTTTCGTCAAACGAGCCATCCGTCAGGGAGAAGAAATTCTGCCTGAAGACGTTTTCTTTGCTATGCCCTGCGCAGAAGGTCAGCTTACCAGCGGAGAATTCGGTCAGTTACGGGCGCATTTCGTCGCATCCCGCGACTATGCTGCCGGTTCGGCAGTATTCGAAGTTCCTCAGCAGGACGCGATGCGGCTGATCAGAGGAATCCTGCATGATGCAAAAGGTCAGTTATATGAAGCCGGGATCATACTGGGTGAAGATTATACTGTCGAGATATCACATCATTACGGCCTGCCCAGATTCCGTGAAACCGGCTGCATTCTGATCAATCTGATCAATCGCGAATACTGCTACAAACTGCTAATCATGCTGCCCGGGCAGAAACACCCTCCCCACATGCACAAGCAGAAAGAAGAAACTTTCTGCTTGTTATGGGGCGACTTGACGGTCAATTTACCGGAAAGAGATCCGGTCAAACTAAAGCCGGGAGATAAGCTGCTGGTCCCGAGAGGAACCATGCATGATTTTTCCACCCAGGAAGGTGCTATTTTTGCAGAAGTTTCCACACATAGCATCGTAGGTGATTCATACTACGAAAACCCTGAGATTGCAGAGCTTGATCCTATGCAGCGTAAAACGATCCTGGAAAGCTGGTAGGATTCCAGCGGCGCTTATAGATATCGTTACTCCTCACCGACCTTCGGGAAAGATTGGACTTCCCTGATCACATCCTGAAAGTCGCCGATATCTTCAAAGCTTCTGTATACGGAAGCAAAACGAATATAAGCCACTTTGTCCAGACTATATAATTCCTGCATAACCCATTCGCCGATTGTGCGGGATGATATTTCCTGCACACCACTGCCCAGCAGTTTCTGCAGAATACGTTCCATGGCAGCATCCACCTGCCCGGTTGGTACCGGGCGTTTATGCAATGCCCGCGAGAAACTGGTATACAACTTATCCCGGTCGAATTCCACACGATTACCATCCTGCTTGATAATCTGGGGAAAACGCAATTCGACCGTTTCATAAGTCGTAAAACGTTTCTCGCAGACGATACAACGCCGCCTACGCCTGATCCGAGTCCCCTCTTCACTTACACGGGAGTCGATTACATTCGTATCCTCAGCACCACAAAATGGACACCTCATACCTGGATCTCAATGACGGAATTAAGCACTGATTCCAGGCGATGATTTACCCCCCTGGAATCAGATCGATCAGCTTCCATATACCGGAAATTTTGTACAGAGTGCCTGTGCCTTCTGTGCCACCTTTTCCAATACTGCCACATTGTTGGGTGCATCCAGCACATCAGCAATCAAATTCGCAAGTTGCTCAGATTCCAGCTCTTTAAAACCACGCGTGGTGATAGCCGGAGTACCGACACGGATACCACTGGTCACAAACGGCTTTTGCGGATCATTGGGAATTGCATTTTTATTTACCGTAATATGTGAAGCTTCCAACGCAGCTTCTGCCTCCCTCCCGGTCAGATTTTTAGCACGCAGGTCAACCAGGAACATATGACAATCAGTATGCCCGGATACGATGCGTAAACCACGTTGCTGCAATACCTTGGCCATTACACGGGCATTCTCGATAACCTGCTCCTGGTAATCCTTGAATGCCTGGCTGGCAGCTTCTTTGAAAGCTACTGCCTTGGCGGCGATGACATGCATCAGGGGGCCGCCCTGTGTCTGCGGAAATACGGCGGAGTTAAGTGCTTTCTCATACTCCGGCTTGGCCATGATGACCCCACCGCGGGGGCCTCGCAATGTTTTGTGCGTCGTACTGGTAACGAAATCGGCAATTCCCACAGGATTGGGATAAAAACCGGCCGCGATCAGGCCGGCGTAGTGCGCCATGTCAACAAATAAATAAGCACCCACACTATCGGCAATCTTACGGAAATATTTCCAGTCTATGATTCTTGCATAAGAAGAAGCGCCGGCGACAATCATGCGTGGTCGATGTTCATGCGCAAGCCGCTCCACTTCTTCGTAATCTATCTCTTCAGTCTTGGGGTCGAGTCCATAAGTGACTGAATTGAATATTTTACCGCTCATATTGACCGCTGCACCATGCGTCAAATGTCCGCCATGAGCCAATGACATGCCTAACAGTGTGTCACCAGGCTTCAAAGCAGATAAGTACACCGCGGCATTGGCCTGGGAACCGGAATGGGGTTGTACGTTCACATACTCGGCACCGAATAAATCCTTGAGACGATCAATGGCAAGCTGCTCGACGACATCCACATACCTGCACCCTCCATAATAGCGTTTGCCGGGATAACCTTCAGCATACTTATTGGTCAGTACTGAACCTTGCGCCTGCAGAACAGCGGGGCTTGCATAATTCTCCGAAGCGATCAGTTCGATATGATCTTCCTGCCGCTGTATCTCTCCCTTGATCGCCTGCCACAAATCAGGATCGACCTGCTCGATTGTTACTTTCTGTGAAAACATAACATTTGCTCTCTGGTTTTTTATTGAAAACGGCCATTCTATCATCGCGCAGTGCAGTAAGCTGTGATTGTGCACGTTCTTTATGGGGTGCTTTTACTTACTGGATTCTGCTAAAAGGTAAAAATATGGCAGGGGAACAATAGCAGTTCTATTTCATGATGCATAACATGTGCTTAATCCCTCTTGTGATTATGCAATATATGATCATCCATGGATGGACAGGTCAGGGAACAAATGTTGCAGAACGAACGGGGTGGATCACCATCGATCTGATTATGACAATAGATTCATTACCTCAGAAGCTGGCAGCGGCTTACTGAAACAATACCCTTGATAATAATCACATCCCTTCTGTGTCAGAAAATTGAAATGTTCCATGGTCTCCACACCTTCTGCGATGACTTTTATATCGAGACTATGCGCCATAGCAACGATTGCTGTGACGATGGCATCATCATTTTTATCTGAGATGACGTTTTGTACGAACGAGCGGTCGACCTTGAGCGTATTGATCGGATAACGCTTCAAATAGCTCAGACTGGAATAACCTGTGCCGAAATCGTCAATTGAAATCCTGAATCCCATCATATGTAGCCGACGCAATATCTCGATCGTTTTTTCGACATCTTCCGCCAAGATGCTTTCAGTAATTTCCAGAATCAACAAACTTGCTGCCACGCCGGTTTTATCCAGGATAGATACAACGTCTTCCACAAACCCTTTTTTCTGTAATTGCTTGATGGAGATATTGATTGCCAGTCTTGGTACATCATATCCCTGATTTTGCCATTCCCTTATCTGCAAACATGCCTGCTCTATTACCCATTCGCCAATTGGTACAATTAATCCAGTTTCTTCGGCTAATGCAATGAATCTGGATGGTGAAATCCACCCTTTTACCGCATGTTTCCAGCGTAGCAATACTTCCATACTTACCGGCTTACCACCCGCAATATCCACAATAGGTTGAAAAAACAGCTCCAGATCACCATTTCGCAACGCATTATGTAAATCTATCCCCAGAAAATGCCTTTCCGTCGCCATCTGATCCATTTCCGGCGTGAAAAACTTATAGCTGTTCCGGCCTGTATTCTTTGCATGATACATAGCGATATCACTGTATTTCATAAGTGTATCGACATCTTCCCCATTCTCCGGAAATAGAGAAATACCGACACTACCGCCGATATTTAATTCCATTCCATTAATCTGATAAGGAAGTGCCAGCGTTCTCAATATTTTCTGCACGACGACTTCTACGTCCTGGGTACTATTCACACATGGTAAAACAATGATAAATTCATCCCCGCCCTGCCTCGCTACCGTATCTTCACCACGTATACTAGACAAGAGCCTTGCTGCAACTTCTTTCAATAACTGATCACCGGTACTATGCCCAAGTGAGTCATTGATAACTTTAAAATGATCCAAGTCCAGAAATAATATTGCCACCCGCTCGTCCTGCTTACGGCGACTACGCGCGATTGCCTGTGTAATGCGATCCTGAAGCAAGAGCCTGTTGGGTAAGCCCGTTAACGCGTCATGGCTGGCCATATAATTCACTTGGCGTTCAATTTGCTTGCGTTCAAGCCATAAACGCAAATCATCTGCGATCAGGTCGACAAAATTCTGTTCCTCAGGTAAAAGGAAAAGTGTGTCTTGGGAATAAAATACATACAACTGGCCGCTGACTCCATCGCTTGTAAGTATCTCAGCGTGAAGTTTATTTTTGACCGGAATTTCTTTGCTGTATTTCTCAGAGGTAAATCGCTTGCCAGCATATTCGATAACCGCTATAGCAAGCTCAGGAAATTGCATAGCCTTTACCAAATGTTCAACTACCCGTTTAAAAAGCCCTTCAATCGAAAAATCCTGCCCCATATCACGGCGGATCGAATACAGGCAGGTGGTTTCCTTCAGCCTTTCACGCAGATCTATCTCCTTCTGCTTGTGAGCAGTAATATCAACCCTGACTGATAGATAACGGCTGATCTGCCCTTGATCATCTCTGAGCGGTACGATGGCAGTGTCCACCCAGTATACTCCTCCATCCTTGCGCCGATTACAAATTTCCCTATGCCAGATATCGCCACGGGTGATGGTTGCCCACATCTCAACAAAAAAAGCTTTCGGGTGCTTACCAGAATTGATGATACGATGGTCTTGTCCCAATAATTCTTCCCGGTTGTATCCAGTGATTTTGCAAAACCTGTCATTGACCTGAAGAATTCTTCCCCTTCGATCGGCAACAGTAACCTGCGCAAGCTGACCGATCGCTTCAATGTAACCATTAAGTTCATCATTGCTTACCTGTAGATCTTCATTGAGTAATTGCAATTTTATTTTGGACGACATCAATTCTTCATTGGCAAGTTGTAATTCTCTGTTTAAAAAACGCAACTCGTCATTTGTGGATTGCAGTTCCTCGTTACTGGATCGAAGTTCCTCCTGTGATGTGAGCATTTCCTCACAAGTGATCTGAATTTCCTTGCGCGCGTGCTGCAATTCAGTAATCAGTGCTTCAAGCGTTACATTCTGTGATTGGGGAAGTACGTGACCATTTACCGGAACAAAATGATGATCTCCATCCTTTCTGACAAGCAAGACATCGCCTTGGGTATTGACCAGAATCGACGCAGGAGAATAATTTTGCAGTGACAACTCCCCTTCAGATAACACAGGAATATTCGGCAATGGGTGTCTCAGCCCGGATTTCAGCATGCCAGAAAAATCTTTGCTGGAAAAATCTATAATCGTTGCTGGCGAAGAATTGTCAGTTCGCCGGTAAACCTGTAACTTGTTTTCCAGAGGAATAAACAAATCAGTTAAGCTGTCGATAGCCTCAGCCGTACCGAGCAACAAGATACCGCCTGGGTTGAGTGCATAATGAAACAAAGGCAGGACTTTTTCCTGTAATTCCCGATCAAAGTAAATCAGTAAATTGCGGCAAGAAAGAATATCCAGTTTACAAAAGGGAATGTCTGTAATCAGGTTTTGTGATGCAAAAACCACCATGTCGCGGATTTCTTTACAAATCCGGTAGCCATTCTTTTCGGAAACGAAAAACCGGTTTAAACGTTCCGGCGAGACATCCTGCTCAATTTTGGCGGGATAAAAAGCACGGCGAGCTTTATCGATGATGTCCTGATCTAAATCAGTTGCAAAAATCTGCAATGAGAATTGATCTTTCACTCTTTCCTGATCAAGCACCTCCTTGAACACCATGGCGAGCCCATAGGCTTCTTCTCCTGAAGCACAGGCGGGCACCCATGCCCGTAACTTCTTGCCGGTTGGATGTGCTGCCAGCAATGAAGGAATCAGCTTGGTTTTAAGATAATCCCAGATTGCCGGATCACGAAAGAAATGGGTTACATGAATCAACAGCGCCTTAAATAACAGATTCAATTCCTGCCGGTTTTTATGGAGATAATCCAGATAGTCATCAATGACATCGATTTTGTGCAATCGCATACGCCGCTGAATACGGCGTTGCAAGGTACTTTTTTTGTATAAGGAAAAGTCATTTCCGGTACTTTCATGTAGCAAAGCGATAATGTCATTTAAAACATTGCTGGATCCGTTATCAGAAACTGTCTTTTCCATAATGATTTGGAGCGGATTCTTGAGATGGTCGATAATTTTACTTGGTAACTCTTCCGCCGACGCAACTATGTCCACAATCCCCTTATCGATAGCGCAACGTGGCATGCTATCAAATTTGGCAGTGGAAGGTTCCTGTACAAGAGCCAAGCCTGCTTCCTTCTTGATGGCGCACAGACCTTGTGTCCCATCGCATCCAGCACCTGAAAGAACGACACCAATAGCAAGTCTATGCCGATCTTCTGCCAGCGCACGAAAGAAAAAATCAATTGACTGGAACATCTTTGGAGCTTTGACTGGATCAAGCAGGTATAGTACCCCGTTCGAGATAGACAGAAACTTGTTGGGAGGTGCCACATAAACACAATTTGGATTTACCTTGGTATGATTTTCTGCCCAGGAAACGTCCAAAGAAGTAATGCGCTGGAGTAATCCTGGAAGCATACTTTTATGATGCGGGTCCAGATGCTGAATGACGACAAATGCAATACCACTGTCAGAGGGTATATGTGAAAAAAATTGTTCCAATGCCTCCAGTCCGCCAGCCGAGGCGCCGATCCCGACAATCGGGGGTGTTATCGTAGATTGAGAATAAGATAAGACAGAAGACGGTTCTGGCCTCGCTGATGTTAGTTTAACGGACAAAGGACCTGGGCACTTGATCATGAACGAAAACTCCCCTGAGAATACGACCTACTGAAAATTATTCTGATAACGCTTTATTCTTACGGCTAAGCTGGAATTAATCTGAAGATGACAAAAGCCATTGACGTTAGTAATTTATGCCTTAGATACGATTTTCCTTATTCGGCTTGCTCAGAGGTCTGCGTAAATTTCTTATCAGTAGTGCTTTCAGACAAGTATTTCAGCTTCTCATGATGAATACCGCTAACAGTTCTCCTGCGCATTTATTAACATAAAATCCAATTAGCATACTCATATCATCATAATCGTATACCACGCTTCCATTTTTTACACGAGATGATAGATTACTCTGCGGTATCTCGATCAGCGAAATATGTACCTTATCATCCCACTATAACCAAGAATGGGTATTAAACAATTGATGTCGATACACCCTGACCTTTATGTAGAAACGTGTAGAAAAAACTGGTAAGTATGGCTTTTAGGTAAGAGATCCTGGATTGATTTGACTTCATTTCATGAATTAGCGATGATAATAAGAGCACTTTGCTTTATTTCACTCTGAGGGGAACTATTCATGGCTATGAACGAAACATTCAAACAACAAGTTGACTCAATAATCAAAAGCAGACATCTCCTGCAACATCCATTTTATATTGCCTGGACTGAGGGAAAGCTTACGAGGGAACAATTGCGTCATTATGCGGAGCAATACTTTTACAATGTGCTGGCCGAGCCCACCTATTTGAGCGCAGTCCACTTCAATACCCCGCACTTCCATGATGAATGCAACAGTGGTGATATCAGCATTCGGCAGGAAGTTTTGAAAAACCTGATCGACGAAGAGCATGGGGAGAAAAATCATCCGGCCCTGTGGAAAGCGTTCGCCTTCGCACTCGGTGCAAATGATGCAAGCCTGGCAAACGCTGCTGCATTGCCAGAGACACAGAATCTGGTTTCCACTTTCCGTAATATTTGTTTGAATCAGCCCTTTTATGCAGGTCTTGCAGCACTGCATGCGTTCGAATCCCAGGTACCTGATATCGCCGCGGTCAAAATTGATGGCTTAGCCAAGTTTTACGGCATGAATAATCCTGGTGATTATGAATTTTTCTCGGTTCATCAGAATGCAGATGTGTATCACTCACAGGCAGAATGGGCCATCATTGAAAAATTCGCCGATACACCGGAAAAACAGGCTGAAGTTTTGGCAGCCACCCGACTGGCGTGTGATGCGCTTTGGAAATTTCTGGATGGCATCTATGAAACCTACTGTACCGATATCAAGTGCGAGGATAAATCTGCAGTAACCCTGCATTGATACAACGTTAAGGTACAGTTTTTTGTTTCGGCCGGGTGGAACAGCGCCTATTCCCGCTTTTCCACTTCTCTTTGGGCGTATCCACCTGGCCTTTCTTTTAGTCTCCGATTATCTCTTTTTTCATATCCTTGGTACTGCTTGAGTCTGGAACACCTCCGCTCACCTGCCTGACTCTAACATCGGGATACTTCGATTATTTGTATGGATGAAAATGCAAGTCTGCTAGCACTTTTCACCAGTAGCTTCCTTGCTGCGACGTTATTGCCAGGTGGATCCGAAGCTGTACTTATTGGTGTAGTGGTTGCTTACCCGGATCTGTTCTGGCCTGCATTGAATATCGCGACGCTGGGTAATACACTGGGTGGAATGAGTTCCTATCTCATCGGTCGTTTATTACCTGATGAGCAGGCACTTACAAAAAGGATTGGCCGCCATATTCACGGACTCGAATGGACGCGCCGTTATGGAGCGCCTATATTATTCCTGTCCTGGCTACCGCTGATTGGTGACGTATTATGCGTCGCTGCTGGTTGGCTGCGGATCAATTGGCTCCCGGCAGCGTTTTTCATCGCTGCCGGTAAATTTGTACGATACTGGGTGATTGCCTCAGCGGTCAGTTGAGAATTTACGAAAATACAGATTATTTTTCGAACAACTTCTGTAGCTCCCCATTTTGAAACATCTCGGACATAATATCTGATCCCCCGATAAATTCGCCATTGACGTATAACTGAGGGATAGTTGGCCAGTTAGAGAAATCCTTGACACCCTGCCGAATTTCCGGATCAGCCAGCACATCCACTGCATAAAAATCTTTGACACCGCAGGCATTGAGTATCTGGACTGCGTTAGCGGAAAAACCGCATTGAGGCTGTTGGGGGGTTCCTTTCATGTATAAAACCACTGGATGGGTTGATATCTGTTGCTCGATAGCATCAACGACGTCCATATTTCACCTCTCCTTTATAAAGCTACTTCTGTCTTAGTGGGTAACTGTCATTCCGACCAGGCTATATTACACAAGAATAGCCTGCTGACAATGCTAATAACATTCAACTGCTTTGATCTCGATTAAAAACCTTTAGCTGTAAGAGACATTTTTACGCTGGAATAAATCCATATTGCCCACCGCTTACTCGGTCGATTCCTGCAAGGTCAGGTAAAGAAAATATATGGGTAAAACCTGCTTTTTCCAGTAACCGACGACAGGCTCCAGCCTGATCATAACCATGTTCAAGCAATAACCATCCAGCCTGATTGAGATAATCCGGAGCATGTGTGACAATCTCATGAATACAATTCAGACCATTACCTCCAGCTACTAACGCCATACATGGTTCAAAACGCAAATCACCTCTTTCCAGATGTGGATCCCCTTCGGCAATATAGGGTGGATTAGCAACGATTACATCAAATTTCCCCTTACCTAATCCTGAATACCAGTTACCTGCAATAAATGTGATATTCCCGACGGAAAGAGCAGTGGCATTCTTGCGTGCTACGGCTAATGCACAGGGTGATAGATCGACGGCGGTAACATGAACCCGGGAGCGATGTTTGGCAATTGTAATCGCGATAGCACCACTGCCTGTTCCCAAATCAAGAACAGTACGGTACTGATCAGACGGAATTTTCGAGAGCGCTACTTCCACCAGTAACTCTGTTTCGGGGCGGGGAATCAGTACATCCGGCGTCACTTCGAAAACCAGATCGTAAAATCCTCTTTCACCAGTCAAATAAGCAACAGGCTCTCCTGCCATCCGTCTGATCAGCAGTTGCTGTACACACGCGGTTTGATCCAGGCTGAGTACATGATCCGCATGGGCAATGAGGAAAGCTGCATTCACCTTTAGTACACTTTGCAGTATCCAGCGTACATCCAGATCATCTATACCATCTATCCGATTCTGCAGTAATTCGCCGATAGTGACCAATTCGTTTACATTTTCCCGCTGTGGGAGCGTATTACTGTCTTTCGTCAATTTTCTGTCATGGCAGCAAGTTGAGCAGCCTGATGCTCGGCAAGCAGAGCCGCGCATAATTCTTCCAGATCTCCGTCCATAGTCTGATCCATTTTGTAAAGTGTAAGATTGATCCGATGGTCGGTAATTCTTCCCTGAGGGAAATTATAAGTTCGGATACGTTCGGAACGTTCGCCGCTCCCGACCAGGGATTTCCTGGTAGCTGCCTGTTCGGCCTGTTGTGCACGCATCTGCTTATCGAAAATACGAGCTGCCAGAATACTCATTGCCTGTGCTTTATTTTTATGCTGGGAGCGCCCTTCCTGGCACTCAGCTACGATTCCCGTAGGTAAATGAGTAATTCGCACAGCTGAATCAGTCTTGTTGATATGCTGCCCCCCTGCTCCGGAAGCACGGAATGTATCGATTCTCAGTTCAGCCGGATTCAGTGTTACGCCGGAAATTTCATCTGCTTCCGGAATAACGGCAACGGTACAAGTGGAAGTATGTACACGTCCTTGTGTTTCAGTAATCGGAACACGCTGTACGCGATGTCCCCCCGACTCAAATTTGAGTCTGGAATAAGCACCCTGACCAATGATACGGGCGATGATTTCCTTATACCCCCCGACTTCTGAAGGGCTCTGCGAAACGGTTTCTACCTGCCATCCTTTACGCTCAGCGTAACGGGTATACATACGAAATAAATCACCTGCAAACAACGCCGATTCATCACCTCCTGTTCCTGCCCGGATTTCCAGGAAAATATTACGCTCATCGTTCGGATCTTTGGGCAGCAGTTGCTTCAGCAATTCAGCTTCGATATTTGTCTGCTTCTGCTTGCCCGCCTCTATTTCAGTTTCGGCAAAATCACGGAATTCCGGATCCGAACTTATCTCCCTGGCAGTAGCAATATCGCGTTCAACCTGCTGATAAGCATGATAAAGTTCGACTACCGGTTCGATTTCTGCCCGTTCACGGGAAAGTTTGCGGTAATTATCGAGATCAGCTGTAATTTTCTCACTGCTCAATAACTTATCTAACTCTTCCAGGCGTACACTCAGCCGGGTAAGTTGATCGATGATGCCTTTATTCATTGCGGATTATGCAGTTGGTACAGTCGGTTAACCAACTCGATGAGCTGCTCACGCTCGTCATCTGTGGTGTGATTCAGGGCAGTAGAGGGAAGATGCAAAAATTTATTGGTTAATCCTTTACTCAGTAGTTCCAGGACCTTATCCGGATTTTCTCCTTTGGTCAGCAGCTTGTGCGCCCGAGTCAATTCATGCCGGCGGAATCGCTCAGCCTGGTCACGCAATGCACGAATGGTTGGTACCGTCTGGCGTGCAGCCAGCCAGCGCATAAAATCAATTACATTGGATTCGATAATGGTTTCGGCCTGGGTCACCGCACTTTGGCGATTATCCAGCCCTTCTTTGACGATGTCAGCCAGATCGTCCACATAATACAAAAATACATCATCCAATTCAGCTACTTCTTGTTCGACATCTCGTGGAACAGCCAGGTCCACGATAAAAATTGGTCGATGTTTACGGAGTTTAATAGCACGCTCCAGCATCCCTTTGCCCAATATCGGTAAAGGACTTGCCGTACAGGTCACGACGATATCGTGCAAAGCCAGCTGCTCCGGTAATTCTCCCAGAGATATGGGGTGTGCATTAAAGCGGCGCGATAATACCTCTGCCCGTTCTACCGTACGATTCGCAACGGTAACGCGTATGGGACGCTTTGCGATGAAGTGAGCTGCACATAACTCAATCATTTCACCGGCACCGATGAACAGCACCTGCTGCTCACTGATATCACCAAAGATCCGCTCAGCCAGGCGTGCTGCTGCTGCTGCCATGGAAACGGAACAGGCACCTATTTCAGTCGAGGTACGCACTTCCTTAGCAACAAAGAACGTTCGCTGAAACATTTTGTGCAGCAATAACCCCAAAGTACCAGCTTGCTCGGCCGATTTGACTGCACTCTTCATTTGCCCCAGTATCTGTGGTTCACCTAGCACCATGGAGTCCAGTCCGCTAGCAACACGGAAAGCATGTTTGACTGCCTGCTCGCGTAGTAATTTGTACAAGTAGGGCTCTAAGTCCCCTGCTCGGATATGATGAAAATCAGCCAACCAGTGAACGGCTTTGTCAGGAGTATCGGTATTACAGTACACTTCCGTGCGATTACAGGTGGAAACAATCGCAGCCTCTTTGACCAGATGATGCCCTACCAGATCCTGGAGCGCATGCTGCATCGATTCTTCTGAAAAAGCGACATGCTCACGTATATCCAGCGGTGCAGTGTGATGATTGATACCAAAGGCAAAAAGTTGCATGGAAAATATTCCGATGACGTCAATCCAAAATTCGCTAATTATAACGGAAGTTTTGCTACCATCAATCAAAGGAAATTGTCACGATTGCTACCTTGTACCCCAATAACTTGCGTACTACTGGAATCTAACTTGACACCCAGGCTATGACATTTCTACCATAGCGGTTTCTTCAGGGAGCAATTGTGTCAATCGAATCAATCAGAAGCTTTATCGCCAAAGATATGGGCGATGTCAATACTGTCATTCAACAAAAGCTTCATTCTCAGGTAGCACTTATCCGGCAAGTCAGTGAGTACATTATTCATAGTGGTGGAAAAAGATTACGGCCAGCATTAGTCATTCTGTCTGCCGGACTATTTGGTTATACCGGCTCACATCACCATGTACTGGCTGCCGTCGTCGAGTTCATTCATACTGCCACACTGTTACATGATGATGTGGTGGATGAATCCAAGCTACGTCGAAATCAGGCTACTGCTAACGCTTTATTCGGCAATGCTGCAAGTGTTCTGGTTGGTGATTTTCTTTATTCGCGCGCTTTCCAGATGATGGTAGAAGTCGGCAATATGCGCGTCATGGAAGTGCTGGCCGATGCGACCAATACCATCGCTGAAGGTGAGGTATTGCAACTACTTAATTGTCGCGATCCAGATGTGGAAGAGGAAAATTACCTGCGGGTTATTCGTTTCAAGACCGCCAAGCTTTTTGAAGCAGCAGCCAGATTGGGAGCAATTCTTGGTGGAGCTACTCCAGCTGATGAAGAAGCGCTAGCAGCTTATGGCATGCACTTGGGAACCGCTTTTCAACTGGTAGATGATTTACTGGATTATTCGGGTGACGATCAGGACACGGGTAAAAATCTGGGGGATGACTTGGCAGAAGGTAAACCGACCTTACCACTTATTTATGCCGTACGGGCAGGTACTGCTTCCCAGGCAGCGACTATTCGTCATGCAATCGAAACAGGTGGAACAGATGGGTTCGAGCCAGTGCTCAGAATCATCCAGGAGACTGGTGCACTGGATTATGCGAAACGGTGTGCGCAGGAAGAAGCAGATATGGCCCTGTCGGCGATCGCTACGCTGGTCGGTTCTAGCTATAAGCAATGTCTGCTACAATTAGCCGAGTTTGCCGTCACGAGAAATCATTGACGGAATTATTGATAAGGCATCATTTAATCTTACCGGACTTCTTTTGGATCCTTGTCAGAATTAGTTTTGGTAAATAATATAATAGTTTTGCTACTCGGGGTGTAGCTCAGCCTGGTAGAGTACTGCGTTCGGGACGCAGGAGCCGGAGGTTCAAATCCTCTCACCCCGACCACCTTGTAGAAGAAACGATATAGTAGAATCCAGCAGAACAGCTATATTTTCATATTGGTATAGACGGTATTTGTCCAATATGAATGAACAAGGGATGGCAATTGTACCGACGAATGTGATAATGATTATTATTATTTATCTATCCGTCAAACACCTACAAATTCTTAAGATTGTTGTCTGCTGAGTGTTGTTTCATTTCAGAATTAAGTCATTGTAATTGAATCATCTAACCAGGATGAGTTGGAAATGGAAATTACTTGCTACCGTGATCCTGAAGTCAAACGAGAACGGCGAATACTACCGGCTACTACTTATAATCTTGCTATTCAGTTATTTGCCCGTCGTGAAACGAATCAGCTATTTGTACCCATCCGTAGTATGCAGTATCTGGCTATCATTGATGAAGAAGAATTCGTATTCGTAGATAGTCAACGTAAATGCTGGATAGATATTGCCTGGCAAAACTTTCATGCACAGAAACGTGATGCGCTTGATCAACCTGTCAACTACGAAGCAGTTTATTACCGTGAAAATCAGACAGCTGTCATGCAACGCTTACAAATAGAATTTCCTCTCGCGTTACATACGATGATGGTTAAACAACTACCTAACAATCCTGCACAGGTGATCGAATTCCCAGCTAAAACCATGGCCGATAAATAGTCTGCTTTTTATCAAAAAAGTAATTCACCAGAAAAACTCTTACCCAAGGTCGTGTCAACCAGCCGAGGGCATACTGCGGTCCATGGTAAGCTTACAAGGGATATCCTTGAAACATGTTTACTCTAACAAGCAAACCGGCTGTCATTAATCAATCTTCGTCAATAAACTCTGCGTTCCAGCCTTTATCTTTTGCAATGGCTATTCTTTGCTCGTACAGTGCAGTATGCCGCTCCTGCAATTCCGATGGCAAACGGCTTGGAAGATGCGCATAAGGCTCCCATGCCGCATAGACTTTTTCGTACAGGAGTTGCATTTGAGAAGTACTCCAACCTGCGCAGGTCTCAGTTTCGGGTAGAATACCAAATACCCAGGCATCAATGACGATGCGCCCCAGATGGGTCAATCCCCCATCTGTATCCTGATCTATTCCAGAATAGTACTGTTCCTTCATAAGGTGCCTCTAATGACACATTTAGCGTGTTAATCCGGCGTAAAGCAATGGTAGCTTCTCCGGTAGCCGTTCAACATGATCCACTACCATATAATTACGCATACCGAAAATTCTGGATACATATTGATCGGCACGAGGATCAAGGCTCATACAATAAGTCACAATACCGGTACGGCCAGCTTCTTCCACCGCTTTCTTGGTATCGAAACGCAGGTATTGCGGATCGCGTACGTCCACATCCGCCGGTTCTCCATCGGTAATAACCAGTAACAGCTTCTTTGAAGCAGGCTGCAGTTTCAAATAGTGACTTGCGTGACGGATAGCAGCTCCCATTCGGGTGGAAAGCTGGCCTGTCATACCTGCCAACCTCATTTTCGGAATTTCGTTGTAAGGTTGATCGAAATCCTTGAAGCGATAATACTCTACATCATGCCGCCCATCTGAACAGAAGCCATGTATCGCAAAAGGATCACCGATCCGATTAATGGCATCTGCCAGCAACGCGGTTGCTTGTCGAGTCAGATCCAATACTGTGAACTCCTGACCGGTCACCACATCATTTGTAGATTCAGATAGATCTAGCAACACCAATACCGAAATATCCCTTACTTTACGTACTGCACGCATCATGACACGTGGATCGGGTTGCTGTCCCATGCGTATATCGATGAGCGACGCAATCGCAGCATTGATATCGATTTCATCACCGTCTTCCAGCTTACGGATTCTCTGCACTCCCTGCGGTTGCATGGCATCGAGCAGGAACTTCATACGGTGAATCTCTCGTTTATACTGAGCGGCAATATCTTCGATAACTTGGATATCTCCTATCTTGGCGCGTTTTTCCTGGACAGTCGACCAAGCCGGACGCTCCAGCTGAATCTGGTAGTCCCACTCTGCATAGTGAAAAGGAGAAGCAAGCGGCTCTTTACCTTCCAAGGTATTATAGGAAACACCATGATCTTCATAAGGGAAGAGTTCCGTTCCCAGTACCCATATTTCCTGGGCGTCATCCCCGGCTGTCTCGACATCCAGCTCATTGATGAACTCCATCACACTTACATGCTTACGTACCTGTTTAGGCGCATCGTAACCGGCAGCGATCGAGCGTTCAAAATCAAATTCCTCAAATGCCCAGAAATAACGATTATCATCAAGATAAGGGGCTGTCAGCACATCGGTTCGGGGATTAAATGCTATCTTTTTACTCATAATTTCATGAGCAAGCTGGACACCGAGATCCCAGGAAATCTGATTTTCATCCAAACGATCCTGCACCTGGGAAAAAAGCAGGTGACCTCGAACTACCCACTCATCCGTGTCTGAATAATCAGGATCAAGCAGCGCCCGAGCAAGGCGATTGAGATAATCACCGACACTTGTGTTCATAGCCGGTGTCGCCGTGTGCAAAGCGGCCCAAATTTGACGTAATCCAGGAAAACGACGAATAGACAATGCCTCTACCCGAGCATCCTCGATGACGGAAATAACTGCCATTTGCAGAGGGTTTAACGATTCAGCAGAAATCGGTTGTTTAGTCTCGGCCAAATGGGCTGCTGCATGAGCAGCCGCTGCACGATAAACTTCAGTAGCAGGCGTTTCACCATGCGCATCATAAGCGTCAGGCAGATGAATAATATAATCCTCGATAAAGGGACGGTAACCCTCCCGATTTTCGAAGTCACCTGAGGTCGGACGCATGTAAAAATCGCGCGCCCACAATGCGCGCAGATAAATATTGATACGCCGTTGAATATCGACAAACAGTGTACCTTTCCGTTCTTTCTGCAAAATTGCCTGAGATTCTTTTGAGCTCAGACTAAAATACTGCATCTGCGCTTCGTAGTCAGTCCGGTGCGCATGGGCGCCCCATAATGCCCAGCGCCGCAAGCCACCCAGTGTAAGCTGACCAAACAGGACATCAAGCTTATCCAGCATGGGGCGAACACCACGGGGAGCTTGCGCAGTAAAGGTATTCAGAAATTGCAGATAATTACGGAACAAATCCGCGTCACCCAGTCTGCTGGCAGCTGTTGTGGAAGTCGCGATAATCAACTCAATTACGGCACCGGAGGTTTTTGATGCCAGCATCAGACAAGTAGAGGCCAGATCACTGATTACATCCTCTCCTACTTCTTTGGCCACCAGAGGAATTTCATCGATCCAGGCATCAACCAAAGTACGACCACGCCCAAGCCCTTGCAGAGCGGAGGCCCCTTTCAGATAGTTGTCCAGCCCTCGTGGGGAGAGAATCCTGGTTGCATCATGCCAGGTATTTTCGAGCAACGACATGGATTCAAGCTGCAATGATTCCAGTAATTCACTGTAATCTGTCAGATTCACACTCATGATGTGTACCCTGGAGAAGAAAGTTGATATCAGAAATTCAGGCTCTTAAAAGAAAGTTGTCACAGCCGCATCAAGCGCATCACGCATATCAGGATCGTCAGTAATCGGACGAACCAGTGCCATACGGCAAGCAGCGTGTACATCGACACCTTTGGCAATCAGGCTTCCCGCATAAATCAACATACGTGTCGAAATACCTTCATCCAGACCATGCCCCTTGAGATTACGTGCACGTTCTGCGATTGAGACCAGTTTATTGGCCGTTGCGGTATCTATCCCGGTCTCATGCGCAACAATTTCAGTTTCGATATCATGCTGAGGATAATTGAAATCCAGCGCGCCAAAACGTTGCTTGGTCGATTGTTTCAAATCTTTCATCAGACTCTGGTAACCGGGGTTATACGAGATTACCAGCTGAAAATCGGGATGTGCGCTGACCAACTCGCCTTTCTTCTCGAGCGGCAGCATCCTGCGATTATCGGTCAGCGGATGGATGACGACGGTTGTATCCTGCCTTGCTTCTACTACTTCATCCAGATAACAGATTGCACCATAACGTGCAGCAGTAGTCAGCGGGCCATCCTGCCAACAGGTCCCCTGTGCATCGAGCAAAAACCGTCCTACCAGATCAGAAGCAGTCATATCCTCGTTACATGCTACCGTAATTAATGGTTTCTTGAGTTTCCATGCCATGTATTCGACAAAACGGGTTTTCCCACAACCGGTGGGGCCTTTCAGCATCATCGGCATACGGACGGAATACGCTGCTTCATATAACGCTACTTCATCCGCAACTGGACGGTAATAAGGTTCGTCATTGATGGAATATTGCTTGATAACGTCGCTCATTTTTTTCTCCAACGTTCTGGCGCAAAGGTATTGATTGGGCAAAATAAACCCCCCGCCACTTTTGTAGCAACGGGGGGTGATGATCGAAATCCCGTGCTATTTGCTTAGACGGTTTTTCCGCGATAGATCACCATCGCGGTTCCCTGACTCTGTGAAAAATTATCGTAGCCAATCAGACGTACATGATTGTTGGGATTAGCTTTGTGGCAAGCCTCAGCTTCCTTGAGAATCCGTTCTACATCGGTTTCCCCAAACATCGGTAATTTCCACATATACCAGTAATTGCTCATCAGAAATTCCGGCTCGGTATGTTCGATAGCCGGGTTCCAGCCTTTGCTTACGATATATTCGACTTGCTTCCTGATCTGCGCTTCATCCATTGCCGGCAAATAGGAAAATGTTTCAAATTTGCGGCTGGCCGGATCACTCAGACGACTTCTGTAATCAATCATTTCAGACATTTATGTACTCCAATACGTAGTAATACTATCCCCGGTATTTTGTACGCCGGGGAAACCATGGGTTTTATTTGTGAGCAACGTCCAGTTTGTCCACAGTATCGAACTCAAACTTGATTTCTTTCCATGTTTCCATGGCAATTTTGAGTTCGGGACTGTTTTTAGCGGCCTCGGTCAAGATGGCTTTGCCTTCTTTCTCAATCTGTACACCGCGATTACGTGCTTCTACACAAGCTTCCAGTGCTACCCGGTTAGCGGCTGCACCAGCAGCGTTACCCCAAGGATGACCCAATGTACCACCACCAAACTGCAGGCAGGCATCATCACCGAAAATAGCTACCAGAGCCGGCATGTGCCAGACATGAATACCACCGGAAGCTACCGGGAATACGCCAGGCATGGAACCCCAGTCCTGATCGAAGAAAATACCACGATTACGATCCTCTTTAATAAAGGATTCACGCATGATATCGATCCAGCCCAGTGTTGCTTCACGATCACCTTCCAGTTTTCCGACAACGGTACCGGAATGCAGATGATCACCACCAGATAAACGCAGAATTTTGGCCAGTACACGGAAATGGATACCATGATGCGGATTACGGTCCAGTACAGCGTGCATAGCACGGTGAATATGCAGCAGGATACCGTTATCACGGCACCAGTTAGCTAAACCGGTATTTGCACAAAACCCGCCTGTAATGTAATCGTGCATGATAATCGGCGCACCGATTTCTTTTGCATATTCAGCACGTTTGTACATTTCTTCGGGTGTAGGGGCCGTAACATTCAGGTAGTGGCCTTTACGTTCACCGGTTTCACGCTCGGCTTTATGGATGGCTTCCATGACAAAGTCGAAGCGTTGGCGCCAGCGCATGAAAGGTTGGCTATTGACATTTTCATCATCTTTCGTAAGGTCCAGCCCCCCACGCAGGCACTCATATACAGCACGACCATAATTTTTGGCCGACAGACCCAATTTCGGTTTGATCGTGCATCCTAATAAAGCACGGCCATATTTATTGAGAATATCACGTTCGACCTGAATACCATGAGGAGGTCCACCACAAGTTTTCACATAAGCTATGGGAAAACGCACATCTTCCAAGCGTAATGCTCTGATAGCCTTGAATCCGAATACGTTACCAACCAGCGAGGTGAATACGTTGACAACCGATCCTTCTTCAAACAGATCAATCGGATAAGCAATGAAAGCATAAAAACAGGTATCGTCACCCGGAACATCTTCAATATGATATGCACGACCTTTGTAATAATCCAAATCTGTCAACAGATCGGTCCAAACTGTAGTCCAGGTACCGGTAGAAGATTCAGCAGCCACTGCTGCAGCAGCTTCTTCACGATCCACTCCAGGTTGCGGTGTAATTTTGAAGCACGCCAGAATATCCGTATCCAACGGTGTATATTCTGGCATCCAGTAGGTTTGCCGATATTCTTTAACACCGGCGTTATAGGTTTTAACAGCCATTTTCGCAATCTCCTGTTGAAATCCCTGCCCGGATTACCTGAAACTCAAAGGGTAGGGAAACTGCATTGAATTAATCTAAACTGCAAAACGGACTATATAGAGGAGGAATCATAAGTACAAATTAATAATTATGATGGTTATAATAAGTTTTTACTTATGATTTGTTTCATAACTGCCTATTTATGCCTGTTCCCTGATTACGTTAACGGTTTATTCATTATGTTACATATCACGTTACGTCAACTGAAGGTCTTTGAGTCAGTGGCACGCTTGCTCAATTTTACGCGTGCAGCAGAGGAGCTTCATTTAACCCAACCAGCAGTCTCCATTCAGATCAAACAACTGGAAGATATGATCGCGCTACCGCTATTCGAACAAATGGGCAAACGTATCTATCTGACCGAAGCCGGACAAGAGCTTTTTCATTACAGCCGTGGTATTACCCAGCAACTGGCCGATATGGAATTGGCACTCGATGAATTAAAGGGATTGGAACGAGGCAAGCTGAATATTTCGGTTGTCAGTACTGCCAATTATTTCGTTCCCAATCTGCTGGCTAAATTCTGTCAGCGTTACCAGGATATTACCATCAGCCTGCACGTTTCCAACCGTGAAAATGTCCTCAAGCAATTGGCGGACAATGTAACGGATCTGGCGATCATGGGACAACCTCCTCATGGACTGGATATTGCTTCTGAATCATTCATGGAAAATCCGTTGGTGATTATTGCCCCCCCGGGGCACCCATTATGTGGTCAGCGACAAATCCCGGTAAAGCGGCTCGAACAGGAGGTATTTCTCGTCAGGGAAGCGGGATCCGGTACCCGCAGCGCAATGGAACGGTTTTTTGCTCGGGAGAAAATCAGTATCAATAAAGGCATGGAAGCAGATACCGCAGAAGCAATCAAGCAGGCTATTCAGGCTGGGATGGGGCTGGGAATCATGTCACTACATACAATCAGATTGGAGCTTGAAACTAACCGCTTAAAAATCCTTGATATACAAGGCCTTCCCATCATGCGGCACTGGCATATCGTACACCGGAAAAATAAGCGTCTTTCCAATATTTCAAGCGTATTTAAACAATTCTTGCTGTATGAGGCAGCAGACTTGGTCGCCTTGGCAGATACAGAGCAAAAAGATTTACTACTTGAGTAGGTGAGTTGACCGGAATCAAGCGATAACTTGATATCGATAAAGATATTTTAAAAATTTTACTAAACTTTTTTTCTGGCAAACCGATGACCAAAGAATCGAACTTGGCTCTTTGATCGGATGAGCAAATGATTGTGCGAACCAGAGCAAGTTGCCATGACATAAAGGTATAAGGAAAAGAAATCATAATGCATCTACATGGCATAATCCTGCTCCACAACAGAAACGAATAAGGCAAAACTATACGAGCTATTTTGAAGCTTAATGGATATTGAAGATGTGTACTAAGATTGTGAATTTTCAACAATCTACGTCGATACTGATGCAGACAAGCTGCTAACACGAGAAGAATTTTTTCCAAGGAGATGAAAAATGACGGACAAGAACCTGAGATTTTTAGTAGTAGACGATTTTTCAACAATGCGCAGAATTGTGCGTAACCTGCTCAAGGAGTTAGGTTTTAATAATGTAGAAGAAGCCGAAGATGGAGCTGCCGGGCTGAAAAAACTGCGTGAGGGTAATTTCGACTTTGTCGTTTCCGATTGGAATATGCCCAACATGGATGGATTGACAATGTTACAGAACATCCGTGCGGACGAAGCATTGAAAGAAATTCCTGTGCTCATGGTGACTGCCGAAGCAAAAAAAGAAAATATCATTGCAGCAGCCCAGGCCGGAGCAAGCGGTTACATTGTCAAACCCTTCACCGCTGCTACTCTGGATGAGAAATTGAATAAGATTCTACAAAATATGGCAGTCCATGCCTAAAAATATACCTTCCCTTATATAGCCGAATAACACTATCAATCAATATATCAGGTTATGCAAATGAATGATCATCACAATGGCAGCACTGATTGCCGTGCAGCTACTGCTCTGCATAGTACAATAGCTAATCCGGGCCAGGAAACAGCCGTTGCGATTACAGTGGAAAACACTGGAACGAGCGTTCTCAATCATACAGATGAGAAAATCTTCAATCGAATAGGACAGCTTACCAGAACACTGCATAACAATCTGCGCGAACTCGGTTACGATCAGCGCTTACAGCAGGCCAATACTGAAATTTCCGACAGTAAGGATGGGTTGGCCTATATTATCAGCAAAACTACACAGGCTGCAGAACACTCTTTGCTTGCGGTAGAAAATGCCAAACCTATCCAGGAAAACCTCTCGATAAGTGCCACGAATTTATCCAGGCTATGGAGCCAGGCATTCGAAACAACACCTTCTACATTTATGGATCAACGGGAATTAAAAGATATATTAGTGCAAACGCTTGAATTCCTGAATGATGTTCCCAAACAAACTGACGCCACCCAAGCTTATTTGACGGAAATTATGATGGCGCAGGATTTTCAGGATCTGACTGGCCAGGTTATTCAAAAAATTACCCGGGCGATTGAAACGATTGAACGGGAAATGTTGCAATTGTTGATAGATAATGCCTCGATAGGAAAAACTGCTGCCAAGCAGAATAATGGGCTAATGAACGGGCCGGTTATTAATCCGCAACAACACGGTACGCTTACTAATCAGGATCAGGTTGACAGTTTGCTGGCAGAATTGGGTTTCTAAGGAATCGGTAAACAGGCTTCAAGCACTGTTCACCACCTCAAGATCAAAATTTTCACTGGTAACCATCTCCTTATCATAGAATTCGACTACCCCCGTATCGACATCATACATGCCACCAATCATAGCAATTTCGCCATTACTGAGCATTTCAGCGATAACCTGACTGCGTTTGGGTATTTCTTCCATTACATAGCGTACATTCATCCGCGCAATCTTCTCTACGAATTCAGTATTTGAAGCATCACGATGAGTTTTCGTCGAAGATTCAGCATCCAGGACAGGCTTTAATTTATCCAGTAATGTTGTCAGGTTTCCCAGCTTGATGCCGCTACAGGCACCTTTGACCGCACCGCATTTGGTATGGCCCAGTACCACGATTACCTTGGAACCCGCAATGCGGCAAGCAAATTCCATACTCCCCAGTATATCTTCATTCAGAATATTACCGGCGATCCTGCAACTGAAGATATCCCCTAGCCCCTGATCAAATATCAATTCGGCCGAAGTACGGGAATCAATGCAGCTCAGAATTACAGCAAATGGAAACTGGCCTTCAGAAGTTTCGTTGACTTGCTGCAGCAAATTACGGTTAAACTTCAGGTTATTAACAAAACGCTGATTTCCATCTTTCAGCAGTTGTATGGCTTTTTCAGGCGATAGGTGCGTCTGCATTTCCTTCGTAAGCGTTCTCATGTTTTACCCACTAGTTGGTTGATAGAGGAAAATTTCTTCAATTTTTTGCAGGTAATGGATTTGCTCGTCCATATCGTTTCTCCATGATCAGTTGATATCTGTTCTCTGCTTCCAAAGTCGGAACACCGATCACTTCCACATTAATATCACGTGTATGTGCATTGACGGTAAAATCCCTAATGATCTCGATAACGTCGTGATCGATATATTTGGATTTACTGCCATCAATGATCACCCATGAACCCTGTTCAAATTTCTTGAGCGCTTTACTGATACTACCTTTATTGAGGAATGAAACATCCTCTGCCAGGACTAGCCTGACTCTCTTCACTTCAACTTCATCACTTTCCTCATAAGTAAGCTCGTAATCGGTCTTAAGATGTGATTTAAGTATGAAGAAAACTGCTACGACTATCCCGACCCCGATTCCTTTCAGCAAATCGGTCAGCAAAATACCAATTATTGTCGCTATGAAAGGAGCAAACTGTGGCCAACCCAATTCATACATGGCTTTGAATAACGAAGGCTTCGCAAGGTTATAGCCCACTACAAATAAAATACACGCCAATGAGGCAAGTGGGATCATATTGAGCAGTTCAGGAATCGCAATCACACAAATGAACAGCAACACACCATGTAAAATGGTCGATAACTTGGTACGTCCTCCAAAGGTGATGTTCGCAGAACTTCTGACGATAACCTGAGTAATGGGCAGCCCACCAATCAACCCGGATACTGTATTACCAACACCCTGTGCCACCAGCTCTCGATTAGTTGAAGTAGTTCTTTTAAACGGATCGAGCTTATCAGTTGCTTCCACACACAGCAGAGTTTCCAGACTGGCAATAACCGCGATGATTAGCGCGATAAAATAAATCTCTGGGTTAGCCAAATGCGAAAAATCCGGAAGCGTGAAGTGACCGGTAAAATCCTGTATCGACGATGTTATCGGCAAAGTAACTAGATTATCGGCTTTAAAGTTCAAGCCATCGATATGCTCATTAAATAGATAACTTAGCAAAATACCAATAACCACCACTACCAGCGGACCCTGCAGTACCTGGAAAATCCGGTGTTTCTTATATAAGACTGCTTCCCAAAGCAATAGTATCGACATCGAAACAACTGTGACTACAATGGCTGCAAGCGAGAAATAATTCACAGTTTCTGCCAAATATTCAAACGTATTTTTACCCTCGGGTGAAAAAAAGGAAAGATCACCTTCAAAGTCCCTGTCATATCCAAGAGCATGGGGAATCTGCTTGAGGATAATGACCAATCCTATTCCACTCAGCATTCCCTTGATCACAGAGACGGGAAAATAATAAGCGATAATCCCCAAACGCAGATATCCCATGATGATCTGCAGAATGCCAGCAAGCACAACTGAAAGCAGAAATGCCTCCCATGAGCCCAACGTGGCAATGGCATTGAGCACAATGACGGTCAAACCGGTGGCAGGTCCACTTACACCTAATTGTGAGCCACTGGCCATGCCCACTACGATGCCGCCTATAACACCGGCAATAATGCCGGAGAAAAGCGGCGCACCTGATGCCATCGCTATGCCGAGACAAAGCGGTAGCGCTACGAAAAAAACGACGATACTGGCGTATGAATCCCGCAGGATATGGTTTTCTAGGGCAGCATTTGGTTTCATCATTTCGAATTTAGTAATAAGTAAAAGACTTTTCTCAACAATTCTGGAATCAATCCATAAGTATAAGTAAATGAAAAATTATAATAAATCACTCATCCGTCACACCTTTGGATTCTCAACTATGCTGAATATTTATCCCTACCTTATAATTTATTTTTCTTTCTTATATCTGTTAAATATAACCGTAATCGGGAAGCTACGTTATCAATATATTCCATTAGATATCTCGATAGCATCTGACCAACTAATTTACAGTTTATATTCAATTGCATACAGATATATACTGTATTTATTCCAGTAAATAGTCTACCCAGACTGACAGGTATCTTTATTTTGAAGTGACTTATTTTTGAGAGTTTCTCAAAAGTATTAATACTGCTCCACTACCACCGTGTTCCAGGCGCGCCTGACAGAAAGCCAGAACATCATGGCGTTGCACGAGCCAGTTACCAATCAGAATTTTAAGTATCGGTCGACGATTTCTTGAACTGAGCCCTCTGCCGTGAATGACACGTACACAACGGCATCCTCGTTGAATACTGTTATCCAGGAATGCAATCAGTGCACGATGTGCCGCTTTCCGGTTGAAACCATGTAGATCAAGTTCGGCCTGGATGTGCCAGTGCCCACGTCGCAGTTTGCGTAGCATATGTCGCTGCAGACCCGGGCGCGCAAAAGACCATTCATCATCTTCGGCTATCTCCAGCAGACAACTATCAGAAAGTATATCTTGAATGTCAGGCAGAGCCGGCGCCTGAGGGCGGGGAAATGGCTGAGGTTTGGGGCGTGAATGGATAATTTTGTCAGCTGTAGTCAGTGGTTTGACATCCCACATTGCTTTACGAAACAATGTCTTATCGTCACCATTGTTGCTTTTTTCATCGGATGATGATTTACCATCCTTTTCCATCTATGAGCCTATGAACGAAGGACTTACCATACAATATACAAATAACAACAAATACAATGTCTGATTTACCATCTTACATCCATCTGACATGTTTTCGCCGTTATATGCAAAAGACATCGCCTTCGGATCAATCGCTATATTTTCTTGGCGAACTTCCGGTATTTACTTTCAACATTCATTCAGACAGAATTTTCCAGATATTTCTCCGCATCCAGCGCGGCCATACAACCACTACCAGCACTGGTAACCGCCTGACGGTAAATATGGTCCTGCACATCACCTGCGGCAAATACACCAGGAATGCTGGTTGCTGTGGCATTTCCTTCACTCCCGCTATGTGTAACGATGTAGCCATTCTTCATTTCCAGTTGGCCTTGAAAAAGATCGGTATTCGGATGATGTCCGATTGCAATGAAAACACCCTGCAAATCCAGATCACGTGTCGTGTCACGTTGGGTATGACGAATACGAATGCCGGTTACACCACTGTCATTACCAAGCACTTCTTCCAATACATAATCGAGTGCCAGCTCAATTTTCCCGTTTTCTACTCTATCCATCAATTTATCGATCAGAATCTTTTCCGCGCGGAACTTATCCCGCCGATGCACAACAGTTACCTTACGAGCGATATTTGACAGATATAATGCTTCCTCCACCGCAGTATTACCGCCCCCAATCACAGCAACATCCTGATCCTTGTAGAAAAAACCATCACACGTTGCACAGGCCGACACACCTTTTCCCATAAATGCTTCTTCTGAAGGAAGGCCAAGATATTTCGCGGAAGCACCGGTAGCGATGACCAATGCATCACAAGTGTAGGTTCCCTGATCACCGACCAGCTCAAATGGCTTTACCAACAGATTGGCAGTATGAATATGATCAAATATGATTTCAGTCTGAAAACGCTCGGCGTGCTTCTGGAAACGTTCCATCAACTCCGGGCCCTGCACACCCATAGCATCGGCTGGCCAGTTATCCACATCCGTGGTGGTCATCAGTTGCCCTCCCTGTGCCATACCTGTGATTACCACAGGATTGAGATTGGCACGTGCGGCATAAATAGCCGCTGTATAGCCAGCCGGGCCGGATCCAAGGATAAGTAATTTGAAATGTTTAGTTGTTGTCATGATTGAATGAATGGAAAATATCAGGATAATTTTTCAGAAAGATATAGCTTTAGCAATTTGCATCAGTACATTACGGCCATTAGAGTGGAATGCCTCTCTGTTGACTACGGCATTTTACTAATCCTACTCAGCCTTTGCTCGTCTACTATAGTGTCCGATGAATCAATTATGTCCTCTGCAAAGTGATGGAATATTCGTACACTTCCAGACCACCGGCTGGCCCCTTCTTCCGCGCAATCATTAATGCCTGTTCACATAAACTTTTGCTATTAAGCAGTAAATCGTTTGCATTGAGTGGATTATCCGGAAAATACATCTGTGTAACGAGCGGTAAATAGCCTTCGTGTTCAACCTT
Source organism: Nitrosomonas sp. (assembly GCA_039794425.1). GTDB lineage: Bacteria > Pseudomonadota > Gammaproteobacteria > Burkholderiales > Nitrosomonadaceae > Nitrosomonas. The sequence continues at coordinate 37,944 of JBDIVK010000005.1, read as the reverse complement.
AAAATGAATATGCGGTGGCCGTATCCAGTTTTTTTCAGCAGGATAAGCGCCTGGCATGACAGTCTTAAACTGAAACATACCATCTGTTCCCGTCATGATGATTGCTGATCCCTGAAAATTTGGGTCGATCGGTGCCGGATTGGGATCATACGGGTGACGATAGCGTCCTGCTGCATTGGCCTGCCAGATATCCAGTCGTGCTTGTTTGACAGGGCGCCCCTGAATATCTCTTACAGAGCCAGTAATAAGAATATGTTCACCTCGTGCCGACTCTGATCGACCATGTATATGGGTCAGATCATAGTCCTGATCATTCAGACGTGTAACAGGGTAAAACGGGCCTTCGATCTCATCAGGCGTAATAGAAAAACGTTTTTTTGCATTGACCGGATTATGCATCATTATAGAGACAGTGCTCGCTAATCCAATCAACCCATATTTGAGTAATGTTCTCCGCAGTAGATTTTCCATATACATTCATCTACCCATGGTACTAACTGAAGAAAATATAGCGATCACAGATTCTGCTCTACCCAGCCCGTAACACTCGCCAGTGCTTGTGGTAATTTCTCAGGGATCGTACCACCTGCCTGTGCCATGTCTGCGCGGCCACCGCCTCGGCCCCCCACCTGCTGTGCAACAAAATTAATCAGCTCACCTGCCTTCAGCTTGGTTGTCAGGTTATCCGTTACACCGGCAATGAGTATCACCTTACTATTTTCAACCGCACCCAGTACGACTACACAGGATTTCAATTTATGCTTGAAATTATCCAGCGCCTCACGCATGGTTTTTATGTTTGCGCCATCCAGGCTGGTAGCCAGAACGCGAACACCTTTGATTTCCTGTGCCTGCTCTGCCAGGGATATTCCTTGCAAGCCTGCAAGTTTCGACTGCAAACCAGCTATTTCCCTTTCCATCCGTCTGACATTATCCAGTATCTGCGACAGCTTCAGCGTTACTTCATGAGGCGCTGCTTTAAGTGTGCGAGCAATTTCCAGCAACTGCTGTTCCTGTTGTTGCGTATAAGCCAGTGCAGCCTCACCTGTCAGCGCCTCTACGCGGCGGATACCCGCTGCAACACCGGATTCAGCAACAATGCGAAAAAAGCCGATGTCACCACTATGTGCAACATGCGTACCACCACACAACTCGGTCGAAAAATCTCCCATCGTCACGACACGCACCTTATCGTCATATTTTTCACCAAATAACGCCATCGCCCCTTGTTTGATTGCTTCTTCATACCCTGTCACTTGTGTTGCCACTTCATGATTCTGTCTTATCTGTGCGTTGACGAGATTTTCAACTGCCCGAATTTCATCCGCCTGCATGGGGCCGCTATGGGAAAAATCGAACCGCAACCGAGTGGCATCGACCAATGAACCTTTTTGTGTGACATGTTTACCCAATACCTGACGCAACGCAGCATGCAGCAGGTGAGTCGCTGAATGATTATAAGCAGTATTAGCACGTGCGACTGGATCAACCTTGGCCATCACCTTATCCCCCACTGCCATCCGACCGCTGCGCAGCAATCCTTTATGACCGAATACACTGGCCTGAATCTTTTGCGTATCTTCTACGGCAAAGGTTCCGTTACTTGTCAGCAGTTCACCGCTATCACCAACCTGCCCGCCTGATTCCGCGTAAAAAGGTGTGTGGTCGAGTACAATTACAGCTTCTTCACCTGCCTCGATAAAATCTACACGACTGCCCTGTTTGTAAAGCGCCAGAATTTGTGCCTCCTGCTGCAATGTATCATAGCCATGAAACTCAGTCGGTAACCCAGTATATTCAAGCCCCGCCTGCATGGAAAATTTGCCGCTGGTACGTGCACGTTCCCGCTGCTGCGTCATGCATGTCTCGAATCCAGCCAGATCGATCCCGATTCCGCGCTCCCGGGCAATATCTGCGGTCAAATCGACGGGAAAACCAAAGGTATCGTACAACCGGAAAACAATATCACCTGCAAGCGTATGCTTTTCCTGATGTAATGCGGCTTCTAACACCTGCATACCGTTCTCCAGCGTTTCTGCAAAACGCTCTTCCTCCTGCCTGATGACTGCCGCCACATGCTGTCTCGCCGCCATCAGTTCCGGATAAGCCTGTCCCATGACATTAACCAGATCATTGACCAATAAATGGAAGAAAGGCTGTTTCTGTTCCAGCCGGTAACCATGCCGGATAGCACGGCGAATGATACGTCGCAATACATAGCCCCGCCCCTCATTGCCAGGAATAATGCCATCAGTAATTAGAAATGCACAGGCACGGATATGATCAGCAATGACTTTAAGTGAATTACTTGACAGATCCCGGGTATTAGTTACTCTGGCAGCGGCTTCGATCAGGTCCCGAAATAAATCGATCTCGTAGTTACTGTGTACATGCTGCATAACGGCAGCTATACGCTCCAACCCCATACCCGTATCCACAGAGGGTTTCGGCAATGGGTGTAACTTGCCACTGGTATCGCGATTGTATTGCATGAACACCAGATTCCAGATTTCGATATAACGGTCATCTTCTGCATTTTCCGATCCAGGGGGACCACCTGCCACTTCAGGCCCATGATCATAAAAAATTTCCGAGCAAGGGCCACATGGACCTGTATCACCCATCTGCCAGAAATTATCTGAAGTGGCGATGCGTATCAGTCGGGAAGGTGTGATTTCTACTTCGTTCAACCAGATATCTGCTGCTTCATCATCTTCTGCATAAACAGTCGCCCATAATTTATTTTCAGGAATACCGAGCGAGTTAGTCAGAAATTCCCAAGCAAACAGAATAGCGTTGCGCTTGAAATAATCACCGAAACTGAAATTACCAAGCATTTCAAAAAAAGTATGATGCCGGGCCGTATAACCTACATTCTCCAGATCATTGTGTTTTCCTCCGGCACGTACACAACGCTGTGCGCTGGCAGCACGGACGTAAGGGCGCTTATCCTGGCCGAGAAACACATCCTTGAACTGTACCATCCCGGCATTGGTAAATAGTAAGGTCGGGTCATTGCCTGGTACCAGCGAACTGGAGGGCACGATGACATGGCCGTGCGATTCAAAAAACTCCAAGAATTTTTGTCTGATTTCGCTGCTTTTCATATCAATATCTTATATAACACCAATTCAGAAGGTATGCGCTCGATACAAAGCTTATATGGTTCAGCCTTCTATTTCACAAGCATTAGATAAAGTTTTGTTGATTATTTCAGAAGAAAAGCCTTTACCTGTCAGATAACGGATCTGCTTTCCTCGTTCTTCCGGGCTTGATGGCGACGCACCAAACTTCTTACACCATAATTCACGTGCGCTGGATAATTCCGTTTCCTTGAGATCCTCCAGCACTGCGGTAATCAAGTGCTCAGCAATCCTTCTTCTTTGCAATTCATACTGTATGCGCTTAGACCCGTATTTACGCCTGTATGTATGCAGAATCTGCTCTGCCACTCTTTCATCCGACAATATGCCTTGCTGTTCGAGTACATCCAGAACGGCGGTTAATTCTTCAGGTGAGTACACATGGCCGGATAATTTCCTTTCCAATTCCCATCGCGAATATTCCCGGCGGGCAAGATATTGCAATGCACGGGTATGCAAACTCATTTTTTGAGTTCATCGGGAGGAGAAATGGGCTGATCCTGCTTGCCTGGTTCAATCAATCCGACTGCAGAGCGAATCTTATCTTCGATTTCTCGTGCGATATCCTTGTGCTCCTTAAGATAATCACGCACATTATCTCTGCCCTGCCCTATCTTTTCACCATTGTAGGCATACCAGGCACCGGATTTTTCGATCAGTTTATGCAATACTCCCAACTCGATGATTTCACTTTCGCGTGAAATACCTTCACCATAAAGAATATCGAAATCTGCTTGTTTAAAGGGCGGCGCAACTTTGTTCTTGACGATCTTCACCCGGGTTTCATTACCGATAACCTCGTCACCACGCTTGATTGAACCGGTACGACGAATATCCAGCCGGATGGAAGCATAGAACTTCAGCGCATTACCACCTGTGGTCGTCTCAGGATTACCGAACATGACACCGATCTTCATCCGTATCTGATTAATGAAAATCACCATGGTATTGCTGCGCTTGATATTGGCTGTCAATTTGCGTAAAGCCTGGGACATGAGCCTGGCTTGCAGCCCCATTTGCGGTTCACCCATTTCCCCTTCTATTTCTGCGCGAGGGGTCAATGCCGCGACGGAATCGACTACGACGATATCTACTGAACCTGATCGGACCAGCATATCGGTAATTTCCAGCGCCTGCTCCCCATTGTCCGGCTGGGAAATCAGCAATTCCTGAACGTTGACACCAATCTTTTGAGCATACTGTGGATCCAAAGCATGTTCCGCATCGATAAAAGCCGCCGTCCCACCTAACTTTTGCATTTCGGCGATAACTTGCAGTGTCAGAGTGGTTTTGCCGGAAGATTCTGGCCCATAGATCTCTATGACTCGTCCACGTGGTAATCCCCCTACCCCCAGCGCAATATCCAGCCCTAACGAGCCGGTGGATACCACTTGGATATCTTTTGCCACATCGCTGTCTCCCAATCGCATGATCGAACCTTTCCCATATTGTTTTTCAATTTGAGAAAGTGCAGCTGCGAGCGCTTTATTTCTATTTTCGTCCATAAATTTTTCCTGAGAAAAGCTCACCGAATTATCGCATATTCGGTTAATAAAAAAGTGCCCTCCAGCGTCGACAGTTGTGCAGGTACTTGAAAATCGTCAAAAACTTCAAGTAACCAACTTACCTGCGATATAATCCATTGATACTGGGAAGAAAGAATTCTGGTTTCTTTGCCCAGACCCATCAGAAAAAATAATCATTTTTGGTAAAAATCAAGGAGACTGATCATTCGCATCATCTTGCTAGGCGCACCGGGAGCAGGCAAAGGCACGCAAGCAGGCTTTATCCGGGAACACTTCGCTATACCACAAATTTCCACTGGAGATATTCTCCGCAATGCTGTCAAAGAAGGGACAGAGCTTGGTATCATGGCCCAGAAAATCATGGAATCCGGCGGACTGGTTCCAGATGACATTATCATTAACCTGGTACAGCAGCGGATCAATGAGCCTGATTGTGCCAATGGTTTTCTGTTTGACGGCTTTCCTCGTACTATTCCTCAGGCAGATGCACTCAAAGCTGCTGCTGTACCTATTGACTATGTAATCGAGATCGATGTACCTGATGCCGAAATTATAAAACGTCTGTCAGGGCGTCGCGTGCATCCATCATCTGGCCGTATCTACCATGTTGAGTTCAATCCACCGGCAGTACCTGATCGAGATGATACGACTGGTGAAGCACTGATCTTGCGTGATGATGACCGGGAAGAAACAGTACGCAAACGTCTGCAGGTTTACCACGATCAGACCCGACCTTTAGTCGAATATTATCTGGACTGGTCAGCCAGTGGTGAGCCGGATGCACCGCGTTATATCAAAATTGCAGGAACTGGCGATGTGGAAACCATCTGCCACAACATCATTGCAGCACTCAAATGAGCACTTGAACAGCTTTTGGAATCGTCCCCGACGTACTTGAAGTAATCATAGGAAGTATCAATCGGTATAAGCATAGGATCGTGTCAGTTTCCACAAGTGGAATATTTTTCAGATGATATTGAAATAAAATGTAATTTTAATTAATCAGGAGAAATATAGCATATGGCAATAAAAAATGCGTTTTATGCCCAATCCGGTGGTGTAACAGCAGTAATCAATGCCTCGGCTGCAGGTGTGCTGGAAACTGCCCGTGCCCATTCAGATAAAATCGGCAAAGTCTACGCTGGACGTAATGGCATTATTGGAGCACTGACCGAAGATCTGATTGATACCAGTGCGGAATCTGCCGATGCAATTCGGGCACTACGTCACACCCCTTCTGGAGCTTTTGGCTCTTGTCGTTACAAACTGAAAAGCCTGGAAGATAACCGACGTGAGTACGAACGCTTGATCGAAGTATTCAAGGCGCACGATATCGGTTATTTCTTCTATAACGGCGGAGGAGACTCGGCAGACACCTGTTTGAAAGTGTCTCAACTGGCCGATACACTGGGTTATCCAATCCAGGCCATTCATGTGCCCAAGACGGTCGATAACGACTTACCCATTACTGACTGTTGTCCGGGATTCGGCTCAGTTGCGAAATACATTGCGGTTTCCACACAAGAAGCAAGTTTTGACGTCGCCAGCATGGCGAAAACTTCAACCAAGGTATTCATTCTCGAAGTAATGGGACGCCATGCTGGATGGATTGCGGCAGCTGGTGGTCTGGCTTCCAGTGAAGATTGCGAAATTCCGATCGTGATTCTGTTTCCGGAAGTGACTTTCGATAAAGAAAAATTTTTGGCCAAAATTGATCGTTGTGTTAAAGAATATGGTTATTGCTCGGTCGTAGTTTCCGAAGGTGTGAAGGGGGCCGACGGTAAATTTCTCTCTGACCAGGGTCTGCGTGATGCTTTTGGCCATGCACAGTTGGGCGGTGTGGCACCAGTCGTTGCCAATATCATTAAAGAAGGGCTGGGACTGAAATATCATTGGGGAGTTGCAGATTACCTGCAGCGAGCAGCGCGACACATCGCCTCAAAAACGGATGTGGAACAAGCCTATGCCATGGGTAAGGCTGCAGTAGAATATGCCATTGCTGGCCATAATTCGGTCATGCCTACCATCGAACGCACATCCAATTCACCCTATACCTGGAAAACCGGTATGGCGGAGCTTTCTAAAGTCGCTAACGTAGAAAAAATGATGCCAGTAGATTTCATCAGCGAAGATGGTTTCGGTATCACCGACAAATGTCGTGAATATCTCAGCCCTTTGATTGAAGGCGAAGACTATCCACCCTATAAGAACGGATTACCCGACTACGTCAGGCTGAAGAACGTGGCAGTCGACAAAAAACTGGGTGAATTCAAGATTTAATTTTAATTCTGCTATGTTTTTTAACAGTCAGAGCATATAAAATATGCATTTTGGCTGTTTAATGGTTCAGATTATAGATTGATGCGGAACTATCAGGCCGGGTTTCGCATGCATTTAGGTTGGTCTGATTTTAAATTGGAGTTTCTTTATGGCAAACGGTTTAACGATTGCAATCTGCAGTGCGATACTTGCCCTGATTTTCAGTGGCATCTGGATTCGGCGTATCTACGCACAATCTGCCGGTGATGCGCGCATGCAAGAAATCGCGGCCGCCGTGCAGGAAGGTGCGTCGGCTTATCTCAAACGTCAGTATATGACGATCAGCATGGTCGGCGTGATCTTATTTCTCGTGATCGGTCTGGCTCTTTCCTGGAATACCGCCATCGGTTTTGCTCTGGGTGCGGCGCTTTCTGGCCTGGCTGGTTTCATGGGAATGACAGTTTCAGTCCAGTCTAACGTGCGTACTGCGGAAGCAGCACGAAGCGGATTGAATGAAGCCCTGGCAATCGCTTTTCGTGGTGGTGCAGTGACCGGTATGTTAGTAGTCGGGCTCGGTCTGCTGGGTGTGGCAGGCTATTGCGCATTGTTATTCAATGGTGCAGATGAAGGTACAAGCGTCAGTGATATCATTCATCCACTGGTTGGCTTTGCCTTTGGTGGTTCGCTGATTTCTATCTTTGCACGGCTGGGGGGTGGTATTTTCACTAAGGGTGCCGATGTCGGTGCTGACTTAGTCGGGAAAGTCGAAGCTGGAATTCCTGAAGATGATCCACGTAACCCTGCAGTTATTGCAGATAATGTGGGCGATAACGTAGGTGACTGTGCAGGAATGGCGGCTGACTTGTTTGAGACCTATGCAGTAACGATCATTGCAACCATGTTACTGGGCGCCTTACTGTTCCAATCCGATACAGCTAATGCAGTAGTTTATCCGTTGATGCTCGGCGCAGCTTCCATTGTCGCTTCGATCATCGGTTGCTATTTTGTCAAAATGCGCGATGGCGGCAAAATCATGAACGCGCTCTATCGTGGGCTCGCAGTGGCCGGTGGTATTGCTTTTTTTGCTTACCTGCCGGTAACTGTATGGTTCATGGGGGGTACGTCCCTGACACTTGATGGTGTTGAAGTGGGAGGCGGTGAATTAGTCATGCGCCTGTTTGCCAGTGCGACCATCGGCCTGATTCTGACTGGACTGTTGGTTATTATTACTGAATATTATACTTCCACTGAATATCCACCAGTACAACACATCGCTAATGCATCCACTACCGGGCATGCAACCAATATCATTGCCGGATTAGGCATTGCCATGCGTGCTACTGCAGCACCCGTCCTGGCAGTATGCGCCAGTATTTTTATTGCCTATTCCCTTGCTGGACTTTACGGTATCGCGATTGCTGCGACAGCCATGTTATCTATGACCGGTATCATCGTAGCACTCGATGCCTATGGTCCAATCACAGATAACGCAGGTGGAATTGCTGAAATGTCAGGTATGCCGGAATCTGTTCGCGCTATTACCGATCCACTTGATGCAGTCGGTAATACGACTAAGGCAGTTACCAAAGGTTATGCTATCGGATCAGCCGGGCTAGCTGCCTTGGTTCTGTTCGCCGATTATACTCATGGCCTGGAACATGCGGGTAAACTGCTCACCTTCGATCTATCCAATCACCTGGTAATTATTGGTCTCTTTATCGGTGGGATGGTGCCCTTCCTGTTCGGTGCAATGTCTATGGAAGCAGTCGGACGCGCGGCGGGTTCGGTCGTCATTGAAGTACGTCGTCAGTTCAAAGAAATGCCGGGCATTATGGACGGAACCAGAAAACCGGATTACTCTCGTGCAGTAGATATGCTGACTAAGGCTGCGATCAAGGAAATGATCGTGCCTTCTCTGCTGCCTGTATTAATACCGGTATTGGTCGGAGTTTTCCTCGGTCCACAGGCTTTAGGTGGTGTATTGATGGGCTCGATCGTCACGGGTCTGTTTATCGCCATTTCCATGACTGCCGGAGGGGGTGCATGGGATAATGCAAAAAAATACATTGAAGATGGAAATTATGGCGGTAAAGGCAGTGAAGCGCATAAGGCAGCCGTTACTGGTGATACAGTCGGGGATCCCTACAAAGATACTGCCGGCCCAGCTATCAACCCATTGATTAAAATCATCAATATCGTAGCATTGTTGATTATTCCCTTGCTGTAATCGACAGTAAATTTTTCAGATGCTAAAAAGCCTACCGAAACCCCGGTAGGCTTTTTTAATGTCGTGCTCATCGTACCATTCATATACAAGAAAGTTGGTTGGTTCCAAACCATATTCGCATCAGCTGACGCTGACTACTGCTGACCGCGAATCTTGATTAGATGCATCACACTTTCAACCAAATATGTAGCGCATATTATCGTATTTCTCAAACTAATTCAATGATATACCAATTCCCTTTACCAATGTCTCTTGTATTTTTGTAATACGTGCAAGGGAACCCTCTGAAAATGTTGATAACCCCACAGAGCGTGAGATAAAAACAAACGAAAAAGCATAGGATAGTAAATGAGCGCTGCTTTTAACTCAGCAACAGCAATTTTTAGGGTGCCATCGTTGAACTTCAATTAATTCATCAAGTCCTTTCTTACATTAATCCCGGCAGAAAATCCACTTCCGAGTATCTATCTCCTAATGGGAGAGCTTACGAATTTACCATGAATATAGATGTCATTTTAGAAATCTAACTCAAGTTACGCCTTACGTTCTAGGAGGCAACTTTGGATCTATCTGAGTATCGTGCATCTACTAAAGAAAAACTGCGGACCAATGACCTGTTGCAACTCATGCCAGCTTCAGGAGAGATTGCACTGGATATCGGCGCAAGGGACGGGTATTTTTCGCTTTTGCTTGCACAAAAGTTTGACAGAGTTATCGCACTGGATCTCACAAAGCCTTCCATTTCCCATCCAAAGGTAACTTGTATTCAGGGAAATGCTGCTAACCTTGGTTTTTTAGACAACTCGATTGATTTTGTATTTTGTGCAGAAGTTCTTGAGCATATTCCACAGAACATGTTGGCTGAAACTTGTCGTGAACTTGAACGAATCTGCAAAAAAGAGTTACTGATCGGTGTTCCTTATCGGCAGGATATCAGAGTTGGACGTACTACATGTTATTCCTGTGGAAAAAAGAATCCTCCATGGGGACATATCAATAGATTTGATGAAGACAGCCTGCCTAAGCTGTTTAAGAGGTGTGTTGTCAAATCCACTACATTTGTCGGTCTGACAACAAGTAGAACGAATGCCTTATCAGCAGCGTTAATGGATCTGGCTGGAAATCCTTATGGAACCTACTCCCAGGAGGAACCATGTATCCACTGTGGACGTTCGTTACTGCCCCCTCCGGCACGGACCTTCAGCCAGAAAGTACTGACCAAACTTGGATTCCTAGCACAGCAAGCAACCCTCATGTTCACAAAACCGAGAGCTAACTGGATGCATATGCTCCTATCCAAAAATCCTGGCGCATAGAACCTTTAGGCTAGTCTTTTCAAGTGCATCAACTGTGCGCGTAAACTTCCCTGTCAAGTAGACAGTTCATGGTAGAGAATCGGAGCCGTGGTTAACCGAGGCATAAATTGCGTCGGTGTAATATTCCCCAACGATTCGTGGGGACGGTTTTCGTTGTATTCATATAGCCATTGTTCAGTAATGTAATTTCCTGAACCTGGCGAATGTTATCGAACAGAATACGCTGCCCGCGACAGGCCTGTAATCTCACAGGCACGGATTTTCGATTCAGTACATCCCGGATGGCGTTGTTCTCCAGCGCCAGATCTGCATATATGCGCTTGAGTTTGGCATTTTCAGCTTCCAGCTCGCGCAGGCGATGCAATTCCGATACCTGCACACCAGCCTCACCTTCTTTGAGCACCGCTACGATCTGGGGATTCTGTAAATCTACTTCTCTTCATCAAGGTCTCCATACAAAAGGAGGCTCCCAAATTCTACTCAAAAATGTCTACCGAAAGGGAAGCTTACGGATACGCTGCATCCAGCGATGCTGTCCTTCGCCATAGGCATCCCGCTCAATCATGATGCACTCGGCATTATCGAACAACAGCTCTTTGAGCACACAGCCAAAGTAATGCAGAGCCCCTTCAATACCGGTCAACCAGTCTTCCTGGCGTTCATATTCGCTAAAGCGAACATAGGTGCTCACTGAACCCCGTGTAACAACAAAGGCTTTGAGTTCGCGCCGCCCCCGGCGGATAGTCGTAAAGTCGACTTGCAGTTGTTGGCCAGCTAGCGTTTCCAAACGCCGTACCGGCTCATTATGGGTGATTTTAAATGGACGAATGTAGTGTTTGAGAATCCCCTCCTTACCCTTATACCCCCAGGCCCGTATTTTGCGAAACAGCACCGTGGCCGGAATCCAGTCCGGTTTGGTCGCATCAATACGCACTCGAAGATAAGCCTTGAAGGGATCAAGTTTTGATGCCTGTGCGGCACGTTTATCGTAGGTAGGTGTCATAGCAATAATTTACGCACGCCTATTGCGTGACGCCTGCAATGTCTTGGCAATGGTTCGAATGTTCTTGCCTTGTCGGTGTAACACATGAATCTCCACTAATAGCAGCTCCTGAGTCAGCATGAACAATACACCGCTTTGTTTGGTCAAACATCCGCAGCAACTCTTCCTCAGGTGAGTCAATTTTACATTGACGGTGACATCAACGAGCTGTCCTGCCGTCATAGTGTCAGTAGACCAGCCATCAGCCTGTGGCACAAATGCTGGCGCGAAGCCTGATGCAGGAAGCAGGTATGCAAATAACCAGGAAAAAATCACAGAAATTAGGTAGAAACAAGGAAGAGATCCATGGATAAAACTCCTTTGATCACTCTGCCGTGGCGTGGCCAGGAAACCATCCAGGCGATCCCCCAACTGCTGGATCATGCTCAACAAATCGAGATTGTCCTGCCCGATAGCTATAATCATGCCCTGTTCACCGCGCTGCACCCGGACGTGCCTCCCGGCCAGCTTGAGGATATGAACTCATCGGGCGGCCCTGAACTGCTGGTAGCCATCGCCGGTGTGGAGGGGCTCGAAGGCTTCCAGCAGCTCGTCGGTGCAGTTGCTACCGCCAACGCCACCGTGGAGGTATCGACGCCGGCAACGATCTTCATCAGACACAACGGCGGCAACCTCCGGTCAACACCAAACCAATGAGCCGCACCCCCGTTCTGAAACCAGGCGCCAACTGCTGGCGTGTGGAGCACGCCGACCGTGTCGCGTTTCTCGTAGACGGCGCCGACTATTTCCATGCCTTCCGTGAAGCGGTGAAACAGGCCCGGCGCTCCGTGCTGATCATGGCCTGGGACATCGACAGCCGCGTGAAGCTCGTGCGCGGCCAGCAGCGCGATCCGGCCGATGATCTGCCCGAGACGCTGGGCAACTTCCTCAATGCCATGGTACGGCGCCGGAAGCAGTTGAACATCTACGTGCTCGACTGGGATTTCATCATGCTGTTTGCGCCCGACCGCGAATGGCTGCCGCTGTATAAGCGCGAGTGGAATGGCCACCGGCGGCTGCACTTCGCGCTGGATGATATGCACCCTACTGGCGCATGCCATCACCAGAAGATCGTCGTGGTCGACGACCGGGTGGCGTTCGTGGGCGGGCTGGATCTGACCCTGGGCCGGTGGGATACGCCCGAGCACCGGTCGGATGATTCCATCCGGCGCGAACTGGATGGCGAACCTGTGCCCCAGCCCTACCACGACGTGCAGATCATGGTTTCAGGCCCCGCCGCGACCGCGCTAGGCGATCTCGCGCGCGAGCGTTGGTTCCGGGCCACCGGCCGCAGGTTGGAAGCGCCGTGGGCCCAAGGTGCTCAGGATGGCCCGGACCCCTGGCCCGCCCATGTCCGGCCGGAAATCGAGAACGTGGAACTCGGCATCTCCCGCACAGAACCGGAATACGGAAAACAGGCCGAAGTGCGCGAAGTGGAGCAGCTACTGCTGGATTCCATCGCCTCTGCGCGCGAATCGATCTATATCGAGGCACAGTATTTTTCCGCACATAAAGTGGGCGAAGCGCTGCGGAAGCGGCTGCAACAGGAAAAAGGGCCGGAAGTAGTCGTACTGCTGCCCGAGTACACCGTCGGCTGGCTTTCGCAGAAAACCATGGATGTCCTGCGCGAGCGCGTATTCAGGCAGCTCATGAACGCAGACCGGGAACGACGCCTGCGCTTGTATGAACCCTGCGTGCCCGGGCTGGGGGACGAGTGTGTCAACGTCCATTCCAAGATCACCATCATCGACGATGAGCTCGTGCGCGTCGGGTCCGCCAATCTCAACAACCGCTCCATGGGTCTCGATACCGAATGCGACATTGCGATCGAAGCGAACGGACGGGAGGACGTGCGCCATGCCATCGCCACTTTCCGCAACCGCCTGTTAGGCGAGCACCTGGGCATGGAGCCAGCACGGATCGAAAAGGCTCTGGCACGGGAAGGCTCGCTGATCCGCGCTATCGAATCGCTGCGCGGGCCGGGCCGCAGCATGCGCCCCCTGGCACTGCAGGTGACGGCGGACGTGGACGCCCTGGTGCCGGATGAAGAAATCGTCGATCCAGCGCGACCTTTCGAAACGAACGAACTGGTGAAGGAGTTCGTTCCGGAAGCGGAACAAGAGCCCACCCGCCGCCACCTCTACATGATCGGCTCAATCTTGGCAGCTATCGTAGCGCTTGCCGCTGCCTGGCACTGGTCTCCCTTGCGCGAGCTGGTGGACGTGCCCATGCTGGTGAGCGCCGCCAACGAGTTCGGCCGCCATCCGGCAGCGTCTCTGCTGGTGCTGGGCGTTTTTGTAGCCGCCGGCCTGATCTCGTTCCCACTCTCTGTGCTGATCATCGTGTGCGTCTTGGTGTTCGGCCCGTGGCAAGGGTTTCTCTACGCGTTGGCCGGCGCTCTGCTGAGTGCCGCCTGCAGCTACACCCTCGGCCACCTGCTGGGTCACAGGGCCGTGCGCCGCGTAGCCGGCAGGAAGCTGCGGGAACTGGACAAGCGCCTCGCCCGCCGCGGCCTCCTCACCATCATCATCGTCCGCATCGTCCCCGTTGCGCCGTTCAGCGTCATCAACCTGGTCGCGGGCACATCCCGAATCCGCTTCCGGGATTTCATGCTAGGAAGCACCATTGGCCTGCTGCCGGGGCTCATCGTCATTTCCGTGTTCACGGATCAGCTCACTGCCACCATCCGCAAATCCGACCTGCCTACCTTTGCCATCCTGGCAGTGGTCCTGGCCATCCTCGTCGCCGGCGCCTGGCGATTCTGGCAGTGGAAGGAAAAGAAACGGGATTCCGTGTTGCGGACTCCATCCGATTGAACATTCCAGCGATTGAGCCGGACGCGAAGCATGCGTAGAATCAGGCGATGCGTCTCACCTTGGCAACCTACAACCTTCACGCCTGCATCGGCACGGATGGGTGCTTCGCACCCCACCGCACCGCCGGCGTCCTGAGGGAACTCGATGCAGACGTGATCGCGCTCCAGGAAGTGGAGCACCATGACGTGGAGGGCCGTGACCTGCTCGATTACCTCGCGTTCAAGACCGGACTCCAAGCAATCCCCGGCCCTACCCTGCTGCGCGAAACCCGGCAGTATGGAAATGCGATCCTGACGAAGCTGCCCGTCCTCAACGTCAACCGCGTTGACCTCACCCTACCCGGGCAGGAGGCGCGCGGCGCCATCGACGTGACCTTGGAGGGTAACGGCAAGCGCCTGCAGGTGGTGGCTACTCATCTCGGGCTCAAACCCTGGGAGCGCAGGCAGCAAGTGCGACGCCTGCTTAAGCTGTTCGACATCGGGCTCACGGACACGTACGTGCTGATGGGCGACGTGAACGAATGGTTCCTGTGGGGGCGGCCATTGCGCTGGCTGCACGCGCACTTCAAGCGTTCACCTCACTGCGCCACTTTTCCCTCTCACTACCCCTTCATGTCGCTGGACCGCCTGTGGGTACACCCGCGCCGCTGCCTTGTCCGGCTGGAGGCGCACACCAGCGAACTGGCGCGCATTGCCTCCGACCACCTGCCCCTCAAGGCCGTGATCGACATCTGACCCGTGAAATCCATATAAAATGAAAGATGAAGATTCAGCCTCGCCCGAAAAATTAGAAATATCCTACATAAAAAATACTGGCTTCTGATCGCTGGTATTGTTGAGATTTATCGATAGTGTAATTACGAGATTTTGAGCCAAAGGGCAATGCGATTCATCCTTGACTTGATAACGGGTCACAGTGGCCATCAGCATTGCATCTATTGGTAATGATGGCCGCACGCTCATGGCTATGGAGCTCACGC
Organism: Nitrosomonas sp.; assembly: GCA_039794425.1. Classification (GTDB taxonomy): domain Bacteria; phylum Pseudomonadota; class Gammaproteobacteria; order Burkholderiales; family Nitrosomonadaceae; genus Nitrosomonas. The sequence continues at coordinate 22,636 of JBDIVK010000005.1, read as the reverse complement.
GTAAAAAAACACCGCAAGCCTTCAGCCTGGCAGCCAACTGCCTTACCTCTCGCCCTTACAGTCCTGATCTCAATCCCATCGAAAAACTCTGGGCCAATCTCAAATGCCGCTGGCGACAGACTGGCGGACCGCTTGAAGAGTTGATCGCTCAGTCTGATTATTTAGGGGATTAACTATATTACTTCGGTGTGTTAATCAGCTCGATTATGATTTCTGATTCGCCGCTGCCTTGTGAGCCATCAAAACCTACTTCCAGACATAACGGCTTTCCCGCTTTGATGAGCGGAGCCTGTTCCACCAATGGAACCAGAAAGCGCAATTGCCGCTCCGGCTCCTGCACGGTAAATGCGCGCAACGGGTGTACTGCAAAGCGTGTCAGCTCGTGGCGTTGATTACCAACTACCAGCCAGACCACTAGCCCTGCCGGTGGTCTGAGCGGTTTGAATGATTGCACGACGACGACTGCACGTTTGTGATCCTGCTGCAAAGTTTGCAGATTTGCTGCGTCGAGATTGAAGCACTGCCTTGCCGGTAATTCTAAGGTCGCTTTGCTGCGCGAGATCGGATCGTCATGAGTTCCACCAGCATGGCTCAGTGTTGCCAAAAAGACAAAGCCACTAAGAAAAATTCGAACAGTCGGTTTGCTTGGCATCACGAACATCGGATTTTTTCATCAAATGAATGCCAACTCGATCGAGGCTGGCACCACATCACCGACTGCCGTCGTTGCCACGCCTGGTTTGGGTACGGGCAAAAGCTGCACGGTAATCTCGTCATTCGTAAGGTTATTCGTCTTTGAGATATTTTTTAGCGCTTCGGTCAGATTGACGATGGTTGAGGGTAAGCCATGATCGCCACCATGTTTCAGAAAGCCCAAGGTGGTGACGTAATGTGGGTCGGTATCCGGCACATCCAGATTGACTGTTTCTCGGTTGATGAATACACGAATGGCTTGTACGTTATCACTGATCTTGATATCGGAAATCAGCGCAACGAGTTCTCGCCCTTCAGCATTTTCGGCCACAGGCTTGAGCACTTCCTGCAAAGTTTGGGCCTCGAGCGGAAGAGACAAGTGCAACGGTGCAGCCAGGGTCGCTGCTTGCATATTGGACTGTTTGATTTTAAACAGCGTGGATTTTTGTGCGGGATCGAATAATGCAGTAAGATTCTGCGTACGCAATGTATCCACTTTCTTATTGTCGGGCTTGGGCATGTTGTCGTAGGTGTATCCCAGTGCGGAGGTGCTCTGCAGATCTTTCACCACTTTGGTATAGAACTTGCCATCGGGTGAGATGTAGTTGTTGGTGAATGGCATATTCAGCCACAGAGGGTCATCGGAGTTTTTGCGACCGAGTGCATTCCAGTAAGCCCAGATACGGTCAATATTGCCATGATGCATCATAAAAATCGGATCCCGCGGTGAATTCGAGTTCGGCATGTAGGCACCGATATTGTTGTGTATGTTGTTATGCGGAGTGCGCTCAAGGATGCCTTGATGACCACCCCCCATAGGCACCCATTTCGGATCCAGATTATTTTGTTTGGGATTACGGCTGGTGCCAAATGCCTCATACACGGTTTCCTTATAGATGCTTTCAATCACTTTGGGGCCCACCAGGGCATCCGTCAGTGCATAGGGGCCGGTCAGAGCATTACGTATCATGGATGCGTCATCCCCCCTACTCGGTACGTAGAGCGGATTAGGTTTTCCCTTATAGGTTTGGTCGGTAAAAGCGGCAGGCAGTTGGCGCAATGTTGTCCAATTCCAATAGGGCATGGCAAAGTCTGGGTTATTGGTCAATACGGCTGCCGCCTTTTCATACATTTCCACAAATCCTCTGTGCCAGGGAAGAAAATACCAGTCACCGTGTGGACAATATTTGAAATTGTTTGCATCTCCATGCTGATTGGCAAATCCGGTCCAGCTCACCAATTCGGTTTGTGGCTTATTTCTCATGAGGCCGACAAAATCCCGGTAAGTTTCCAGATCCGGGTCATCAAGACTCATATTGTTAACACTACGCCGCTTTCTCAACCCCGTTTGAGCAAATGCCTTTACACCAGGCAAGATGCCCGAAAATACAGTAATTGCGCTTCCTGCTGCAACGGCTTTTAATACGGATCTTCTTGTAACCATCCAGGTTCTCCTAAGTCGGTTGGGCGTTTCAATGAGGATTGTTTGATGTGGATTCAGTGTTTGTGGCCTTGGCTGATGCCATCTGCCCCATCGGGCAATGCTACGCGAACGATTTGCATCATTCCCTGGTCTTCATGATCGAGGATATGACAATGCAAAACGTAATCGCCAATATAACGCTGGTAACGCGTGCGAACCACAATGGTATATTTACCCTCAGCCGGACTGGGCTGCATGATGTTTTTTACCCATAGCGTATCTTTCCAAACCCCTTTAAGTGCTCGATATTGCAGATCCACGGTACCCTCTGCATCATCTACTGCATCTGGTCCGCTGACATCCTTGCCATTCGGATCCAGAATTTTCACAATCTGAAACGGATTCACATGAATGTGAAATGGGTGGCTTACAAAATCGGATTGCAGCGTCCACTCATCTACTCCACCGAGCGTAAGTGTACGATTGATGGTATTTGGGTCAAAAGATTTGCCGTTTACCTCAAATATTGGTGGGTTCTGGTTTACGTCAATATTGAAGATAAGATCTTGCGTACCAGTCACTTCGTTATCCTTGATATCCGGATGCGGTACAAAGCTTGACAGTTTGAGTCCACTGCGTAAATCTGCAATAACCTTGCTGCGTACCTCAGCAGGCATATTTACGGCAGCGGCAGCGGCCAATTCAGAAGCAATATAGGTCGTGATGTCGGTCGGCACATTGCGTCCCGCTGTGACATTCACCAGCCCCAGCAATTGGCGCGAGGGTACGGCCTGATCGACATTAGACGCTGCGGGTGCAGCGGCATCAATTACGCAGTAGATCCCAGCTTGAGGAAAGACCATTAATGTATCCCAGCGGTAAGCAGGCTGGTAAACCGTTTGCACGGTTTTGATCACAGCATCAGTAGTCAACCCATCTGCTGCAATCAAATGCTGAGGAAGTGGGTCACCTGTGCAACTCTCATTGATAAAGGCATCATGTTCGGAGGCACGCAAACCTTGTGGACTTCGACTCCCCGCTTTCAGCTTTCTGAATTCCAGATTAATGGTATCGCGCACGCCGCCATGTATGATGCGCCAACGTTCAACCTGTCCAGCACTGATACCGTTGAAATTGGGTAACACCTGGCCGTTGATGCTGGTATAGCGTCCCGATGCTGGCCAGCTGCCCGGACCGAATTGATCATATCCCTCAATGCCACCCACATCACCAGGATCACAGCGATAGGTATTATCCGGATTAAGCTTGATATTTCCGAGGGCATCACGGCAAGCATATTGAATCTGCTGTATTACCAGCACACGTTCTTTGAAAGCCTGGTTCTGGGTAGGCTTGAGCAGGGTATCGATATCGCCGTTTTGTGTTGGGGTAGGGAGACGATTGCCACGAATAATCAGTGCTCCGGCCATGCCACTTGATACCTGCAAGGCTGTCGAACCGTGGCGATGGGTGTGGTACCAGAAAGTACCGGCAGGGTGATCAGAAGGGATGTTGTACTCATACTGAAAATGCACACCAGGATTGATCGATATCAGCACGTTATCGCCATTGCCCGCCGGGTTTACCCACAAGCCGTGTGTATGCAGATTAGTACCGTTAAAGCAGTGTGGATTGTTTATGTCTTGATCAGTTTGAATGCAGCTGGGATCAGCAGGTAATTTATTATTGAGGGAAATCCTGATTGTATCGCCCGGATTTACCTCAAGCATGGGAGAAACATAAGGAGCATCCGGGTCCACATGCGTCCCTTGATAGCTGCGTAGCTTGACCGTATCAAAACGCCGCTCCGAAGGATTCCACAGCTTGCCATTAGTGTAAACCACATTGAGCGCCAGCGAAGCTTCGTGCGACAAATCATTCACTGTCGTGCGTGACTGCATGAGCTCGGTTGTATGCGGAATGTTTCGTGTTAATTCCAGTAAGGGAGGATTGGTAACAATGCGCGTATCAGCGGCTAACTCGGCACGAACAACCTGTGGAATAAATAGTACCAGCACAATAACAACCAGTTGCAATCTGAAGCAGATGCCTATCAAAGCTGGATTCATATTCTTTCTCATCCTATATAAATTTAAGGGTCTCCGGAATACTCAGAGCGGTTCAGTAATCTTACTAATCGGGCGTTTGGCTTATTGCATCGATTTGAGAATGTTTAGCTTCACACGACAAGCGTGTTACTTTCATCAAAGGTCGAGAATAGGAACAGCAAATTTCCCATCAATCTCTTCCTTGTAGATATCGGCACTTAAGGCATCCCGCTGTAGATCGCACCGCTGATATCGCTACTGGTCGATAGGGGGAGGCTCAAATTTTCCAGCACCATCAACTCAACGCGTAGTCTGATTTTCCAGTGCATCCGCTACATGTTTGCTGGGCAGCACACCAGCTACGATCGGACACAGGGTGAAACCACCCTTCCCAGACAGAATCAAGAAATTACCGAGGTTGCTTATTGGCGAAATGGGTGAGTTGCAGAACTTGCACGGGATAGCGTAGAAAATCCTCTTCAAGTAGCTAAGACCCGTTAAAGGGGTTAAAAAGCTACGATGTATGAACGCAAGAACAAGTTGACGGCCGGCAACAGAGCCGACTGATAGAGCATTTCGTTGCCGGAGCAACGGCGCGGGCTGCAACAGAACTGGTAGGCGTTCAGCCCAATACGGCGACCCAGTTTTTCATGCGCCTGCGGCAGCTGATTGAACAGGAAAACTTTTACTGGTTTTTAAAAGAATGCGAGTGGCGCTTTAATGGAGGCAATCATCAACAGCTTCTACAAGCAGCTAAAATACTGGTACAAACACACCAGACAAGGTCTTAGCTACTTCAGCCCTTTTTTATTAATACTTATTCAAGATACTGTAGCATCCTTCAAATGGCACTGATTAATTTGTCCTCTATATTGGAATTAATTACTGGTTTAATAAATTCAAATAAAAGAGCCGCCTTGAATTAATCAGTGTTTTCACAACAATTAGAAAGGAACTAACAAAATGTTTTTTTCCAGAAGCTTACTGATAGCAGTTTTTGCCATTTTTCTGCCACTAAATTCTGTGTTTTCACAGGAATTAATCGAGAACTCCTACATTATTACCTTCAAAGAGGATGCCGGGGTAATCGATCCGCCCAATCCGGAGAATAAGGGCAAAGTATCAGTTGGCCAACCAACTTCAGGCCAGAATAAGAATGAATTGGCTGTTCAGTTGGAATTAAACGGTGAGATTGTCGCAATTCTTGAAGCAAATAATAAAATAATCGTCGAAATCAGTGCTGAAGAAGCTGAAAGATAGCGTCAGGATGAACGTGTTCAATCAGTCGAGCAAGGCAAACTGGGGGTTTTTGCGGATATAAACCGGATTCAGGCTGATTATCCCGCCTATCGGAATGACATACTGATTGTTCCACGTGTCGATACCGATGAACAAACCGGCCAGTTTCAGGATGGTGTATTCCAGTATGATCCGACAGTGGATGCCTGGCGGTTGTTAGAATACCGAATAGTACCGGTATCCCAAATCTTCCTGGTTGAGGAGGACGGCGTGGAAGCAATCGTGACAGATACTTTACCTGCCCAGGTATTACTAAAGGTGAATGGAAATTTCCGTAATAGCTGTGGAAAATTAGGACGTATCAATCAGAGGCGTGAAAGCAATCGCTTCGAGGTTGTAGTAGATGTGGTTGGTGATGGTTCAGGAGCTTGTTTCCCTGCCTTGGTTCCTTTTGAGAAATTCATTCCGCTAGATGTATATGGTCTGCCGGCTGGGACTTATGAATATAGCATCAATGGAGAAAAAACCGGTACATTTGAGCTGACAGCTGATAATAACTTAGAAAATTAGTAAGTTAGAACAGTTCTCCCACTTGGTAGATAAGAAAAGTATTTAAACAGGAAGATCAAGACGAAGAGCTGGCTAGAACTACTGACTAGATTCTTTCCCCAGCAAGCTCTAATACAATACATTTCCTTATTGCCAGTAAGCCAGAATACTATTTATTACGCTTGTCCAGGTTATTTAAATGGGTAGGAAGAATAATAGAGGATAAACAGTGCAGCTCCTATGAGTCAGTCCGAGATACTAACCGATTATTGCTATATTTTGGTGTTGAACAGCCATTAAATATTCGCTTTGATGTATGGCCGATCTATCACAGCACGTTTATTATCCAGCAGGAAGAAATTGATTTTGGTAATGAGGCGGTTCCATCATCCCGGCATTGGGTCAGTATCCATGGTCACAAATCAACATTCGGAAGATCGCCTGAACGAATCAAGGCCACATTGAATTGATGCATTTCGATAACGTTCTTCAATGCATGGAGAAGTTTGACACAGGCAAATATCAACTATTCCCAAAGGAGATCGTCACTATGTTCACTCGTCGCAAATTCCTGAGTTCGAGCGCTGCCGCAGCAGCTGTAATCGCCCTTGGCGCGTGCCGTGCCGGTAACCAGTTGGATGCTGCTGCCGCAAGTTCCATATCGTCGAATACGGCTGCGGCAAGATCTGGAAAACGTCGTCTTGGACGGTCGGATATCGAGATCAGTCCCCTGGTGCTTGGCACCAATGTGTTCGGATGGACTGCCGACAAAGCACGTTCGTTCAAGATCATGGATCGTTTCGTTGATGCCGGCTTGCAGGCCATCGACACCGCGGATATATACTCCACCTGGGTGGATGGTAATAACGGTGGAGAATCGGAAAGCATCATCGGCGACTGGATCGAAAGCCGGAAGAAGCGCGATTCGGTGGTATTGATCACTAAGGTCGGAATGGAAATGAACGGCCACAAGGGTCTGTCGCCAGCAAACATCGAGCGCGCGGTCGAAGGCTCCCTCCGGCGTCTGAAGACGGACTACATCGATGTCTACTTCTCTCATCAGCCGGACCCGCAGACGCCGCATGAGGAAACGCTTGCGACCTATCAGCGCCTGATCAGCGCCGGTAAGGTGCGGACGATCGGTGCATCCAACTACAATGTCACTCAATTGCGGCAGGCACTGGATGTCTCCACCGCCAATAGCCTGCCTCGCTACGAAGTCCTGCAACCGCGCTACAATCTTTATGATCGCGGTGACCTCGACGGCCCGTTGCTCGACCTGGCAGTTGCCCAGGGCATCGGCGTCATTACCTACTCGAGCCTGGCCAGTGGCTTCCTCACAGGCAAGTATCGCAGCGAGGCGGACTTGAGTCAGAGCCAACGCGGTGAAAGGGTCAGCCGATACCTGAATGAACGCGGACTGCGGATCCTGGCTGCACTTGATGAGATTGCCGGCAAACATAATGCTGAACTTGCCGAGGTGTCGCTTGCCTGGATCATCGCGCGCGATGGTGTGACGGCCCCCATCGCCAGCTCGACCAGCGTCGAACAACTCGACAGTCAGATTCGTGCACTTGAGTTGCAGTTGACCGCGGAAGATATCGCTCTTCTCGACAAGGCCAGCGCTACCTGATCGACCAGGGGTTTGCTATGGCAACGCTGTCCCGTTCCATCTCCCGGCTGATGCAGAAGATTTTCAACATTCGTCGTGAAGAAGTTATTCCCGTGCTCATGGCAGGTTTGTTCTTCTTCTTCATTCTGACCGCACTCATGCTGCTGCGACCAGCGCGCGATGCGCTGGGCATGCAGAGAGGAATCGAAGCCATCCGCTGGCTGTTCATCGGCACGGCTGTCGCAACGCTGCTGGTCAATCCTGCCTTCGGCTGGATGGTCAGTCGATTCCAGCGCCTGCACTTCATCTCCGCTACTTACGTATTCTTTGCCATCAGTCTTGCGGGCTTCTGGGGTTTGTTGATGTTCACGCCGGGTGCCGTAGGTGAGCGCAGCGGGCAGGTATTCTATGTCTGGTTCAGTGTATTCAACTTGTTTGTGACCATGGTGTTCTGGGCATTGCTCGCAGATCGTTTCTCCAGCGACCAAGGCAAACGCTTCTTTGCCTTGATTGCGGCAGGTGGCACGCTCGGTGCAATTTTCGGGCCCTGGTTGTCGTCGCAGCTGGCCGAACCCCTGGGGACGCCGAGCCTCCTGTTGGTCGCCGCACTTTTCCTGTTGCTTGCTGTCGTCACAGCCTGGGCGCTGGTCTGGATCCGTCCAGACAAACGGGGCTATGACGTGGGTACATCCTCGACGATGGTGAGAACCGAAGAAACCACGCGCATCGGCGGATCCGCCTGGGCTGGTCTGCGTGCCGTGTTCTCGTCGTCCTATCTGTTCGGGATCGCTGGCTACGTACTGTTGATGACAATCATGGCCACCTTCATCTACTTCACGCGCCTGCAGATGGTCGCCGCTGCCACGGACGATCTTGATACCCGGACCGCGTTGCTCGGCAACATCGACATGTGGACACAAACCGCTGTCCTGGTGCTGCAGCTCACGCTGACCGGGCATATCATCAAGCGCTTCGGGCTGGGAGTAGCACTGGCGGTATTGCCGATCGCGACCGCCATCGGCTTCATCGGGCTGGCCATCTACGGGTCGTTCGTGGTGCTGATTCTGTTGGAAGCGACCAACCGCGCCGTCCAGCGCGGGCTGACCCGGCCAGCCCGCGAGGCACTGTTCACGGTCGTCAGTCGAGAGGATAAGTACAAGTCCAAAGCCTTCATTGACACCTTCCTTTACCGGGCAGGTGACGTGATCGGTGCGCAGACGGAAGGCGTGCTGGGTCGACTCGGCTTTGCCCTTGGCGGGTTGGTCAGCGTGGTCCTCCCGCTGGCGCTCATCTGGGCCGCATTGGGCATCTGGCTGGGACGTGCGCATCAGGCACGCAACAGCCATAATCAAGCTGTTGGTAGCACACTTGCGCCAGAACTGGCCCAAAGTGTGCATCGTCGTGTGTGCTGACTCGGGCTTCTGCCGCCAGCGCCTGTTACACTGATGCGAGCGCACCGATGTCGGTTACGTGATCGACGTTGCTCGCAACAAACAGCTGGAAAAGCGGGTGACAGAACAGGAGGCAGCCCTGCAGCAGACTTGGGAAACAACGCAGGTTAAAGTTACGCACTATCGGGGAGTCTGTGCTACGGTGCCGGCAGTTGGAATTATAAGCAGCGCTTGATCGCGCAGCTCGAATACGGCACGCAAGGAAAGATCCCTCGCTTTATCATGACCAATCTGGGCTGGGATGCATCTTGGCTCTATGATCATTCTAACCTGAGTTCGAGAAAGCCATTCTGCGCCGCCGTTCCCTGATCGAGACGATCTTCGACGAATTAAAGAATCTTTGCCAGATTGAGCACATCCTCCATTGCTCTCTCTTCAATTTCCTTATCAATCTGATGGCTGGTATCGTGGTTTACTGTTTGTCCAATAACAAACCAACCTTGAACCCTACCAGGAGCAATAGTTTGGCCAAAGCTTGAGGACTTATCCTGAACTCAGGTTATGATAGATATCTTTCGTTCCTCAATAGGCAAAAGTTTCGAATATCAATCTGAAATCACCTCTACGGCTTGGGGCAAGCCAGCTTGCGCAAAGCGACATAGAAGACAGGGGTAAGGAACAAACCAAACAACGTCACACCGAGCATGCCGGCAAAAACAGTTATACCCGTAGCGTAGCGTACCTCACTACCTGCCCCGTAGCTGAGCACGAGGGGAACAGAGCCAGCAATGAAAGCGATTGAGGTCATTATGATCGGGCGAAGTCGAAGACGGCAGGCTTCCAATGCAGCCTCGATGATATTCTTACCCTGGATTTCAAGTTCCCGGGCAAACTCTACGATCAGAATAGCATTCTTGCATGCCAACCCCATCAATACAACCAACCCTACCTGGACGAATATATTATTGTCACCCCCTGAGAGCCAAATGCCGAAAAGTGCGGCGCACATGCACACCGGCACGATCAGGATGACTGCCAAAGGTAGTGTCCAGCTTTCGTAGAGGGCAGCCAGCACCAGAAAGACCAGCATGATCGACAACGGGAAGACGATGATCGCTGCGTTGCCTTGTGTTACCTGTTGGTAACTGAGATCGGTCCACTCCAGTGTAATGCCACGGGGTAGTACTTCTGCAGCAATCTCCGAGAGCTTAGTGATAACCTGTCCAGAGGAAAACACGCGGGGATCAGCATCACCGATAAGGTCAGCGGCAGGATAACCGTTGTAGCGAATGACTGGATCCGGGCCAAATGAGTGTTGAATTGTCACCATCGACCCTAGTGGAACCATCTCTCCCTCAATATTGCGGGTGTATAAGTTACCGATGTCTTCAGTCTTTTGGCGGAAGACTGAATCTGCCTGGGCCATCACTCGATAGACCCGACCGAATAAATTGAAATCGTTGATATAGATGGAGCCAAGATAGATCTGCAGGGTATTGAAGATATCTGTCAGGAATACCCCCTGGGCTATAGCTTTAACTCGATCTACCTTGACCTCGAGCTGCGGGATGTTAGCTTGATATGAGCTGACAGGAAAAGTCATACCTGGCGTCTGAGCGATCGCGTTCTGAAAAGTCGTTAATGCTCCTTGCAACGCTCCATATCCCAGACCGGCACGATCGACCAAATAAAGTGAATAGCCGGATCCATTACCCAGCCCTTGAATGGGCGGAGGCAGTAATGCATAGGCTTGCCCGTCCTTAACCTCCGTAAGCTTGGCATTCAGTTCGGCAGTGATGGATTCCGCAGAACGCTGGCGTTGATCGAAAGGTTTGAGGATGATGTAAGACGTGGTCTGGTTGGGAGTGTTGACGGATTGCAAGGCATTCATGCCCACATAGCTTTCAGTTATGTCCACGCCTTCGATAGTACTGGCGATTCTGTTCAGTTGACGGGTAACAGCATCGGTACGAGCAAGCGATGCGCCCTCCGGTAATTTGGCGCCTGCGAAGAGGTAGAGCTTGTCCTGGTTGGGAATAAAGCCGGTCGGTACGATATGGAATAATATAACAGTCGAGAGCAGTAGTCCCGCATAGACGGTGAACACTATGCCACGACGGCCCAGCGTGTGAGCCACGGTATTGTGATACTTATGAGAACTGCGTAGAAACAGCCGGTTGAAGGGATGGAACAGCCACCCCAGCATGCGCTCGAGCAGCCGCGTGAGCGCATCCTTCGGGGCGTCGTGTTTCCTGAGCAGTTTTGCCGCCAGTGCCGGCGACAGTGTCAGCGAATTGATCGTGGAAATGATGGTGGAGATGGCGATGGTGACGGCAAACTGCTTGTAGAATTCGCCGGTGACGCCGCTCAGGAACGCCATGGGCACGAACACGGCGCAAAGCACCAGGGCGATCGCGATGATCGGGCCGGAGACTTCCTTCATGGCCTGGTGGGCTGCGGCAAGAGGATCCAATCCTTCCTCGATGTTGCGCTCAACATTCTCGACGACGACGATGGCATCGTCGACGACAATACCCACCGCCAGGACCAGTCCAAACAACGTCAGCGTATTGATGGAATATCCGAGAAGGTACAGCCAGGCAAAGGTACCGACAATCGAGACCGGTACCGCGATCAGGGGAATGATGGATGCACGCCAGGTTTGCAGAAAAAGGATGACCACCAGTACGACCAGGAAGACTGCTTCGACCAGGGTTTGACCCACTGCCCGGATGGACTCCCGGACAAATACGGTGGGGTCCCACACTATTCGATACGTCACGCCTGCGGGGAAGTTTGCTGAAAGTTCTTCAAACTTGGCGTAGACCGCTTTGGCCACCTCCAAGGAGTTCGCGTTGGGAGTGAGGAAAATGCCCGCGCTGGCGCCGTTCTTTTCATCGATCATGGCGTGCAGCGTGTAATCACCGGAACCGAGTTCGACGCGTCCCACGTCGGATAAGCGAACCAGTTGGCCATCGTCGGCACTTTTCAACACGATATCGCTGAACTCCTGTTCGCTGCGAAGTCGCCCGCGCACATTGATCGGAATGAGGAAACCCGTACTCTTGGGTGACGGTTCTGCACCCAGCTGACCCGCAGATACCTGGACATTCTGCTCACGCACGGCATTGACCACATCACTGGCTGTAAGCCCGCGTGCGGCAAGCTTGTTCGGGTTCAGCCACAGGCGCATCGCGTAGTCCCCTTCCCCGTACAAGCCGACGTTGCCCACCCCCTCCAGGCGGGAGAGCTGATCCTTTACATTCAATGTCAGGTAGTTGCGTAGATAGACTCCATCGTAGCGATTGTCGGGCGAAGATAGACTCACAAACATGAGCGGAGTGGGGGATTGCTTCTGCGTGGTGACGCCATACTGGCGCACATCGGGGGGCAGACGGGACAGGGCCTGGGCGACGCGATTCTGTACGCGGACAGCCGCAGTATCAGGATCGATGCCGGGTGTGAAGGTGACTGTCACTTGCAGACTTCCATCGGAGCTCGCAACGGACTTCATGTACATGATACCTTCGACGGCATTGATTGCTTCTTCCAACGGAACGGCAATTGAATCTGCGATCTCTTTAGGATTGGCGCCGGGGTACATGGCACGCACAACGACACTTGGTGGCACCACCTCCGGGTACTCGCCTGTAGGCAGGAGCGGGACGGCGATAAGCCCCAACGCGAAAATAACGATTGAAAGAACGATCGCAAATATGGGACGATCGATGAAAAACCTGGAAAAATCCATGATCGTGCCTTTACCTTGATGTTTTCACGGAACCGGAAGAGGGGTAATCGCCCGGGTTTCCATGGTGACATGCTCAGGCCTTACAATTACTCCCTCACGAAAGATCTTCTGAGCACCGGTGACAATGACTTTGTCTGCCGGATCGAGGCCGGACTGGACGATGTAGAGGCCGTCGATCTGACGACCCAGTGTGATGTTCTTGCGTAACGCTTTGTTACCTTCTCCTAGTACATAAACATATTTGTGATGCTGGTCTGTCAGAATGGCCCTGGCGTCTATCAAAAGTCCAGACACCTCATCGCCTTGCAGCTGTACCCGAGCGAAAAGGCCGGGTGTCAGCAAACGATCGGCATTAGGAACGACAGCGCGGACACGAATTGTGCCTGTCGCGGGATTGACCTGATTGTCGAAGAAATCCACAGTCCCCTGATGTGGAAAGCCTTCCTCGTTAGCCAGACCGATGCGGACCGAATAAACATTGCTCTCGCGATTGTTCTTGCGAGCGAATTCCTTGTAGCGCAGGAAGCTATGCTCATCGCAGTCAAAGTACACGTACATTGGATCCTGCGAAACTAGAGTTGTCAGTATAGACTGGTCAGCCTGGGCAAGATTGCCGGCAGTCAAGTATGCTCGCCCTACGCGACCTGCGATCGGTGCTCGAATTTCAGTAAAACCGAGGTTGAGTTTGGCTGTGGCTACGGCAGCTTCCGCTGCACGAACTTCGGCGGCCGTTTGGTTCAGCTCCGTTTGCCTGCCGTTGAATTCTTCGCGCGACATGGCCTGTGCTGCGAACAGTGCCTGCGCGTACTCAGTCTTGCTTTGTGCAAGTTTCGCCGCCGACTGTGCACGTTCGAGTTGTGCCTGTGCACTATGGAGCGCATTGCGGTACGGCCGGGGATCAATGACGAAGAGAAGATCGCCAGGTTTAACCTCGCTTCCTTCCTTATAAGCAACGCGATCGATGTAGCCACTAACGCGAGGACGCAGCTCTACAGTCGGAATCGCACGGACACGACCATTGAATTCGTCCCAGGTTTGCACTGAACGCACTAGTACGTTCGCAACCACAACATCGGGTGAAGGCGGTTCGACGGGTGCGTTGGACCCGGTATTGCATCCGACGATGAATGCCGAAAGAGCAATAAGAATGGCAAATACGCACGGCTGGCGTGTGGTTGAGCTGTATATATAAATCATGAAAATCTCTAGCTTAGAGGGTCGTAGGACTCAATCCTCGAGATATTCCTATTGAGGGTTTTGAGAAAATGCCTCGGAGAAAAGTTAAATTATCCCGACTTAAACTTGATTTGACAGATGGTTTCAAGTCGTAGTGGTTACGGGATCTTGTGCTGCCTGATCTAGGGACGATCTGAAGTAACTCAGCATCCTCTAGCAGCTTTGCTAGCTTGTCAACGGCCAAAATTATTTGCCCCACTTTGCAGACAATATTATTGACTCACCCCATGCGGATTCTACAGATTCGACAAGACAAACAATGTCACCATCTGTACAGTGTTCTTGGTCAAGCCACGAAAGCGCACCTTGGCTTGGTATAACCAAACTGCCGTTTAATCGTCCGGAACAGATGTTCGACCTTAGCCCGCACCTGCGTCTGGGCGCTTTCGATCTCACGAATCACCTTGTACAAGGCACGACGCTCGCAGTGTTTCTTGTAGGTTAGCGCCAGGCCACGATCTGCCAGATGACCTGCCGACCTTCATGCTCAAGGCACTTCTCGATATTGTATGAACGCAAAGCAGTACGCCAATCGCGTTGACTCCAATGTTATCCACCCCATCAACCAGATGGACAGAATCTATCCAAGGCTTGTCCAAGCTGGCATCCGCGTATTTACAATGATTTCTTTTTTTCACGAAGGAAGGGACGTCGCTTAACAGTATAAGTATTCATATCTGAATTCCTTTTATTAAATTACAATGAGAAAGAAATATCGTAGTGAAATTACATACAAAAGTAAATGTAAATTTATATATAATTTTCTGTATATGACTCTCCTCATCATGTTTTTACCTTCAAGGTGCGATGACCGGAGTCGAAATGCAGGAGATAGCAAATCGAAAAAATGGAGTAAAACTGGTGGCCGGAGGTCATAAGGATCAACAGGATGAAACCAGCAAAAGATTTCTGATTGCCTTACGGGAGCTGGACGAGGCGTGGGTGAGCATTTTTCAGGAAACCGGGTTTAGTGATATCTATTTTTCCCGGCTTTTTACCGAATTATGGTTAAGAGGTGAAAGTGCGATTCCAAAGACTGACGCCTATGGCCTTGTTAAAGGATTAAGCCCTCAAACAGCAATGAAATATATTCGCCGTGCTATAGATGAGGGTTATCTGGAAGAAATCGAAAATCCAGCAGATAAACGTTCACGGTTGTTATGCATGACGCCACTCCTCAAAAGTCGGATGGCGGAAGTTATCAATCGAGCCAGCCCGGCTTTTCAGGCGGTATTTGATCCTTTTTAAATTGAATGGAGTAAATTATGGCCGCTTACGGATGTATGTCGAAGCTAACTAACGTACGATACGATTATTTTTGTTTCGTAATCTGGCCCCAGCATGAGCAAGAAAGCGGTCGGATAAAAGAAGTAGCTGTCACACACCGCGAAATAATCAATGTACGCCTCAAAACCATAATGGAAAGCAAGCGACACAAAGGATCCGCATATCGTCACCAAGAAAATTGAGCCTAGTAATAATAGATAGGGTCATCATGACCGCAATAGTCACTGGCAGTTGCTAAGCGGCCCATATTGACGTCTTGCCCATATTCATGGCGACCTCCAGAAAATGATTCTGAAGGTGCCTAATTTACTGGTGACGATTCAAATCGACACCACCCTTATCTGATATACAAAATCAGAAATCGTAGTTTTTCAAGGTCTTTGGCGCGTCTGTGGCAGTGTGGCTGTATAACTTGGGCGCATAGATTGACACTGACTGATTTTTAGGTCCTTTGCCGATTGTTTAAACACGTGAACGAAGCATAGCTTCACTTAAAATCCTACCCGGTTGGCCGAAATACACTGCAATTTGGCGGCAAATGAGGTCAATTGTTACACTGGCAGTGTTGCGGTGTACTAAACAACTACCGGCTTTAGCCGGTGGTTGTTTAGTATCCTTATGATGGACAATAAATTACTCACATTAACGCTAGAGATAAGGCTATGATCAGGTGGCCAAAATAGCAATTACCCTTAGCTGCTCATGCATTGAGACTTGCGCCAAGCAAAAAAATGGCAAAGCTATAAACCAATAGGGAAATAATTAATACGGCAGCTAGAATACTTATAGAATAAAAAAGCAACGCTTAAACCTAAACTACGTCAAATACCGTTCGATCTCGTGTTGTACAAATCGCCTATCAGCAGATGACAATTCAATATCCGATGATAAATCTTTTGTTGCCTCTTCCTCATTATTTAGCACCCTAGCTTATCCACCCAAGATTCTTGAGACGGTACTCCATAGCAATCTGAGAAACCTGAAGCTTATCAGCGAGACTGGCAATATCCGTTATTCTTTCCTCTACAATAAAATATCTCAATGCTTCTTCAGGATTAGCAATTTGGCGGCAAACTTATTTGCCTCAATTTCTAGTGGATTATGATTCGCCAGGGAAAAACTGGCTACATCGTCCCTGTATGCACTACCTACTTTTTATAGTGGATGACTGATTGATCCCCATCAAAAAGGAAATACCCGCTTGTGGTAAAGAAGGGTCAGCTATAACCACAACACCACTAGCCTCAGCTAGCTTAGCGTGGTCAATCAGTATTGATTTACCAGTATCTTTTAGGTATTTCCCGCGCTCTCATCACCATAAACCTACTCGGTTAGTATTTGCTTCCATTATAAAAACAAAACGATGCATTAGCCGATACAGCTCATTCGCAATGTAACCCCGGAACGACGATGCTTCTTCTGGTATTATGTAAGTATTTGATTTAATGGTGACGGCAGCAAGAATCGAACTCGAGACCTTCCGATTACAAGCCCGCGCATCCAATTTTTTGCAAAGACGAATACAAGGAACCAGATTAGCAAAATACCGTAGTTGACGGCCAGCGACCCCAGCAGGAAGCGGCTGAGAAAAATCAGAATTCATGCGATCTCCTTTAGAAGCAGATAACGCCTTGCATGATGGGAAATTTAGTAGCGAAGCTCAAGGGCGTAATGGAAAAAAATAGTCGTACTCACAGTAGCCAGACATAACCAATTTTACTTCGACAATTAACTCGGCATCTGTTCTGATACCGATATTGGCCTCTTGTATATTTTATAGAATTTAGCGACACAGTAAGACTAAGCGTTTTATGGTTTCTATTTACAGCAAATCTTATCTCTCTTCTGCGGAATATCCCGATAGCGAAGTCTGGTTGAATGAGTTGGCTGCACTGTTTGCGTCCAATGAAATCACGTTGTTGCGCCAGACCTTTGCAATGGCTGCACCACTATATCATGGGCAGCACACGCTGACCGGTATGCCATTACTGCAGCATGCAATGGGGGCTACTTCTATTCTTATCAGTATGCGCATGGATATCGAAACTATTGCTGCTACTATGCTACATGCAGTGCCAGAGTATCTGGATGATTGGCATGCGCAGGTGGAACGCGAATTCGGTACTAACATCGCTGGCCTGGTGGAAGGTATAGCGCGCATGGAGCGGATCCGTCAGTTCAGCGAAATTGAGCATTTACATGAACTCGGCAGTACGAGTGACCAAGCGCAGCAGATCGAAAATCTGCGACAGATGCTGTTGGCTATGGTGCAAGATATTCGTGTGGTGCTCATCAAGCTTGCTGAGCGTACACAAACTCTACGTCATCTTTCTGGTGCAAATCACGAACAGCAGCAACAAATCGCTCGTGAGACGCGTGGTATTTTCGCGCCGCTCGCCAATCGTTTGGGCATATGGCAAATCAAATGGGAGCTGGAAGATCTCGCGCTGCGCTACCTGGAACCCCAGCTCTACAAGGAAATCGCATACCTGCTGGACGAGCGACGCATAGATCGCGAGCAATATATCGCCGATGTGCTGGCTCAACTCAGGCAAGAACTGCTACAGGCTGATATCAAGGGTGAGGTCAGTGGGCGGCCAAAACATATCTACAGTATTATCAACAAGATGCGCCGCAAGCATCTTGAATTCAGCAAGCTCTACGATATACGCGCGGTGCGTATCCTCGTGAACGACGTCAAGGACTGCTATGCTGCACTGGGCCTGGTGCATCATTTGTGGCAGCCCATACCCGGAGAATTTGATGATTACATTGCGCGTCCCAAGAACAATGGGTATCGTTCGTTGCACACCGCCGTAATCGGCCCGCGCGGTCTGGCGCTTGAGGTGCAGATCCGTACCCACGACATGCATCACGACTCTGAATTGGGCGTAGCCGCGCACTGGCGCTATAAGGAAACCGTTAAATCGGAGAGCAAATTCGACGAGAAGATAGCTTGGTTACGCCAGATTCTGGCATGGAAAGACGAGATCAGCGACGGCGGCGGGCAGCTCGAACAGTTCAAGAGCGAGCTTTTCCAAGACAAGGTGTTCGTACTCACGCCGCAAGGTAAAGTCATCGATCTGCCCAAAGGTTCAACACCCATCGATTTTGCCTATGCTTTGCATACTGATCTTGGCCACCATACACGCGGCGCCAAGGTGGATGGCAGTATCGTACCACTTAACACGCGGCTGCAGAATGGACAACGCGTGGAAATCCTTATCTCCAAAAGGGGGGCGCCAAGTCGAGATTGGCTCAATCCAGCACTTTGCTACCTACAAAGCTCGCGCGCACGCGCCAAGGTACGCCATTGGTTTAAGTATCAAAATTTTGAAGAAAACATATCGGTTGGACGCGCTAAACTGGACCGTGAGCTCCATAGAGCCGGTGTTGGCAGCGTAAATCAGGAGAAGCTTGCACAGAAACTAAATTACAATCGCCTTGAAGATCTGCTTGCTGCTATCGGCCGGGGTGATGTCAGCGAGCACCAGCTTGCCCTTGCCATTCAGGAAACTACTCCGTTCAGGCCAGTGGAAACACTCCCAGCCTTCACTGTCAGCAAGCATACGTATGCGCCTGGAGCTCCCTCAGGTATTGTGGTCGAGGGTGTCAGTAATCTGCTTACCAACTTGGCCAAGTGTTGTAAGCCAGCGCCGCCGGATAATATCGTTGGCTACATTACACGCGAGCGCGGGGTGACCATTCACCGCCAGACCTGCACCTTTATTGCTCGCCTGCCGGAAGAGCGGCGCAATCGTTTATTACAAGCATCGTGGGGTACCAGCACGAATTTACTTGCCAGTGTTGATATCGGAGTGGAAGCTTATGATCGTCAGGGCCTGTTGCGTGATATCAGCGATCTGTTCGTGCGTGAAAAGGTCAACGCCATCAAGGTAAATCTGCTCAGTCGTAGTAATCGGGCGATAATGCACTTTTCTCTTGAAGTCACTGATTTGAATCAATTGCAGCGTATACTCACGCAAATCCAGCATATGCCCGATGTTATTTCAGCACGGCGACGGGAATAAACGAGTCAAACAGCATTGCCAAGTACGCTGAACTAATGATCTGTTGCTCAATCTGTCATGCAGTGTGTGCAAGACGAAGGAGGCGATGAGAGGAAGATTCAAGGTGCAACTGGTGTTGAGCGAATCTGAACGTGAACAGCTCGTGGCATTGACGTTGCGCCACAAGACGGCGCGGGCGTTGGCCTTGCAAGCGCGCATCGTGCTGGGATGCGCTGACACGGTGTTGACAACAAGGGGGGCTGCGCGCCAGCGGATAACACCACAGATGGTGTCCAAGTGACGTGCTCGCTTTGTCGAGCAGCGTCTGGACGATCTGCTCGATGCACCGTGTCCGGGCGCCCCGCGCGGCATCGATGATACGCGTATTGATGCGGTGATTACCAGGACGCTTGAATCGTCCCCAGCCGGTGCAACCCATTGGAGCACACGCACCATGGCGCGCGAAATGGGCATATCGCAAACAATCGTCTCGCGCATCTGGCGTGCCTTTGGTTTGCAGCCACTTCAAGCTGTCCAGCGATCCGCCGTTCGTCGAGAAGGTGCGCGACATCCTGGGGGAGAGTGTAACAGTACAGATTGCAAAACGCAGTAAGCTGCATACCTTTAAAGTCATGCTAAAGCGCTGGATTGTCTAACGCTGCTTTGCCTGGCTGGAGAAAAACCGGCAACTATGGAAAAACTGCGAACGCTGGCTCAACACAAGCTTACAGTTCGTTCACCTGGCGTTCCTGGTGCTCTTGCTTAAAAGATCGTGAACAGTTCCTTAGCGCTTCTTTCGCATCTATTTTTAGCCATTCGGTTTCATAGAATGGCTGCATATTAAATCATCTCTATTCTCATATCGCAAAATTCATACCGTTTTACCTATGAGTAATAATTTGAATGAAACTAAAAATAGCTGTTTGTTTTATTTCCTCAGCTTGAAATATCTCGCTTTCAGAAGGAAAGTAAAAATGCCGGAAACTCTAAATGACAGTCAGATTGCTTGCAATATTTGAAAGATTGCAAAATTTGACCACTTTCCATCTATTTTTGGAAGAAGCGAGCCATACACTAAACAACCACCGGCTTTAGCCGGCGGTTGTTTAGTAAATGAATTGCCTGAACATCTGGCAAATTTGGTTAAATTCTCACTATCAACCGGTTTGCGTAAAAGAAATGCTACTGAATTAGAATGGTCACAAGTCGATTTGCTAAGAAATGTCGCATGGATACAAGTTGATCAGGCCAAGGGAAGGAAAAGTATTCACGTTTCACTGAATGCAACCGCCATAGAAGTATTGAGGAAACAGGTTAGTAAACATCCGGTAAGAGTCTTCACTTATCAAGGATCAAGGAAAGCCAATTATCCAAACCAATACCAGAGCTTGGCGGAAAGCATTGATACGTGCCGGTATTGAAAATTTCCGCTGGCATGATTTACGACACACCTGGGCGAGTTGGTTAGCTCAAAGAGGTGTACCTTTGAATGTGATTCAGGAGACGGGGGCCTGGGAATCAACAGAAATGGTGAAACGCTATGCGCATCTCGCTCCAGAGCAATTCAAAAAACATGCAGAAGTAGTAGACGGACTATTTACTGGCACAAATTTGGCACAATCAGAAAATCACCAGGCTGGAGAATCCATATAACCTGTTGATTTAATGGTGCCGGCAGCAAGAATCGAACTCGCGACCTTCTGATTACAAAACATAAATATGATTATAAATTATTAATATAATCAGTCACTTGCGATAATTAGATGTAACAAATGGTAAAATTAAATATATTTAAAATCAGGAGCTTAATTTTTAAGGTGTTACGATTTAGTTACGCTGCAGTATTGCTCCCTACCCTATTCACGCGGACCAAGCCAGAAAAATAAATGAGCCCACCGGAAATGGAGACGACCGGTGGGCTCTGGAGTGTGAAAATTATCCCACGAGCAGTTATGGTACCGCCCGTGTTTAGAAAATTTTAGCTGCGAAATATACTTATGTATAAAGTACCTTGTTTGACTTATTGAATATATTGATCAGAAGGTTGACCAGGAACTCGATCGGGAGCTTGACCGGGAACTTGACCAGGAACTCGATCGGGGGCTTGACCGGGAACCTGATTGGGAACTTGACCAGGAACCCGATTGGAATCTTGACCGGGAACTCGATCGGGATCTTGACCAGGAACCCGATTGGGATCTTGACCAGGAACCTGATTGGGATCTTGCCCGGGAACTTGACTGAGAAGTTGGCCTGAATTTCTATCTTCAGCTACAGTCAGGGCTGGAGCAAAAAGAATACCCGCTAATACTGCACTTACAATAAGCATATGATTTTTCATGAGCTTTACTCCTTTAATTGATTGATCAATATAATTGAGAACAATGGAGCATGGAATTTGTTCCGTAGTAAGCAGATTTTATGATGTTGACAGCTACAGACAGAGATTAAATGCTGCGCTTAATCCCGGCTTGTTTCAAGATAGCATTGGCAAGGAATCCGGAGACGATTGTCACGGGTACGGTGAAGTGTCTGCCGGATATCGGGCTGCGCCATATTTCATGGCTGCCCTTGCCCTGTCTGACGAATGTACATCCATGGATTAAGCAAGATATCCCGCAATTGCGGGTAGAGGGTGCTTCCCATGCAACTAAAGGGAAACTCTTTCTCTGGCGGTTTGAATTTGCTGGAAGCTGATACGCAAGGTTTCGGTATCTATCTCGAATCCGTTTTCTATAGCGATTTCAGGAGCAATTTCCCATACGCGTTCGGTCAGCCCTTCGTAGGTTTCGGATTCAGTGGCCAAACCGATTTCGTCGCATACAGCAACCCACATGCCGGATTCGCTATCGTGACTGACATTGACGGTAAAGGTATAAATTTTCATAGATTGAAAGGTTACAGCAAACTGAAATTGTTAACAAATTTCGCGGCATAAGCTTATGCTTTCGCTCAAGTGCTAACAACACTAATTTAGAGCGAAAGCGGTAATCCGCGCCCGAAAGCAGCGGTTTTTTTACGTCCATAGTTTCCTTATGGTCGGGTGTGCGAGGAATAAAACACGCGCAAGCGGAATAACTCCGCCTGACTTTCGCCAGGTTGTTAGCACCCGACCACCCCGCATATTGCAGTGGTCAATCCCTAACAAGGAGCGAAATAAAATGACCGCATTAACTATTCTCTCAAATACGATACGTCAATTTGACGGACTGTATTCTCTCAACGATTTACATAAAGCTGCTGGTGGCGAGAAGAAACATCGCCCAAATCAATTCCTGCGTATAGACCAAACTCAAGAGCTGATAGCAGAAATTGGCAGTGCGCAGATAAGCGCACTGAAAAACCACTCCCGTAATTTCGGGAGTGAAGGAAACCACTTCTCAGATGTGAGAAGTGA
>JBDIVK010000004.1:0-157923 GCA_039794425.1 Nitrosomonas sp. | reverse complement strand
TACAGAGAGTTTCCTGAAGAATGTGAGAATGACATAGCAGCTTCATCTGCAGGATGATGATCTGCTATCGACGGCGTATCTATTATCGGGGTGGGTAGTATCATCGTTGCTGTTGCTGTTGCTGTTGTCGTCGTCGCAGGATCAGATGATATTTCGTATTCGGGCACTAAGGTGTACAAGGAGCTTTCTGAAGAATATGAGAGTGGTGTAGCGGCTTCATCTGCAGGATGATGATCTGCTATCGGTGCTATATCTATCGCCGGAATGGGTAGCGTCATTGCGATCATCGCGGAATCAGATGATATTTCGCATTCAGTGACTGCCATATCGGCCACAGATGCTTTGGCTGATACCGTATTCTCCGAATTATTTTCTTCGGAAAAATTTTTTGCTAATGTCTGAGCCAGAATATCATTGAACCCCTGATCGGGTGATTGACTGGAAACAGGGAGGATGGATGCGATCGGTGAGACGGATACGACGGTTTCATCGGATAGGGAATGTGCTGGAACAGTCGGCATGGTGGGTAAATTCAGCATGGATATCCTTTATGAAGTTTTGGGCTCAATTAATATCAAGCAATTTTTATGCCACTTATTTACGTGCTTCCAGACGTCGGCATACTTCATTTGCTGTATGCTCGTCTTGCAGGCGTTGTTCCTGCTTTGTCAGATTCGATTCATGACTGACTTGCAAACGTTGCGATAGTGTGTCATAGGATTTCAATTTACGCCGATGTGCATGGAATTCGGCGTTACCTGCTTCGGTATGTGCGGTGGTCAAGGTGACAAGTTTCTGCTGTTCATTGATAGCGGTATCGAGTTTGCCGATGAATGTCATGAAATTTCGCCATTCGATCGGATCGATACCATTACCGGCAGACTCCATAAACTTGGCCTGATAATTCTGACGGTAATCGATAAGCAACTGCAGGGTTTTTTCCGTTTCCTGTCGTTTGAGATTCAGCTTCCCGAGCTTTACGGCGGAATCATCCATTTGCTGCCGGGTATAGTCGAGTAACAGTTTGAGTGAGCGGGAGGTAGCCATGTTTTTTGTTTAACTGTGCTACAGATCCAGCGCTGCGAGCTTTTCCATGCTTTCTGCATAGCTTTCCCGTTCGAACATGCCCTGCTGCAGGAAAGATTCAAGCACTGGATATAGCCTGATGGCCAGATCCAGCTGTGGGTCGCTGCCGGCAACGTAGGCACCTACACTGATCAGATCATGGCTGCGTTGATAGCGGGCATACAACGCCTTGAAGCGTTGTGCCCAATCGATTTGTTCGGGAGTAGCCAGACTTGCCATGACACGACTGATCGAAGACTCGATGTCGATCGCCGGGTAATGACCTGCATCTGCCAATCGGCGCGAAAGCACGATATGTCCGTCGAGGATGGCGCGTGCATTATCAGCAATGGGATCGTTCGGATCGTCATTTTCGGTCAGAACCGTGTAAAAAGCTGTGATCGATCCGCTGCCATGGCGGCCGTTACCCGCACGTTCTACCAGTTGAGGCAAGCGGGCAAATACCGATGGTGGATAGCCTTTGGTGGCGGGCGGTTCACCGATGGCAAGTGAAATTTCCCGTTGCGCCATGGCAAAGCGGGTGAGTGAATCCATGATCAGCAGTACATGTTTACCTTCGTCACGGAAATATTCGGCAATGGCTGTGGCATAAGCTGCGCCCTGCAGCCGCATCAGCGGAGAAGTATCGGCTGGTGCGGCTACTACAACTGAGCGTGCCAATCCCTCTTGTCCGAGAATATTTTCGATGAATTCCTTAACTTCTCTGCCACGTTCGCCGATCAGTGCTACGACGATGATATCTGCACTGGTATAGCGTGCCATCATGCCGAGTAATACGCTTTTGCCCACGCCGCTACCGGCAAATAATCCCATACGCTGGCCACGGCCCACACTCAGCAGCGTATTGATGGCACGTACTCCGACGTCGAGCGTTTTGTCAATGGGTGCACGTTCCAGAGGATTGAAAGGTCGACTGTAAAGCGGCACGCTGTGCTCGCAATGGAGTGGACCGAATCGATCGAGTGGATCACCCGCCCCGTTCAGAATACGTCCCAGCAATTCCGGGCCGACACTGATATGTTTGGTCCGGTCGGCGGCACGCCGTCGCGGGTGCTGTGTGGTCCCGATGCGGGGAGACGTACCGACATATTCCGAAGGGACGACTTTCGCACCGGGAGTCAGTCCGTAAACATCGCCGGAGGGCATCAGGAAAAGCCGGTCTCCGGAGAATCCGACGACTTCTGCCGTGACACTGTTGCCATTTGGGAGAAAAACGGTACAACTGGTGCCTACTGCCAGCTTGAGTCCGACTGCTTCCATCACCAGACCGGCAACACGGGTAAGTGTGCCGCTGACCAGGCAGGGGTTAGCAGGTTCGATCAACTGCCGGCAGTTCTGGATGAAGTTGCGCCAGAGCGGAGCATGTGTCGTGGTGACAGGGCGGGTCATTCCAGCCAGTGTGGGTTTTGTCCGAGAGGAGCCAAGGCACGTTGCCAGCGAGTGGGAAGTGTCGCATCCACTTCGCAGCCACCCGCCTCTATACGGCAGCCGCCCGGTTCAATTTGTGTATCTTCGATAATATGCCATTTGGCATGTACCAGTTGGCTTTCCAAATGCTCCCGTACTCTTGCGGCATCATCGGGATGCAGCGTAAGTTGCAATGACTGAGTTATGGCAGGTAGCTGACGGAGAGCATGTTCAACGACCGGAAGTATGAGTTCGGGTTTGACCTGCAGGGTATGGCCAGTTATTTTTCTGGCCAGATCGATCGATAACGCCAGTAAATCTCGTGCTACAGCCTGATCGATTTGTTCCAGTTCCTGTTCGAGAGTACTGATCAACGTTTGCAATCGTTGAATTTCTACTTTGATTTCATGTGCGCCCTGTGCCTTACCTTCCTGGTAACCTGCCAGCATGCCTTCCTCTCTGGCCTGCTGGTAGATATGCTCGATCTGTTCAGCGGTGGGTAAAACGATAGTCGTCTGTTCGACAGGTTTTTCTTCGGCCACCGTCTGTTTCTCCGGTGGTTGCTCCGGTGGAGTGGCGGTTTGTGGTGTCTGTACCGGTGATTCAGTTTTCTGTAGGGTTCTGAATGTATCGAGTGAACTGAATTCCCATTTTTGCCAAGAGGAGAGTTCTTTTTTCGGAATAACGTAAGCTGCGTCCATATTCGTTTCCTTGATTGATAAATGCTGCACCGTAAAAATTGCTGTGCGCTATCAACAAACGATCATTGTTAGCAGTGGAGACAAGAATCGCATGGGTACATGGCATATTAGACGAAACTGTCGTCTCCTTTTCCACCCAGCACGATACGTCCATCATCGGCAAGTTGACGTAAAGTCTTGAGGATTTTTTTCTGCTCGGCCTCCACTTCAGAGACACGGACAGGTCCTTTCGCATCGAGATCTTCGCGCAGCATTTCGGCTGCACGTGACGACATATTTTTGAATATTTTGTTGCGCAGTTCTTCCTTGGCGCCCTTGAGCGCAGTAATGAGTGAGTCTGCCTGGATTTCCCTGAGTAATAGCTGGATGGCCTGATCATCGACATTCAGCAGATCGTCGAAAACGAACATTTCGTCCATGATCTTCTGTGCGATTTCTTCATCGTACTGAATAAAATTTTCCATGACGCTGCTTTCCAGTGAAGTGGGCATGTAATTCAGGATTTCTGCTGTAGTACGAATGCCACCCATGCGAGGTTTCTTGATACTGTCGGTACCTGACAGCAGTTTGCTTAGCACACCATTCAACTCGCGTAGTGCTGCCGGCTGAACGCTGTCGAGTGTAGCAATACGAAGCAACACGTCATGGCGCAGTCTTTCTGTGAACAGTGCCAGAATGGCACTGGATTGATCGCGTTCCAGATGTACCAGAATAGTGGCGATGATTTGTGGATGCTCATTTTTGATCAGCTCTGCTGCGGCTGCAGCGTCCATCCACTTGAGACTTTCGATGCCACTGGTATCGTCTCCCTGGCTGATACGGTCCAGCAGACCGGCGGCTTTTTCATCCCCCAGTGCTTTGGTCAGCACTTTGCGCAGATATTCAATCGCATTCTGTCCCAATGAAGTTTTATCACTCGCCAGATGACAGAATTCTTCCAGTACATGTTCAATTTTTTCGCGCTTGACATCGTTCAGACGAGCCATGGCTTCGCTGAGTTTTTGTACCTCTTTCGGCCCCAGGTAGCGGAAAACGTGAGAAGCTTCTTCTTCTCCGAGTGACATTAACAGAATTGCACTTTTGAGAATACCTTCATCGTTCATTGCCGGATACCCATCCTTTAACGACATTGGCCACGATGGCCGGTTCATTGACAGCCAGCAATCTGGCCTTTTCCAAATTTTGTTCCAGTGTCATTACCCTCACTGTTTCAATCGAGGTGTCATCTTGCTCTGCTTCATTGGTCAGTGCAGGAGTCGGTGGAGGTGGGGGAGGCGGCAATAAAGTTTTCAGGAAGGGTCTCAGTATTTTCTGCAGGAAGTACAGAATGATGGCAGCGATCAGCAATTGCTTGCCGATTTCTTTGGCTAGCAGAATCGTGTCCGGATCTTTCCAGAAGGGAGTTTCCTCTAAAGATTCTTCCTTTAAATTAAATTGGCTGTTGGTGATGGTAAGTGTATCGCCGCGCCTTTCATCGAAACCAATTGTCTGTTTGACGAGACCGGTAATTTTTTCGATCTCATCGGCAGGGAGTGGCTCGTTGATCACATTGCCTTCTTCATCTATCTTGGTTCGGTAGTTGATTACTACGGCTGCTGATAATCGGTTGATCTGGCCGGTTGCCTGACGGGTATGTGAAATGGTCTTATCCACTTCATAGTTAGTCGTTGATTCTGTCCGGCTATCAGTTGGAATAGTCTGGGTAGTTTCCTCAGCGTTTTCTGCAACATCTACCGGTGCCTGAGCTGCTGCTGGCGGACGATTGGACAGCGCGCCGGGTACACCCCCATCGGGTTGTGAAGTCGAGATTGATTCAGATTTCTGCTGACTGCGGATAGCTGCATTTTCAGGTGTACTGTTGTTGGGTTTGTAGATTTCCTCGGCACGCTCGACACGGGAGAAATCAATATTTGCCGTAACCTGTGCATGGACGTTGGCTGGACCTGTGATAGGGGTCAGTATGGCTTCTATACGCTCGGCAAAGTTTTTTTCCAGATCACGTACGTATTTGAGTTGGCTTGCATTGAGCCCGGTTTCCGATTCGCCATCTCTTTGGGCGCTTAACAGGTTACCTTGCTGATCAACTACTGTGACATTTTTGACTGGAAGATTTGGGATGCTGCTGGAGACCAGATGGACGATCGCACTGACCTGCTCGGTACTCAGGACACGTCCTGGATGCAGGTTAAGCAATACGGAAACGCTAGGTTGTTGGCGTTCCCGAGTGAAGACAGTCGGTTTAGCGATAGCCAGATGCACCCGTGCGCTCTGTACCGCTGATAGAGACTGGATAGAACGGGATAGTTCTCCTTCCAGCGCACGCTGGTAGTTGATCTGTTCGAGAAATTGACTGGAACCAAATTTCTGTTTTTCCAGAATTTCGAAGCCAGCCAGGTCACCTTTGGGTAGTCCTTGGCTTGCCAGTCGCAAACGGACTTCATGTACCTGACTGGCAGGAATCAGGATAGAGCTGCCTCCTTCCCCGAATTTGTAATGAATGTTCATTTGCTGCAGGGCGTCGATGATAGCACCGCCGTCCTGGTCGGATACATTGGTATAAAGTATTCGGTAATCCGGTGTTTGACTCCATAGCCACGTTCCTGCAATCAATGCGATGGCAGCAGCAGCTGCTACCATCAGGCCAATTTTTTTTTGTGTTGGTAATTGCCTGATTTTATCGAGTCGACTATGCGCCTCTGCTTCTTCTTGGACTGTTGCCACGAAATTATCTCCTGCTCAATTGACTAACTACTTTCACGCATCACAAAACTATACTACTACGTCAATATTTTTCGCTACTTGACGGATTTTCCTAAACTCATCAAGGACTGGCATTCGCATCTCGCGACCAATTTTTATGGATACCGGGAATTATCAGGATATTCACTTACGCTGAATCATCGAAAAGAGTGCATTTGCTCGCGTTATTTCATTTATGGTCGGGATAGGGGGCGATGCTAATCTGCGCACGTCGATATTGAGAAAATTTCTCTATGAAAACAGATATCATCGTTACCTCGATGGCCGATCATGAACAGCTCAGGCAGGCTTTTGCCGTATTCAGCCAGGCTTCTGCCCAGCTTTCCGGGGTCTATCGTGAGTTGCAGCAACAGGTTTACCGCCTGACCCGGGAATTGGCATTGGCCAACGGAGAGTTGCAGCGCGAACTTGCTGCCAAGGAAGCACTGTCACAACAACTCAGTCAACTGTTGACCGCTTTGCCTGGTGGTGTCGTGGTGCTGGACGATGAAGCTTGCATTGATCGCGTTAACCCGGCGGCAGTTCGTTTGCTTGGAGAACCCTTGCTGGGGGTGTCTTGGCAGCAGATAGTGAGTGAGCGTCTGCAACCAACCAGTGTGGCCGGTGAATGGCATATCGGAGAAGGTGCGGTACCTTGTTCCCGTCGGGTATATATCGAAAGCAGTACATCGGAAACAACCGGTGAGCGTATCCTGCTGATTCATGATATGACTGAAGCACATGCAATGCGAGAGCAAAGCCGGCGTAATCAGCGGCTTGCGGCAATGGGAGAAATGGCAGCCGGTCTGGCACATCAGCTACGTACACCGCTGTCTACCGCATTGTTGTATGCCGGTCACCTGAGCAGTGAGACACTGGCTACTCAAGAGCGACGTAATTTTGCCGCTAAAACGACAGAACGATTACATCATCTGGAGCAACTGATCTGCAACATGCTTCAATTTGTGAAGGGTGAGACTATGCCTGTAGATGAAGTGAAGTTATCTGCGTTACTGCATGAATTGCAACGGACAGTGGCACCGCAGATGCGGCGACGCGGCCTGCAATTCAGTATCCAGGATAACAGCATGGGAATCAGCCTGAATGTAAATCGGGAAGCATTGAGTAGCGCCGTGATGAACCTGCTTGATAATGCTATGCAAGCTTCGCCAGTCGGCGGTTTCGTTACATTGACATGCGAGGTAACGGAAGCTGATGTCTGGCTGGCCGTCGGTGATGACGGTCCGGGAATCGATCCGGCGCTACAGGGGCGGGTATTCGAACCATTTTTTACAACTCGAACTGAAGGTACGGGGTTGGGGTTAGCGATCGTACACAATGTGATCCGGTCGATGCAGGGCGAGATACGAGTCGATTCAGCACCAGGTGCGGGGAGCCGGTTTACGGTCAGGTTACCGAGAACGATACAGGTATCTAGCCGGATATCTGCCACACCGGAACAGGTAACGGTATCCGGCAACAGAGGGTAATGAAAATGAAAAATTTACCAGTTTTGATCGTGGAAGACGATCCGGATTTACGTGAGGCGCTGTGTGCCACACTCAGATTGGATGGATATACCAGCCTGGCGGCTTCCGATGGGGAAAAAGCCATTCACCTGTTACAGACTTACCCGGTGGGATTGGTCATCAGCGATGTACAGATGCGTCCGATGGATGGTCATACACTCTTACAAACCATCAAACACCAGTATCCGGAAATTCCAGTGGTACTGATGACGGCTTTTGGTGAAGTGGGTAAAGCTGTGGCCGCAATGCGTGCTGGTGCAAGTGATTATCTACTCAAACCATTTGATCCGGAAAGCTTACTGGCGCATGTCAGGCATTATCTGCAGCCTGTTGCTGCCGAAAGCGAACCGGATATCGTGGCAGAGGACCCTCGTACCCGTGCACTGCTGTCACTCGCAAAGAAGGTAGCCGCAGCCAATGCAACTGTAATGCTGACAGGTGAAAGCGGTAGCGGCAAAGAGGTATTAGCTCGTTATATCCATCGACATTCACCACGCGCGGGGCAACCGTTCGTCGCGATCAACTGCGCGGCAATTCCTGAAAACCTGTTGGAAGCTACATTGTTCGGTTACGAAAAGGGGGCTTTCACTGGCGCAGGGCAGGCACAGGCCGGAAAATTCGAGCAGGCGAATGGTGGGACTCTGTTGCTCGATGAAATTTCGGAAATGCCACTCAGTCTTCAGGCGAAACTGTTACGGGTGTTGCAGGAGCGTGAGGTGGAGAGGGTAGGTGGACGTAAGCTCATCAAGCTCGATTTCCGCCTGCTGGCTACTTCTAATCGGGATATGCTGGCTCGTGTGCGGGAGGGTGAATTCCGGGAGGATTTATATTACCGGCTGAATGTTTTTCCATTGGAAATTCCGCCATTACGGCAGCGCCCGCAGGATATCGTGCCCCTGGCACAGCATATTCTGGAAACGTCCACACGGGCTACGCAGGTCCTTTGCACCCTTGCACCTTCCGCGATCGAGCGCCTGACAGAATATACCTGGCCGGGTAATGTACGTGAGCTGGAAAATGTGATTCAGCGTGCCATGATTCTAGCGACGGGTTCGATTGAAGCCGTACACTTGAATTTGCCAGATCATCCCGCTAACGATATGCATCAGGCCACTGGCGAACAGCCTGCTTTTTCCCTGCGCGACATGAAATCGCTGGAACGTGACCATATTCTGCAAACATTGGCAGCTGTCAATGGTTCACGCAAACTGGCCGTGCAGAAACTTGGGATTTCCGAGCGCACATTACGTTACAAACTGCAGCAATACCGGCTTGCCCAATGCTGATAAATCTGACAAATATCGGAGCGAATATGAAAAATGTATCAGGTATCAATCAAATACTGGCACAACTCAAGGCGGCTTCCGACCTGGCAGCCGGTACCGGGAGAGTGGGTGAGACGGCCGCTTCAGCACCACGGGCCGATTTTGGCCAGTTACTCAAATCCGCTGTCGATCAGGTTAATACCGTTCAGCAGACTGCCGACCAGCTGAGTCAGGAATTTGTACGGGGAAACCAGGAAGTCAACCTGCATGAAGTCATGATTTCTTTGCAGAAAGCCAATATTTCGTTCCAGTCCATGATCCAGGTGCGCAACCGGTTGGTGACAGCATATCAGGAAATTATGAATATGCAGGTATGAGAATTTTGAACCGAAAATAAACGAGGTAGATCATGGCCGTATTTCAGCCCGTTCCCGAGACAGCTACTCCCTTCCCAAGGTCACAAAGTAGGGATGACCAGAATTTCAGCATTACTTCTCCAGTCGAGGTATTGTTTGTGCTGAATGCTGTCATGGAAGAGAAATCTCTGATCACACTGTATCTGGAACGAAGTAATTGTTTTATCTTGTCCTCTATCCTAGCCGTCGATCCACAGAAGAAAACATTCGTGCTCGATTATGGTATCGATGAATCACTCAATCAGCTGGCACAAAAGCGGGGCAACCTGCTGTGTGTCACGACTCAAAATCGGATCAAGATCGAATTCGTTTGCAATAGCCTGCAAAAGATTCAGTTCGAAGGTGGGAATGCATTCAGAGCGGCTATTCCAACATCTCTGAAGCGTATACAAAGACGCAATTTTTACCGGATTCTGACTCCTGTTGCTACTCCTGCTACTTGTAGTATTCCATTATCGCAATCCAACAAGGAAGAACCGGCTATTTTTAACCTGTTGGACATCAGTTGCGGTGGAATGGCATTGATCGATCAACATCCCGATATCAACCTCGAGCCTGGTACGATTTTCGAGCATTGTCAGCTCGATCTGCCAGAATTCGGCATCATCGAAACGACTATCCAGGTCAGAAATACCTGTACTATGATGCTGAAGAACGGTCTTTCTTGCCAACGCGCCGGTTGTGAGTTCATCGGACTGTCAGGAAAATCACGTGCCTTGATACAACGCTACCTCATCAGACTGGAACAACAGGAAAGAAAATTCAATGGCGGAGATGATGCCTGATCGGGTACATATACTTGAAGCTGATATGGCGTACGAATAGCAACTAATACGCTACCACAAACAATATGATCGATTCATTTCAGCAATTCAGAGTAGTGTTGTTCGTATATAGATGCTTGTTGTTACCTGCTGTGACAAAGATTGGATTACTGCGTCGTTGACGCGACTTATAATGATGAAGAGGTAACAGGTATCATTTCATTTACGTCTCGGTACGGCTGCAGTATACGCTAAAACTTTCGAATTAACCTTATCCCCGACTTCGTTGTATCGGTGTTCTTCACGCTTTATGCGCCTACGATCATGAATCGCTCCACGCGTTACGCCCCAGTTTATATGAGCTGCGCCACCTGATTTTTAAGTGCTCGCTCCAACAGCCTTCTCTATTCATTATCAGGCATTCCACTTAGAGAAATCAACTAGGTAAGGCTCGCCACTAGTAGCTGGTAGCAGCAGGTACAACATCGTGCATCAGACTCGTACAAGTTAAGTAATAACCATCGGCTGTAATCAGGATGTCACAAGAAATTGAAATAATGCGTGGGCTATGTGCTTTGGTCAGTTACCTATAAAAGGATCAAAAAAACAAGATGACAAAAAAATTCAATGCTCATGCCCTGATCTTGATATTTCTTATTTCGTTCAACTCATTCCCAATCAATGCGCAAAAGCTTAACTTATATGTAGATACTGTTACCAAGCAGGTTTACACGGAACCGGGTAAAAACCGGGTCAAGCTGGGAACATTCCAGCAAATAGAAGAAACGTCGGTGATCCCCACAGTCAAGCCAGCAACCGAATCGATCGAGTCACCTGTCAGGCATACTGGAGCCGGCCTGGAGCAAAGTAAGGAAGATCTCAGAGAAGTTAAGCGGCAGCTTGAAGAAGAGTTAA
This sequence comes from Nitrosomonas sp., assembly GCA_039794425.1. Taxonomy (GTDB): domain Bacteria; phylum Pseudomonadota; class Gammaproteobacteria; order Burkholderiales; family Nitrosomonadaceae; genus Nitrosomonas. The sequence continues at coordinate 147,101 of JBDIVK010000004.1, read as the reverse complement.
TGGCTAAGGAAAAAGCTGCTGAAGAATTGCTTGAGCAAGCAATCGATAAAAAGCTTGATCGGGCAAGACGCGCGGCAGATGCCATCGTACGCAGTAAAATACCTACGAAGATAGAACCCAGTGAAGAAAAAAGGTGGTATGACAGGATTGGTATACGAGGTTATGTACAGTTCCGCTATAACCAGAGTCTGTGGGGTGATAAAGACGATGTATCTTTCTGGCCAGATCGTTCAGTGGGTCCAGACAGTTCCTTCTTGATCAGGCGGGCACGTTTAATTCTTTTCGGCAATATTACCGATCATCTTTATCTGTATATACAACCAGATTTTGCCAGCACTCCGACCGGCTCCAGCACGACACATTTTGCCCAGTTGCGAGATGCCTTTGCTGATATCTTTTTTGATAAGAAGCAAGAATTCCGGGTCAGAGTCGGACAATCAAAAATTCCCTACAGTTTTGAGAATTTACAATCGAGTCAGCTACGCCTCTCTCTGGATCGTAATGACGCTCTCAACAGCTGTTGCCGGGACGAACGAGATATTGGGGCATTCTTTTACTGGACACCGACCCACATACGTAACCGATTCAAAGATCTCATCACTAAGAATCTGAAGGGTTCTGGTGATTACGGTATGTTTGCATTTGGTATCTATAATGGTCAGGGAGCTAATCGCCTAGAACTGAACGATCAAGTGCATCTGGTCAGCCGCTTCACTTACCCTTATCAATTCGAAAACGGGCAGATCTTCGAAGCAGGTGTTCAGGCTATACATGGACGCTTCATTCCATCAACCGGCCCTAATGCAGCAGGGATCACGCCCATAACAGACTCACCAGAAAAAGGTTTTAAAGACCAGCGTGTTGGGTTACACGCAGTACTTTATCCGCAGCCGTTCGGGCTACAGGCTGAATGGAACTGGGGACGAGGGCCACAGTTGAATGCAAACCAGACAGTGCTCACCGATGCTTCTCTCAATGGTGGCTATATTCAGGCCATGTATAAAATCAATGGATTGCGCTGGGGAACGTTATTTCCTTTCGTCAAGTGGCAATATTTTGACGGTGCTCTGAAATTCGAACGTAATACTCCGAAGAACCGTGTAAGAGATCTGGAAGTCGGACTGGAATGGCAAATTTTGCCAGAGCTTGAAATCGCTGCAGTCTACCATATGATGAATCGTACTAATGCGCTAGATGCACCATACGATCGATTCAAAGCCGATATTCTAAGATTTCAGCTACAGTGGAATTATTTTTAGTGAAAATAGGGTAAGGGAGCGACTCGGGTAATAATCGGGACTGAACCAATCAGTCCCGAAAATTGCGGAATTGTATTGGCAGCTCTGTAATATTGCTTTTTACCAGTTGAATGGTTTCCTGTAGTGAGTCGCGTTTTGCACCGGTTACTCGTACCGTTTCACCTTGGATACTCGCCTGAACTTTGAGCTTGCTGTCCTTGATCAACTTGACGATTTTTTTTGCCAGGTCACTTTCAACTCCTGTTTTAACTGTAACTTTCTGCCGAACTTTATTACCGCTTATTTTTTCGACTGGTCCTTTTTCCAGACAACGAACATCAATCTCTCGTTTGGTAAGTTTGGTTACTAAAATATCCATAATCTGAGTCAGTTTGAATTCATCATCCGCATAGAGATAAAGTTCGTAGTCAGTTTGTTCGGCGCGTGCATCCGATCCTTTAAAATCGAAGCGAGTTCCTACTTCCTTGTTGACCTGATCGACAGCATTGCGGATTTCCTGTTTATCTACCTCGGAAACAATATCGAATGAAGGCATAAAGTTTTTTCCTGATCAGAGTTACTAGGTTCAATGACTCCTGTTTTATTCAAACTGAAACGACTCAGGTTCACCGGCGAGCTTGCGCAATACGCATCCTCAGTGCATTGAGTTTGATAAATCCTGCTGCATCTGCATGATTGTAGGCTCCCTTATCTTCTTCGAAAGTGGCAATGTTCGCATCGAATAATGAATCCGTTCGTGAATCGCGTCCAACTACTGTAACGTTACCCTTGTAAAGTTTGGCCCGAACCCAGCCATTTACATATGTCTGCGATTCATCAATCATAACCTGTAGCAGTTTCCGCTCCGGACTCCACCAGTAGCCGTTGTAAATCAGTGCTGCATAACGTGGCATCAAATCATCCTTTAAATGTGCTACTTCCCGATCGAGTGTAATGGATTCGATTGCACGATGTGCACGTAGCATAATCGTACCACCCGGTGTTTCATAACAGCCGCGTGATTTCATCCCGACATAACGATTCTCGACCAGATCCAGGCGTCCAATACCATGTTTACCACCTAACTGGTTGAGTCTGGCCAGTATTGTGGCGGGAGATAGTCTTTCACCGTTTAATGTAACGATATCGCCCCGTTCATATTCCAGATCCAGGTATTCCGGTTCGTCCGGTGCTTTCTCAGGCGATACTGTCCAGCGCCACATGGATTCTTCCGGTGCTTGGGCTGGATCCTCCAGCGCCCGACCCTCGTAGGAAATATGCAAAAGATTAGCATCCATGCTGTAGGGTGAACCTTCCTTCTGTTTCATTTCGATCGGAATACCCTGTTTCTCTGCATATGCCAGGAGCTTCTCACGTGAAGTCAAATCCCATTCCCGCCATGGAGCAATGACGTGAATATCTGGTTGTAACGCATAATATCCGAGTTCAAAACGCACTTGATCGTTCCCTTTCCCGGTTGCACCATGTGATACCGCATCCGATCCCGTTTCACGAGCAATCTCGACCTGGCGCTTGGCAATCAGCGGCCTGGCAATGCTGGTACCAAGCAGGTATTCTCCTTCATAAATGGTATTTGCACGGAACATGGGGAAAACATAATCTCGTACAAATTCCTCACGCAAGTCTTCAATAAAGATTTCTTTGACGCCCAATCGCTTAGCTTTCGCCCGTGCTGGCTCGATTTCCTCACCCTGACCGATGTCCGCTGTGAAAGTCACCACTTCGCATTGATAGGTATCTTGCAACCATTTCAGAATGACCGAGGTATCCAATCCCCCTGAGAAAGCCAGAACGGCTTTTTTAATTTTATTCATTTCTTTATATTAACCAGAGATTTATTGACAAAGCTGTGTTATCTTGCATCAATCTTGCCCAGCAACAGATACTCCATCAGCGCCTTCTGTGTATGTAGGCGATTTTCTGCTTCATCCCATACGACCGACTGTGGTCCATCAATGACCTCAGCGTCTACTTCTTCACCCCGATGCGCCGGTAGACAATGCATAAACAAAGCATCCTTTTTGGCACAGGCCATCATTTCCGCATCAACCCGGAATTCGGCAAAATCATTTTTACGTATAACAGCTTCTTCTTCAAATCCCATACTGGTCCATACATCTGTCGTAACCAGATCAGCATCTCTGACCGCTTCGTGCGGAGAAGCAAACTGTTCATAGTGATCTGTTCCATACAATCCTGCCCGTTCCGGCTCCACTTCATACCCGGGTGGAGTAGATACGTGTACATTGAAATCGAAAATTTCAGCTGCCTGCAGCCAAGTATTGCACACATTATTGGAGTCGCCGATCCAGGCCACGGTTTTGCCTGCGATGCTTCCACGGTATTCTAAGAAAGTAAAAATATCCGCCAGAATCTGACAGGGGTGATATTCGTCCGTCAGACCGTTAATAACCGGTACACGTGAATTTTCAGCGAAACATTCAACGATATTATGTGCATGGGTACGAATGGTAATGATATCTACCATTCTTGAAATTACCCGGGCCGCATCCTCTACCGGCTCACCACGCCCCAACTGAGTATCCCGTGTAGAAAGATAAATAGCGCTACCACCGAGTTGATGCATACCTGCCTCAAACGACAGGCGAGTACGTGTCGAATGTTTATCGAAAATCATCGCCAGTGTACGGTCCGTCAACGGCCAGTAACGGCGGTATTGTTTGAACTCGTTTTTGATCCAGCGCGTCCGATCAAATAAGTATTCAAATTCCGATCGATCAAAATCTTTAAACTGCAAAAAGTGCTTGGTTTGCATAAAACTACTGCCTGCTAGTGAAAAATATTCAGGTACATTCATTCTTGATTTTCCTGCCGGGCAGAAAAAAGCGAATTCTGCCGGCCAGGTAGAGCAAGTGATTCATACAGTTGGGGTAAAACCTCAAAGATTAACCCTTTTGTAGACTGATGACACCCAAGTTTATTGTTTCAACCGGTCCGTAAGAAATTGATCGATCAATTCTGAAGTTTCAGCCACAATCTGTTCTGCCTCGGACTGTTGCATATTCAATGCCGGCAACAGACGTACTACCCTTTCTGACGTTACATTGATCAGTAAATGACGCTTCAATGCTTCACTTACGAGTTCACCACAAGGTACTGGCAGTTCGATTCCGATCATCATTCCCTGGCCTCGAATATTCAATACTTCCAACCAGCGATGTAATCGCTGCCTGAATCCTTCACGCATGAAATCGCCGATCGTTACTGCGTTGGCCAGTAATGCTTCCTGTTCGATTACCTCCAGCGTAGTCAAAGCAGCTCTGCATGCAAGCGGATTCCCACCAAAGGTAGAAGCATGGTTACCTGGTTTAAATATTTCTGCCGCTTTTTCCCCCGCCAGGCAAGCACCGATAGGAACACCAGAACCGAGTCCTTTTGCCAACGTCATGACATCCGGCACAATATCACTATGCTGAAAAGCGAACCACTTACCGGTACGTCCTAGGCCACATTGCACCTCATCGAGCATCAACAGCCAGTCATTCTGGTCACAGATTCGGCGCAACCCCTGTAGATAGTTCGCTTGTGGAAAGTTGACGCCACCTTCACCCTGGTAAGTTTCCAGTAAGATTGCAACAATGTCTTTGTTATGGGCAGCCACCTGATCGACCGCGGTTAAATCATCATAAGGCACCCGTACAAATCCTGTAAGCAAAGGCTCAAAACCAGCCTGAGTCTTACGATTACCGGTCGCAGTCAGTGTTGCCATCGTGCGGCCATGGAAAGAACGTTCCATGACGATAATAGTTGGCAACCCTATGCCTCGGTTATGGCCATAAAGGCGCGCCAACTTGATGGCCGCCTCATTGGCTTCTGCGCCAGAATTACAAAAGAAAACCTTCTTCAACCCCGATAAACCGGCTAATCTCGCCGCTAATAGTTCCTGGTTCTCAATATGATAGAGATTAGAAGTATGTATTAACGTCGTGGCTTGCTCACATAGCGCCCGGGATAACGCTGGATGGCAATGTCCCAATCCACACACAGCGATACCGGACAGTGCATCAAGATAGCGGGCACCCTGATCATCCCACAGCCATACCCCATCGCCCTTGACAAAGGTGACGGGAAGCCGTGCATAAGTATTCATCAAATAGGACACAGATAACACACCTGTATTTTTTCAGTCTAAAAACAGCACGGCGGCTATACGCCGCCGTGAAAGAATCAACCATTCAACACTTATTGCGCAACTTATACCGTTCTGGCAATAGCAAAAGTCACCAAATCGGAAAATCGTGGCAAAAACTTACAACAATATTATGACAATCTAATTTCCAAACTCAAGAACCAGGTATTTGCCTGACTTTACTTATTTTGTTGTTATACTCACACCTGCCATTATGGTGAACTTAAAGTGAAAGAATTCCTAGCAAAAACTATAATATTCACTTATTTATCTTTCCTTTTCAAGCAATTTTTCTCGCCGGGAACCTGTAAATCTACCAAAACCATCCTTGCTAATGACTATTTCCTGCGCCAGGAGCCATCCGCCTGCTGATACCACCAGCCCGGCTTCGCTGACGTAATCCAACGTTGACTGAATGTAGAACGAATATTGCCCTCCCACTCAGAATGGTTGTTAGCACGCGCAATTTCTCGATAGAGTGTATTACGATCCTGATTTTCAGCTATTATCAGTGCATTGACTGATTGCCGCGCAGCTAAGGGTACTGCATTCGCATCACGCAACGCGATCAGCCCATCATGAGTAAGTCCGATTGCACCACTGTTGTAATGTGATATTAATTGACTATGGCGTTGATGCATACTTTGTTTTAACTTCGCAATGGCCGGTGTACTGGCTTCAAAATCGGCGGCTGATGCTGGCGCATAGCTGACCCATGGCAGACAACATAGAATCAGTATTACCAAGCGTAGCATTATGATTTGCATGGCTATATTCCTTGAATAAAAAAACAGTGGTGCATACAAAGTCATAAGAAATCAAGCTTAAGGATTATTTTTATCAGTCTCTTCAGTATCCGCTTCTTCATCAGTCTGCCATACTTCTTCAATGATTTTATCAGCTACCTTTTCAGCTGCTGCTGCCGGAAAGTAGATATTAATAGTCACGCAGGAAGACAGTAATATATTTATGGTTAACAGTGAAATCAAACTAAGGTAAGTTTTTATCATTATCATGCTAATGAATGATCGGATTGCCACTTTTAATGGCATTTTCCAGACGTTTAATCAATTCAGGCCAGTCCACTTCCCGATTATAGCCTGTAATAGTAATCGCCGGTACACCGCTTCCCTTGACCAATACATAGCCCTGTTCGTTATCGGGTAATGGCTCGATACCTCCCATTTGACAGATATTGTTGCGTAATTTACAGCGCCAACCTATTCTAGAATATCTGAATTGCTCAAAAAAGCTCAGGAAACTTTTCTGAATGGCGGTCACCGCTGATGCACCACCCAGAGCAGTGAGATTCTCGATTGCTGCCTGGCTGATGCGTCGTTTGTAATCCCCTGGGCTGCTAATAAGCCTGGCATCAAATCGTACTGGTTGCCAGTTGACCAACTCGAGCTCACTTACCTCTATATCGATACGTCCTTGTATACTGCCAAACGAATAAGCACGGGTCAGCAAATCGAGGTCAATATGATGCATAGCCATATCCATGGTCAGATGGGGTGCTCGACTGAGAGGGTCAGTCAAAACCAGATTTCTGGCCACAGCGACTCCATCGAATACATTAAAAACGAGTACTCCTTCCATCGTCATGGTTGAATCTGCGTAACTCATCATCGGTACTATGCCGGATAATGTGCCAAACATGGGTTGAATTTGCAGTGCATCTGTCAATTTTTCCATGGATATAGGAAAAAGCCGTCCATTAAACTGCCACTGCCAACCAGATGTCTGCAATGCAGCAGTAAAATTTTCAATTATTACCTTGCCATCCAGCATGGGTATTTCCATATATGGCACACCGAATCGTTTACCGCTCGTTTCGAAAGAAATTTGTGCCGAGCCTAATGGAATCCGTAAAATTTCACCACTTTCAAACCGGATGACTCCTGTCGATTTTTCCTCGCTTCGCCATGGCACATGCGCATCGAGTCCTTTTAATGAAAACCTATCATGAGTGTCTGTCAATGAAACATCCTGCAAATCGATTACCAGCGACTGACTCGCTTTATCCTGGTAGTACCAGGTAACACTTGCTCGCCCATCAGCATCGATTTCAGCCCAGGTTGTTTCCAAAGCAAATGGCCGAACAATATTTGCAAATAATGCAGACAACTTCAGGTTTTCTGCCGATAGCCATGCCTGTTGCACTGTCTGTGTAGAGAGGTCGATACCCCCGGAAAAGTTGACTTGACCAATGCCAGATAAATTGAGGACACTCTGATCTACACTGATGTATTTCTCACTACTCCTTCCGTTGACTACCAGCTGATGGCCTTCTCCGGTAAAATAAAAAGGCTGCCAGAAAACTTCTCCCCCCAGCCATGCAACCTGACTTTGCCATTGCCAGCCTGCCTGTTTCCGTTGTGCATTTGCGCTGAGCCGTAGATGAATCTGTTCACCTGCCTGTAAGCCGCTTGGATCACTAAAAGACAGTTCAGTAATTTCCAGTTTCAAGCTCAATTCTGAAATCAGCGCTTCATGTCCTTGCAAATTGATGGTGCCGTTGATTCTCGCCCGATGCAGCTGGGGCCAATCTTCTTTTTGCGGTAATAGACCAGTCAGAAGTTCTCCACGCCCATTGGTAATCTTCAGCAAACCGTGCCACTTTTCCGCATGCCAATCTACTGTCAATTGCCATTTTTCTTTCGAACCAGGCTCAATGACAAGTATTAGTTGCTTACGCTGCAAAGAAAGTTGAAAAGATACTGGTAACGATTTTTCATCAATATGTAGCGTACCAGTGTTGCAGTCGATCGACTGACGGGTAATTTCGAAGCGATCGCAGAATAATCGCAGATTAGGCCATCTCCATTCTTTTACGACCAGTTCACTCAGATTGACTTCCAATCCTGGGGAATGTGCATCAGCCGATTTAACCTCAATTGATCGAATATTGAAGGCAGGATGGTGAATATTTTCCAGTATAAAAGCAAAGCGTGGACTGGCTGCGTAGACCGAAGCACAGATAATACTCGAGAAAATCAGCCAGAAGTAGATAATTCGTCTACGTGAAGGCTTTTTCAGGCTATTACGAGGCTGCAACAGGCCCATTGTGTTTCAGGAAGGAAAAACCCCTGTTGACAGGTAACGATCCCCCCGATCACATACGATGAAAACAATCACTGCATTCTGTACTTTTTCTGAAACTTTCAATGCAGCCGCCAGTGCTCCTCCAGAAGAGATACCGGTAAATATTCCTTCTTCACGTGCTAAACGGCGAGTCATCTCTTCGGCTTCTGGCTGAGATACCAGTAAGATACGATCGACGAGCTCCGGCTGGTAAATTTTGGGTAGATAAGCTTCCGGCCACTTGCGAATTCCCGGAATCTGAGCATCTGCCTGTGGCTGTACCCCGATAATTTCTATTTCCGGATTCTTCTCCGTAAAATATCGGGCACACCCCATGATCGTTCCGGTCGTTCCCATGCTGCTCACAAAGTGTGTAATTTTTCCCGCCGTATCCTGCCAGATTTCAGGAGCCGTGCCTTCATAATGCGCAAGCGGATTATCGGGATTGGAAAACTGATCGAGAATAATACCCTGACCCTCATTACGCATTTGTTCAGCAATGTCCCGAGCTTGTTCCATACTTCCTTCTTTGGGGGTCAGAATAATCTCTGCGCCGAATGCAGACATCACTTGGCGGCGTTCCATACTCTGATTCTCCGGCATTACTAAAATCATGCGATACCCCATCATCGCTGCTGTCATAGCCAGCGCAATGCCAGTATTACCACTAGTTGCTTCAATTAAGGTATCACCTGGTTGGATATCTCCACGTTTCTGTGCACGCATGATCATAGAAAAAGCGGGGCGATCTTTGACTGAACCTGCAGGGTTATTTCCCTCCAGTTTCGCCAGAATGATGTTGCCATTTTCTTCAGGAATGCGTTTAAGTTTAACCAAAGGAGTATGACCGATAAAATCCTCAATAGCTTTATACATATAAACTGGCGTTTAAATTAGGTAAAAGTAAATTATCTCATAGATATAAATCACAATAACTTCAACACAGTTGCTAACGCCAAAACGAAAATCCCCTGTGGAAGATTCCACAGGGGATTTTCGTCAGTAAGAAAGTAACGGACTCTCGTCCTATTTACACAATTAATGTACTTCGGCTACTTCACCTGAAACAACTGTATCCTGAACACTCACTTGGTTGCCCAGGCGCTTAAGCGTTCCACTTCCTATACCTTTCACGTTGGTCAAATCTTCTACCGACTTAAACAATCCATGCTTGTTTCGATACTCAATGATCGCTTTTGCTTTGGCCGGCCCTATCCCTTTTATTGCTTCAAGTTCAGCCTGACTGGCCGTATTGATGTCTACCCCCGCTAACACCGGCAAGCTCAATCCGAAAAATACCATAAAAATCAGGATAATTTTCTTCATCTTTTATCTCCTTTAAAAAACGAAAACTGATTATCGGCACTTTTTCCACTACCTTTAGCTTGAAGATCACCGATAGCCTGATATCAACGTGTACGAACTGATGACAGGGGTAAAGCTTAAAGAAGCATATCTCACGGCTGGCAAGGCATGATGAGGCGGCAGGGTCATTCCCTGCAACGAGGGGCAACGCAGCCAGACAGCGTGCCAGGCGTGCAATCGGGTGCGTAGCAGTCTCATCCACCGGGTCGGCATGGGCGAAGGCAGCAAGCTCACTAATACATGATGATTCCTATTGATCTCCTGGCTGAGATAGTTTTTGTAAGCGTAGTAATCTGCTTGGCGTTGGGTCTAGTGCTACCCGCGGGCTAGGTCGACAAGATGTTTTAGTAGTACCACCAGCGCTAATATCCGAATAAATCTGATGGCAAAGGTTGGAACAGATAAAGCGAAATCATCAGGAGACATCAGGCAAACCCGGAAACAACCTGGCTACGCCAATGTAACTATGACTGAGCAGTACGTCCGGGACAGAAAAGGGGGTAAAGTTACCCCCACTAAATAAGGATTGCGGAGCAGAAAATACCGCGGGATTATGAGTAAGTATTTGTTTTTATTGGTGGCCAAGGGCGGAATCGAACCACCGACACAAGGATTTTCAGTCCTCTGCTCTACCAACTGAGCTACTTGGCCTTATTAGATGACTGCAAGAAGGTTAATTTAACCTATCAAGAAAAGCAGCTAGGCACTCTTCCGGTGATGGCGCGCCCGGCAGGATTCGAACCCACGACCCCTTGGTTCGTAGCCAAGTACTCTATCCAACTGAGCTACGGGCGCATCTCCTGTGAGGAGACTGGTTCGTCTCGCTCCTCTTACTTATTCCGGGCTTTACTCCCAGCGTAAGTGATTTCCTGTATGATGCTGGAAAGCTGTGCATGATGTTACATTCAGGCTCTTTTGTCAAGAATCGAGCGATTTTCCTTTGTGACAGCGGAGAAGATTATCTGCCGCTGAGAGCAAGGAGGGGTGGTTTAGTATCTGGTATATACTCAAGCTGGTATACAATAACGCTACCCCTTGCTTTCTACTTTTTAGAAGCTTTTAAGTTCTGTCTTAAGCGCCTGGATGTTACGTTCGTGCGAAGTGACCTGGTTGCGAAGCCGTTGAATTTCGCTATTATTCGAGGTGCTACTTTTGCTATTTGATGCTTGGTTTTCCGTATGCTGGAGAGCCAGATTGAGCGTCTGAAGGGTATTTTCTAGAAGTTCGTTTTCAGCGGCCAGTTCCTGTTCGAGAATCTGGCGACGTTTTATATCCCGCTGCTGTTGTCGAGAGGCGTTGACTTTTGGATAATGGTCAGCAGGTGTGGTGGTTAACATGGTATCGGCCTTTGCGACTTTTGGGGATGTGGTCACCGATCCTGGTGGGTTTGATTGGAGCTTTCTGGCACCTTTAACGGGTGTATTGGTATAAGTAACATGTCCCCGTTCATCTACCAATTTGTAGATGCCTGATGACATGCAGCTCAGAGAAGTGCTGAATATCACGGCTCCGATCAGCATAGTAATGAATTGCGTCTGTCTCATGAAGCAGCCTCACTTTTCTGGAATAATCTCAAAATGGAATCCCCGGCTTCTGCATGTGCAGAAAGCTAGACTCTATCTAGAAAGTATCAAATTTTAAGCTTGGCTGTTTCCAATAATTCATCGATAAATGTTGATAATACAGCCTTTTTATAAACTGTAATACAAGGCAAATTCAGTAGGATGTGTGGTTGTACGCAATAAGGCGACTTCTTCTGCTTTGAGTGTGATGAAAGCATCGATCATGTCATTGGAGAATACATTCCCGCGTGTCAGGAATTCGCGGTCGCGATCCAGGTTTTCTAATGCTTCTTCCAACGCGCTGCAGGTATTGGGAACCATCGAAGCTTCTTCAGGAGGCAAATCGTAGAGATTCTTGTCCATCGGTTCACCAGGATGGATTTTGTTTTGTATGCCGTCTAATCCAGCCATCAGCAGAGCAGTGAAGGCCAGGTAAGGATTGGCAGTGGGATCTGGGAAACGAATTTCGATACGGCGTTGTTTGGGACTGCTGGCATAAGGAATACGTACTGCAGCAGATCGGTTGCTGGCAGAATAAGCAATATTGATTGGTGCTTCGAAACCGGCGACCAGTCTTTTGTAGGAATTGGTGCTCGGATTGGCAAAGGCATTTAATGCTTTGGCATGTTTGATGATGCCACCGATATAGTACAGGGCGGTTTCAGACATACCAGCGTAACCATTTCCTGCAAACAGATTTTTCCCGTCTTTCCAGACCGATTGGTGGACGTGCATCCCGGAACCGTTATCACCGACAATTGGCTTAGGCATAAAAGTGGCAGTTTTACCGTAGGATACGGCGACATTGTGGATGACATATTTCATCATCTGATTCCAGTCAGCACGTTTCACCAGGCTGTTGAAGCGGGTACCGATCTCGCACTGGCCGGCATTGGCAACTTCGTGATGATGCACTTCAACGGGAATGCCCAGTTCATCCAAAATCATACACATGGCTGAACGGATGTCATGCAGGGAATCTACTGGCGGTACCGGAAAATATCCACCTTTAATTGCAGGTCGGTGGCCAGCATTTCCACCTTCATAGCGTTTTTTGGAACTCCAGGTTGCTTCTTCCGATTCAATTTTGACAAAGCATCCTGACATATCGGTATGCCAGCGCACTGAGTCGAATATGAAAAACTCGAGCTCGGGACCAAAATAAACGGTATCACCGATCCCGGTAGACTTCAGATAAATTTCACCGCGTTTTGCCAATGAGCGAGGATCCCGGTTATATCCCTGCCCATCAGAAGGATCAACGACGTCACAGGTTAACAGTAGTGTAGTTTCCTCCATAAAGGGGTCCAATGCGGCGGTGGCCGGATCGGGCATGAGTAACATGTCCGATGCATGAATGCTTTTCCAGCCTGCAATCGAAGAACCATCGAATGCGTGACCATCTTCGAATTTGTCGGCGGTAAAGGTATGGGCGGGAACTGTAACATGGTGTTCTTTACCATTGGTATCGGTAAAGCGCAGATCGACAAATTTGACTTCATGATCTTGAATCATTTTCAAGGCATCGGTTACCACAGTTTTTTTCTCCAGACAGGTATCATTTGTTCAGGGAATGGTATGCAAAATACAGGGTTTAACCAGGAAAGGTGAAAGAGACCACAAAATATCGTATGGTCGAGACAATAAGAATTACAACTGTTTTGCGTGGACTCTCTCAGGCAGATTAGCGCGGACATATATACATTATCTAAATACCAATTATATCTGTTCACTGAAATTTATTCATTATGAGATTTGCTCAGAATGTGCTTCATGGTGGAAATTCGGGTTGTTTGCTCGACAATGATCCACATTCCAAATTTGACCAACATCCATCCGGTTGAACTTCTGATGAAATTATCCAAGATAAAATACTGCTTATAGTTATAAGCACACGATAAAAAATACCATTCCTCTTCCGGTCGCAAATAAAAGATCGGATGTGTCATCACTGACCTACGGTACGGCCTGCTTTCCTTGTAGATATATCAGTACCTTGTGCTTATTCCATCATGCACTTATTTACAAAGTCCTGCAGTTTGAATCTTCAATATTCTTTCTTAACCCTATTGTGTTCATGGCTATTAAGGTTCACACTTCGGGGGCGACTGAATAAATATCTATAAAGGCCGGAAGCAGAGAATGAAATGTCAATTTCCGATCGTAGTGAATGAATACGGGATCAGACAGCATTTGACAGGTAACAAGGCCAGACGGCTATTTATTCATGAGCTCTCAAGCTTCGTCGGACCTTGGTAAATAACAATAGAAATCAGAATCAGGTTTTCGCTTATTAGAATGTAGAGGCGAATAATATTCCTGTTTAACGAAACTGATCAAATGAGGTTGATCCTAGCACCGTAGCTATATCAATCGGAATCCGGCAGGCACGTACGCGGGGTAACCCGGATAACTTCAATTTAAGATATAGGGAGTAACAAATGAGTAAACACCTATGTTTCACTGTGTTCAGTTCAATCGCTCTGTTTCTGTTGTGTTTCAGCGGTTGGGTGGGCGCAGCTGCCCCTGCAGAGATCAACGAAGCACGCCTGGTAGCACAATATAATTACTCCATAAATATTCTGGCCATGCTGCTGGTTGGTTTCGGTTTTTTGATGGTTTTCGTAAGAAGGTACGGGTTTAGTGCAACTACCGGTACTTACCTGGTCGTAGCCACCGGACTTCCACTCTACATTCTTTTACGTGCAAACGGGATTTTCGGGCATGCATTGACGCCTCATTCAGTCGATGCGGTGATTTATGCGGAATTTGCCGTTGCGACAGGACTGATTGCCATGGGGGCAGTACTTGGGCGTTTGCGGGTTTTTCAGTACGCGTTACTGGCATTGTTTATCGTACCGGTTTATCTGCTGAACGAGTGGCTGGTGCTGGATAATGCGTCAGGATTGACCGAAGGGTTTCAGGATTCTGCCGGATCGATCGCCATCCATGCTTTTGGCGCGTACTTTGGTTTGGGAGTCTCTATCGTTCTGACTACTGCGGCTCAGCGAGCTCAACCGATTGAATCGGACGCGACTTCCGACCGCTTTTCGATGCTGGGGTCAATGGTACTGTGGCTTTTCTGGCCAAGCTTTGCCACTGCAATCGTACCATTCGAACAGATGCCCCAAACCATTGTTAACACGCTGCTTGCATTATGTGGTGCCACACTTGCTACTTATTTCCTGAGTGTGATGTTTCATAAGGGGAAGGCATCTATGATAGATATGGCCAATGCTGCACTTGCCGGGGGGGTAGCGATCGGGTCAGCCTGTAACATTGTTGGGCCTGCAGGTGCCTTTGTGATCGGCTTGCTGGGTGGTGCCATTTCTGTGGTGGGTTTCGTATTTATTCAGCCCATGCTGGAATCCAAAGCCAAAACGATAGACACCTGTGGGGTACACAATCTGCATGGACTCCCGGGATTATTGGGTGGGTTCAGCGCAATCTTGATTGTACCGGGTATTGCCGTCGCCCAATTGACGGGTATCGGTATTACGCTCGCGCTGGCTTTGACAGGTGGCGTAATTGCTGGAGCATTGATCAGACTGACCGGTACAACAAAACAAGCTTACGAGGATAGTCACGAGTTTGTTCATGTGACGGGGCCTGAAGATGAGCATAAAGCTGAAAGACTGGCACTGGAAGCAAGGACTGAAGTACAGGCCCTGAGGGATCGTGTTAATGCCGCTGCATTAAGGGCTAAATCAGAAGGATAGAACTCGTTGTCCATGAGTTTTTGATGCTTTGGTTCCTTGGTTGGAGCAAGATGATCGCTCACAGAATCCAAGCTAAAGAACTCATGGACTTCATTGGGATATCCTGGTAATTACTGATATTTTCAATTCAGCGACAAATAAAATATGTAATGAATGTGAGCAATCAGGAAAGTGTGGAAATGGGTGGAAAAGTTGTTCGTACTGCTTGCAGTAATTTAGCCATATCATCCGGTAAAGGAGCTTCCCAGATCATGGGTTGCTTGCTATGAGGGTGTATCAGTTCCAGTTTCTGAGCATGTAAAGCCTGTCTGGGAAAAGGCGGAATGATATCGGCCAGTGACGGATCAATAGATTTTTTACCATAAACCGGGTCACCTACCAGAGGGTGGCCGATTGCACATAAATGGACACGAATTTGATGCGTACGGCCGGTTTCCAGACTGCAACGCAGTAATGTGCAGGCAGGCAGCCTTTCCAGAACCTGGTAATAGGTACGAGCAGACTTACCTCTTTGCGTAACCGCCATGCGGGTACGAAGTATCGGATGTCTGCCAATTGGTGCATCAACCAGACCATCTTTTCTGACTTCTCCTAATACCAGTGCCAGATAATATCGTTTCACGGTTCGCTGTTGTAATTGCCTGACCAAATCGAGCTGTGCTTCAATTGTCTTGGCAACTACCAGCAGACCAGTAGTTGCTTTATCTAACCGGTGAACGATTCCGGCCCGTGGTACGTGACTGAGTTGTGGAGCATGATTGAGCAGGGCATTCAACAATGTTCCCTGCCAGTTGCCGTTCCCTGGATGTACGACCAAGTCAGCAGGTTTATTGAGGACAAGCAAGTGGTTATCTTCGTAAATGATATTGAGCGGAATAGCTTCCGCCTGGTAGGGATGATCGGTTTCTATCCGACCGGGTAGAATCCTGATCGTCTCGCCCCCCCACATTTTTTGTCTGGATGTGCCTGTTGAGCCATCTACACTGACTCGATCCTGTTTGATCCATCCTTGCAGTCTGCTACGTGACCATTGGGGAAACAGATGCGCTAGCGCTTGATCCAGACGCAATCCCGCAATTTCTTTGGGTGCTTTTAGTTCGATTATTTTTTCATTGCAATCGGTTACTGCGGATGGATCAAGCTTTACGTTATAATTTTGTGTATTTTGCGCGTTATCGGTATGACTCATTATGTTGCGACGATTTTTAATAGGTTGGTTGGTAGTACTATTGGCGGCATGTAATCTGCTATCGGAAAAAAAAACCGATAACAGCCAATGGTCTGCGAGCAAATTTTATGCTGAGGCCAAAAGTGAGCTGAACAATGGCAACTACGCAAGCGCGATCAAACTATTCGAATCCCTGGAAGCGCGGTATCCCTATGGACGATTTGCTCAACAGGCGCAACTCGAAATAGCTTACGCATACTATAAAGATCAGGAACAAGCTTCTGCCATTGCTGCAGCGGATCGATTCATCCAACTTTATCCGCATCATCAGAATGTCGACTATGCGTATTATATCAAAGGGTTGGCTAACTTTAACGATGATCAGGGTATATTAGGCTATATTACCACTAAGATTATCAGACAAGATATGAGCGAGAGGGATGCAAAGGCTTCACGTGAGTCATTCGAAAGCTTCAAACAGTTAGTGACACGGTATCCAGACAGCAAATATGCATCTGACGCACTCAAGCGTATGGCCTATTTAGTTAATGCGCTGGCAAGAGGTGAAATCCACGTAGCGCGATATTATATGAAGCGCAAAGCTTATGTTGCTGCAGCCAGACGCGCACAATTCGTACTGGAAGAATATCCACAAACGCTTGCCACGGAAGAGGCCCTATATATCATGGCAAGAGCGTATGATGAATTAGGGCTGACCGATTTACGTGATGATGTTGAAAAAGTCATGAAAAAGAATTTCCCTGAGAGTACCTACCTTTCTGATTCCGGCTCGTTGGGTAAGAGATCCTGGTGGGAATTTTGGTAGTGAATCATTTCCACTTACTTACTGACCTGTCTAGCTAGCCTCGCAATTTCTGATATCGTTTTCAACGATAAATTTCAATTTTATGCATCATGAAATTTTAGCGTAAAATGCGACCCTCGCCCTGGTAGCTCAGGGGATAGAGCAACCCCCTCCTAAGGGGTAGGTCGGACGTTCGATTCGTCTCCAGGGCGCCATAGAATCAATGATTTACGTTGACAGATAAAGAAAGATAATCTTCTGGGGTTACGCCGGGGTTACATCGTGAAGGACTCAGAGTCGCGGAACCGGCACTTGTGGCCAAGCTGATAATTGAAGTGAAGGTAAAGGAAAGGCAGCGTACTTGGGCATTCAGTGAAGCTTGCTGCCAGACGTTGGGATGTAGTGGAGTAGTCTCTAACCTGATTAGGCGGTGAGAAAGGAATACTAACTTTGCTGGAATTCAGCGGCTGATTTTTTGCCTTTGCGTTTGAGATACCAGATGCACGCATCCCTGTATAGAAAGCATGATGAACATCCTCCCAAGGACGGCTCCTTCCGACATATGCAACATCGTGAATAACGGAAGAGTTCTTGTACTTACCTATGAACGGAGCCCCGATAATCGGCTACGTAAGCTTTGGAACTGATGCTTCGTCAACAACGATGCCACTGGGCACATCCCAACGTATTCTCGACGGATCAATCAATATAGGCAAACGGCTCGACAGGGATTATTATTCTGCCGTCTTCGTTCCACTTTACTACAACTTCCCTGATTTTTATTTCCTTGACTTCCAATTCGATTTGGAGTAAAAACTATTAGCACAACGAATTTGTTTCAAAGTTTTTGCAGTAGTGGTATTCCATATAATCTGTGCAGTATTGGTGTTCCATGTGCAATCTTCGATTCAAATAGCTTTACGGAAGCTTTTCCGTTTTTTTAAAAGGAAGTAATCACATGGCAACAGGTACAGTTAAATGGTTTAATGATGCAAAGGGTTTTGGATTTCTTACACCGGATGATGGCAGTGAGGACGTGTTTGCGCATTTTTCTGCAATTAATATGAATGGATTCAAGACACTGAAAGAAGGTCAAAAAGTTACTTTTGACGTAGTACGAGGTCAAAGGGGCATGCAGGCATCCAATATCCAGGCTCCTTGATTAGATTTTGATGTGATAAAAGGCCCAGCCTGAAAAGCTGGGTTTTTGTTTGGTGCACCCAGCATAAGTGCACCATCATGATCCCCAACTGGACCAAACCATTGGGGATGTCTCAATTCTTACCCAACATCTTCAGTCCAGCCATTTCTGCTTTGCTATCTATGCAGGTAAGTGGTTCGGAAATTGTAGCAACGTTTCATCTACCTCGATTCAGCCGTGAATCAGTAGGATTGTTTAAGTTATCGAGTGCATCTTACAACGGTGACCAATATCGTGCGGTAGGCTGCCTGTTTATACTTTCAGTTCGGTAATGAGTTTCTTGTCAGTCTTGTTGATATTGAGCACGGCCCCTTTGGTGTCAGAAGGTGCGGGTAGTGCCCAGACTGGCAGTTAATCGGCTGGCCTGTACCGCTTTGATACAGCTGTATCAATATGTGTCGCTATTGTCACCGCTATATTTGCCGTTTTCCGTAGCTTTATTAATTCTTCGTAATCGTTTCCATTCAGGCGTTTCTGGCCGATAAAGCCTATTATATGCACAAGAGCGGGTGCTGGATCTGCTGCAAGAAGCAGGTTCAAGACCACAAGAAACAACGCCACCATGATGAAGAACCTGATCAGGCTCGCCATCCCACCCGTACTTCTCGATATTTTGTACCTTGATGCTGGGGCCAAGGTAGACCTGGTGGTCGAAAATGGTTACCTCGCGTGGCCAAACCTACACCGTTGACGAGAAAAAGGAGATGTCCGAGATCGTCAAGGCAGTTAACGAGCGCCACAGCACGCAGTTTTCCGAAGCTGACATAATCCTAGAAACCGCAGCTGATCACTAATCAACCTCTGGAAACCGCGATGGATAGTGAGCTTGCTGCCTTCGCTCATGCCGACCCGGTGGGTGAGATCGCTACGCACCCGATTGCACGCCTGGCACGCTGTCTGGCTGTGTTGCTCCTCATCGCAGGGAATGTCCCTGCGCCTCGTCGTGCCTTGCCAGACGCATACTCAGGCGCGTCTAATTATGGTTTCTAGGATAATCCGTTTCGAATAAGTAAAGACTGCTATCGGATTGAATTTACCGGGAAGGTTCGCACCTGGAGCATATGCCGTAGCGTTCTAATGGCCTGTAGGCATGCTGGTCAATATGGTACCGGTAGGCTATACTGCACGAACAGGTGTGAAGGCTCTGCGTAACGCCTGTGAATGTATTGTTCAAATAAATGATTCTGGACCCGAAGCTGTGTGGCAGGGCATCCTATATACTGGTCTGTCGTGCCAGAAATGGTTTCAGGTATGCATTACAGCCAGATTGATTCAGAACTGTGCCAGGGTTGAAAAATCGCTGGTGATTCTTGCAAGAGAGATTTGCACAGACTGCACCGTTGTCAGTCGTATAGTATTTCTCAGCTTTCCATATATGATACTTTAATGGCGCATTGTTCCCTTTGTAACAGGGTATAGTCAGTATTTGCTATCGCTATTCTTGTGCCATAACAAGGTTATATCGGGAAATGCTGGTTCTTTTCTGTTGACCGGCCTATTTTCTGCAGTAATTCATATGAATGACAAGTTTCGAGGAATTTAAAGTGAGCGTGAAGCCTAAAATCATAATCTCGTCGCTCGACGCAGAGAGATTGGAAGTATTGCTGGATTCCTTACCTCAGAACGCATTCCCTGGCAGGGATGATTTGGAAGCTGAATTGGCTCGTGCTGAAGTAGTGGAGCCGGAAGAGGTTCCACCTACCGTTGTGACGATGAATTCCACCGTAAGATTCAGAGTGGAGTCATCTGCTGAAGAATTCTGCCTGACTTTGGTTTATCCAAAGGATGTCGATACCAGTGGCGAGAAAATTTCGATTCTTGCTCCGGTTGGGAGCGCGTTGCTGGGCCTTTCTCAAGGAGATGAAATTGAATGGCCCAAGCCGGGGGGCGGTGTATTACGGGTTCGGATCGAAGAAGTGATGTATCAGCCTGAGCGTGCCGGTGAATATCACCGCTGAATGAGCTGGCTATCTTTCTAAAGGCAGATATTCGAGTTGAATGGCGATGTTGTACCCTGTTTTTAAATGAAAGTTTCTACAGTGTGGGAAAAATCGGGCGATGAGTGACCAGCCAACGATTCTGGCAATCGATCAGGGTACGACCAGTTCCCGTGCTGTCCTGTTTTCCGCAGAGCTTGAGATTCTCGCTGTACAGCAAAAAGAATTGACACTGCATTATCCGCGTAAGGGCTGGGTCGAGCAAAATCCTGAGGACATTTGGCGCGATACGCTCGACGTTTGCCGCCGGGTGCTGGATTCTGGTCCCAGCGTGGCGGAATCGGTTGCTGCCATCGGCATTACTAATCAGCGCGAGACAACCATTTTATGGGACCGGAAAACCGGTAAACCTGTCTATAACGCGATTGTCTGGCAGGATCGCCGGACGGGTGCATATTGTGAGCAACTCCGGGCACAGGGGCATGAGCCCACAGCGACAGCTAAAACCGGGTTGTTGTTCGACCCCTATTTTTCTGCAAGTAAAATCGCCTGGATACTGGATAACATCGAAGGTGCGCGTACTCGGGCAGTCCGGGGCGAATTAGCATTCGGTACGGTAGACTGTTATCTGCTCTGGCATCTGACGGGAGGGCGGGTACATGCCAGCGACGTGACAAATGCTGCGCGGACACTGCTGTTCAATATTGTGGAACAGAAATGGGATGAGGATCTGCTGGCGTTGTTCGATATTCCAGCTGTCATTTTGCCGGAAGTTCTGGACAATGCAGCCGAGTTCGGTGTGACCGATGCGAAGCTATTCAGACGGGAGATACCTATTGGTGGCATGGCGGGGGATCAGCATGCAGCCTTGATTGGACAGGGATGCTTCCGGCCGGGTATGGTTAAGTCTACTTATGGCACAGGCTGTTTTGCACTGATGAATATCGGTACGGATTTCAAGCCTTCACATCATCGTCTATTGACCACACCAGCTTACCGGTTGAATGGAGAGATGACCTATGCCATAGAGGGGTCGATTTTTGTGGCAGGTGCTGCGATTCAATGGTTGCGGGATGGGTTAGGGTTTTTCCAGGATGCCGCATCGAGTGAGGCACTGGCGTTTAGTGTGCCCGATAGTAATGAGGTGTATTTCGTGCCTGCTTTTACCGGGCTGGGGGCACCTTATTGGCGGCCGGGTGCGCGTGGCATGATCAGTGGCCTGACTCGTGAGACGACAAAAGCACATATCGTTCGTGCTGCGTTGGAAGCTCAGGGATATCAAACGAAAGATCTGATTGCGGCGATAGAAGAGGATAGCAGCTTTGAGGCGGCGGTCATCCGTGTCGATGGAGGATTGGTTATCAACAGATTCATGTGCCAATTTCTGGCCGATATACTGAATAAGCCGGTGGAAGTACCGGAAGTAACCGAAGCGACGGCGCTCGGTGCTGCCTGTCTGGCCGGGTTTTCGTCAGGATTATTTTCAGCGCTGGAAGCAACTGAACAATACTGGCGGCGGGCCAGAATTTATACGCCCTCGATGACGGAAGGGGAAAGAATGCGGCTCTATGCCGGTTGGAAAGCTGCCGTTCAGACCCTTTTATAAGTTTTTCAAACTTTATTGGGATCGGCTACGTGCGTTCCTATGAATCCTCTGAAAAACGTTGATTAGGCCGTCAGCGTGAGGTAAAACCAGGTGAGAAACCGTTAGTTCCCCTGAGGTGGATTGCACTTGTCATTATTCATATATCATTCATTTTTTATTTCTTTGTAGCGCTTACACTGACTTAATGCGCTAGAATCGGCGATCGATCCATAAACTTCAGATTTCGATGATGCCCACGATTTATCAGCTCAAAAGTCGTTTCCAGGGATTACTCAGACCACTTGTCCGATGGCTGGCGCAATCGGGGGTGACAGCCAATCAGATAACGGTTACTGCGATGATACTATCCATCGTTACGGGCATGATGTTGGCAGGTTTTACCGATATTTACCCGTTATGGCTGCTGCTGCCTCTGGTATTGCTGATACGCATGGCGCTGAACGCTATAGATGGCATGCTGGCGCGAGAGCATGGCATGCAGTCACCGCTAGGTGCCATACTCAATGAATTAGGGGATGTGGTTTCTGACGTTGCTTTATATCTGCCTTTCGCGTTACTTGATGTGAATGCATTATGGTCCGTGGTAGCCATTTGTCTGTTGGCTGTCATCAGCGAGATGACAGGTGTGGTGGCGGTTCAGATCGGTGCGAGCCGCCGTTACGATGGGCCGATGGGTAAAAGCGATCGTGCCTTCGTTTTTGGTGTAATCGGGTTGTTGATCGGGATGGGAGTATCCACTGATGGTTGGCTGACAGGGGTACTTGTACTGGTTATTGTGTTACTCGCTACTACGATAGGTAACCGGGTGCGTCAGGCGCTCAAAGAGGTACATGCCCATGAATGACCAGACCTTGTCTTGGGCGCTCGGGGGATTATGGGGATTGCTGGCAGGGGCAAGTCTCATCGTTTTTGCCCTTTCCAGAATGAAACCGGAAAAAGATTTTACCGAGTTGATCGCCCGTACGCAGAGCTGGTGGATCATGATCGGGGCTTTTTCCATTGTACTGCTGGCCAGTCAGGAAGTAGCACTGGTCTTTTTCGGCATTATTAGCTTCCTGGCGCTGAAGGAATATTTCTCCAGAATACCAACACGCCGAGCTGATCGGCGCGTACTGTTCTGGGCCTATCTTGCCATTTTGCTGCAGTATTATTGGGTCAGCATCGTCTGGTACGGCATGTTCATTATTTTTATCCCTGTTTACATGTTTTTGTTCATCGCTTTCCGGATGATCATCGCTCAGAAGACAGAAGGGTTTTTGCACGCAGCAGCAACGATTCATTGGGGGTTGATGACCTGTGTATTTTCCATCAGTCACGCGGCTTTTCTGTTAATGTTGCCCGATACAGGAACATGGCATAGTGCAACGGGTTCGGGTCTGCTGTTCTATCTGGTTTTCTTGACCCAGTTCAACGATGTCGGACAATATGTCTGGGGGAAGTTGTTCGGTAAAAGGAAAGTATTGCCTGTCATCAGTCCGAATAAAACCTGGGAAGGTTTAGCCGGTGGCGTTACCACGACTATGCTGGCTGCCGTGTTGTTGGCACCGTACCTGACACCATTCGATCTGAAGCATGCATTGCTGACTGGTCTGCTGATTGGCATATTCGGTTTTGTCGGCGATGTGTCGATATCGGCGATTAAACGTGATATCGGAATCAAGGATTTTGGCAGCCTGATTCCCGGGCATGGCGGTATTCTCGATCGTGTCGACAGCCTGACGTTCACGGTACCGATTTTCTTTCATTACACTCGCTATTTTTTCTATTGAATCGTGCAAGCCCCGAATCATTTTTTAAGATTATTGTTTTTTCTGCTGGTGCGTATTCTGGTATTGTTTCTGCTGGGACTGAATGTACAGCGCAGAAACCTGTTACCGGTAAGCGGGCCGGCGATTATTGTTGCCAATCACAACAGTCATCTGGATACGCTTGTACTCATTTCACTTTTTCCATTATGGCAGCTGTCTGAGATTCGTCCGGTAGCAGCAGCCGATTATTTTCTCAGGAATCGCTTTCTTGCCTGGTTTTCGACACAGGTAATCGGTATCATTCCCATTCAACGTGGTGCAGCACAAAAGCTGAATGATCCGTTGACACCGTGTTATCAGGCACTCGATCAGAACAAGATATTGATTTTGTTTCCGGAAGGATCACGCGGAGAGCCGGAAAAACTCACACGGTTCAAAAAGGGGGTTGCCTGGCTTGCTGAGCGTTTTCCGACAATACCGGTTACCCCCGTTCTGCTCTACGGGCTGGGAAAAGCATTACCCAAGGATGATTTCGTGCTGGTACCTTTTTTCTGCGATGTGCTGGTTGGAGACAGTATGTTCTTCAGCACAGGCAAAAATGATTTTATGGCATCACTGCATGATCGATTCAGGGATCTGGCAAATGAAGGCCATTTCCGCGATTGGGAGTGATCAGCCATAAATCTCTGTCTGATACATAACGAATCAAAATACAGATTGGAGCCTTTTCGATTATGCCGATGAATCTTCCTAATTTCCTGACATGGTTGCGTATCATGGCCATTCCTCTATTTGTCGGGATTTTTTATCTGCCTGCAGATTGGTTATCGCCGACCGGGCAGAATTTAGCCGCCACCATCGTGTTCAGCGGGGCCGCTTTGACCGACTGGTTGGATGGTTATCTGGCTCGAGTACTCAACCAGACTTCAGCGTTTGGCGCTTTTCTCGATCCAGTAGCAGATAAGCTGATGGTCGCTGCCGCACTGATCGTTCTGGTACATCTGGAACGACTCGATGCCCCCATTGCTTTGGTTATCATCGGACGCGAAATTACAATTTCCGCATTGCGTGAGTGGATGGCACAAATCGGGAAATCCAAGAGTGTGGCGGTCTCTTTCCTGGGTAAGATCAAAACGGTTGCACAAATGATCGCCATTCCATTATTGCTTTACCATGACAGGGTAGGCGATTTATTCGATCCGCAAGTCATTGGTACGTGGCTGATTTATCTGGCTGCAATCCTGACCTTGTGGTCCATGATTTACTATCTGAAAGCCGCTATTCCGCATGTGATTCGTGATTGATGTTTTATCTCATATTCATGTGATCTCAATGGAAGGAATGCGAGGGAGAGATTTGCAACGTTGAGCAGTCAAAAATGTCATAAATAAAAAGGATAATCGGGCGCAGCTTTCTGAAGAAAGCAGGAAAGGTGAGTCTTGTTTATATTTATCAATTTTGGAGATCAGGATGCAATGAATATCGATCCTGTTACCGTTGCGCCGCTTGATAAGCCATATGAAGAGTGGCGTTCATTATTATTACCCGAAGTTTATCGTGTGTTGTTCGAGGAGGATACCGAGCGTCCGGAAAGCAGTGCACTCAATGAAGAGTATCGGGAAGGCATCTATCTGTGCGCTGCGTGTTACTTACCGTTGTTTGAAAGCAGATACAAATATTCGAGTGGAACGGGCTGGCCCAGTTTTACCCAGCCTATAGCCGGGCACATTGCCACAAAACATGATTACAAGCTGATTATTCCTCGGACTGAATATCATTGTGCACGCTGTGGCGGGCATCAGGGGCATGTATTTAACGATGGCCCGTCTCCACGCGGGCAGCGCTGGTGCAATAATGGCCTGACCCTCAAGTTTATTCCGGAAGAAGAGGAAATCCCCGAACTTAGAGACTGATTGCTAAATAGCGTAAAGAAGATTTATATGCTGCGGAGAAGAATGTAGGGCTAAACATTTATCAATACCATAGCACTCAAAACAGAGCCGTACAGCTTGACAAACGGATTGCTCAGTTGGACAAGCTGTAAGCCGGCTTTTTGAATGTGGGGCGTTGATATTACTTGTCTTTGGATTCTTTGGATTTTGATTCTTTTTGAGAGGAGCGGATTGCCTCAAGATTTTCCTTGGCTTCTTCATTTCCCTGTTCCGCAGCTTTTTCGAACCACTCGATCGCCTTATCGGTGTCCTGTTCGACGCCTTCACCTGTAAGGTATATGACGCCAAGATTGTTCTGGGCATCTACGTTTCCCTGTTCGGCAGCTTTGGTAAACCATTCCAGCGCCTTGGCAGAGTCCTGGGAAACTCCTTCGCCATTGAGATATAACAGTCCAAGGTTAAACTGTGCTTCGGCATGACCCTGCTCGGCAGCACGGAAGAACCAGCCCGCAGCTGTTACAGGATCATAGTCCATGATATTACCCTGAGCGTCACGGGAGATAGCTTCTCCCGTGTAGTACATGGCACCCAAACCATTCTGCGCTTCCGGATCGCCTGCTTCGGCATCTTTGCGCAACTTCAGAAAGCGCTGTTCGGGTGTCAGACCATCATCCAATGTCGGCATGATCTTTTTCTTCAGTTCATCTTGCTCTTCTGCCGATAATCCTTCCTTCAGAACCGATGGAAGTTCATCGGCGGGGGTTACTTCATCCATCAGCGATACTTCAGGTTCTTCCGATCTGGATTTGTCGGCGGGTTCCTGGTTTCCACAACCGGAAAGAACCAGGATGGCTGCAATGAGTGCTACGCTAATCTTCATACTGTTTTCCTCTATATAAAATAAAATTGATCGGAACGAAATCGGTGCGAAATCCGAGTATCCGTGAATAAATTACTATGAGCTGTATTTACTCAGAAGGCAGTATTACCTGCCCTTGTTATTGTTTTTCATTGTTTTTCTGGCAGCTGCTCCAATCGCTGTATGGCGATGACCTGTTTTTCAATTGGCTACACTGATTTCGTTATGTTTTATCATATATTTATCAGCAGGGGCTACTGTGCACCTGCCTTGATTAAAAGTTCTATCACGCCTTTATGTTCGTATTTCTGGGCTAATAGCAGCGCAGTGGCTTCGTTGCTCGCTTTGGCGTTTACCTCTGCACCGGCCGCCAATAGGGTTCTCGTCACACCCTGATGACCATTCTGTGCGGCGAGCATCAATGGAGTTGCGCCGCTTTTTGTCTGAGAATTCACATCAGCTTGTGCTCTGATCAGATCCTGCACTGCAACCTGATACCCCATTTGTGCCGCGAGCATCAGTGCCGTAACTCCTTCTTCAGTCGCTGCCTGGATGTCTGCTCCCGCCTGGATCAGAGCACGTAAGATTTCAAGGCGATTGCGGTATGCAGCTAACATAAGGGCTGTCATTCCGTCTTCCGTTGTTACATCTTTTTCCGCACCGGCGGCAAGCAGCACCTGTAGTACATCCGGTCGATCGTCACGTGCTGCCAACAACAGCGGTGTATAGCCGTCTTTATTTTTGGTATCGACATCGGCACCTGAATCCAGTAATGCTTTGACGATTTTATCTTGCCCATTTTGCGCAGCGAGCACCAGCGCAGCATTTTTGGTGGGACTGTCAATGCTTCCACTTGTTCCGGCCAGTAAATCCTTTACCCGGGAAAACTGACCTCGGCTGGCAGCATCGATCAGGTCACTTTTTTTGGGACTGGCGGCTGGTATCTGGCTCGAAAAGCCCATGATACCAGCCAGGATACATCCACTCCATAGACAATTTTTCAAAAAAGCTTTTATGTTGACCATCATATTCACATGCTTCCCTTAATTTTCAGCAATAACGAATAAACGTTGATATTCTTTGATCGCATAGCGATCTGTCATCCCGGCAATATAATCAGCGATAGCCTGGTGTCCATAGTCAAGGAATTTATGCTGATACTTTGACGGCAGCAATGCAGGTTCTGTGTCAAATGCAGAGAACAATCTCGCTATCGTATGGCGGGCTTTATTACTCATACGCATGACCTGATAATGTCGATACAGATTTTTGTGCAGGAAACGTTTCAATTCTTGCTGCTGCCGTTTGATTGTATCGCTGAAGCTGATCAGCGGAGAAATTTCCCGAACTTTATCTGGACTATCCGGTTTAGCCGCTTCAATATTGATTTTACTTTGCATCGTTAAATCCACTGCCAGAGTATTGATCATGCCGCGTACCGTCTCATGAATCAGGCGCCGTCCTGTGATATCCGGATAGCGTTGTTTCACCTGATACAAGTGCCGGGCGAATATTTCAACGCTTTCGAGTTGTGCCAGGGTAATAAGACCCGAGCGCAACCCGTCATCCACATCATGATTATTGTAGGCGATTTCATCTGCAAGATTGGCAAGCTGCGCTTCCAGCGAGGCACTTCGACCATATAAAAAACGTTCACCCAGCTCGCCCACTTCCTGAGCTTTGGATTTTGGGACTCTTTTTAGGATACCTTCGCGTGTTTCAAAACACAAATTCAATCCATCGAATGTCGCATAGCGTTCTTCCAGCATATCAACCACACGCAGGGACTGCAGGTTATGTTCGAATCCTCCGTAAGCTTTCATGCAGTCATTCAGGGCATCCTGTCCGGCATGGCCGAAAGGAGTATGGCCCAGGTCATGTGCAAGAGCGATCGCTTCCACCAGCTCTTCGTTGAGATGCAGATTGCGTGCAATGGAACGGCCAATTTGTGCGACTTCCAGGCTATGTGTCAGACGTGTACGAAACAAATCTCCTTCATGATTGACGAATACCTGTGTTTTGTATTCGAGCCGGCGAAATGCAGTGGAATGAATAATCCGATCCCGGTCACGTTGAAATTCACTACGTCCCACCGGAGTATCCTCACGAATACGGCGACCGCGTGAGTTGGCATCCGATACGGCATAAGGTGCCAGGTGACTACTCATCGCTAACACAGGCTGACAGGGTTGCGGATAGCATCGGAGCAGGAATATCATCGCTGAGCACGGCTTTTCCAATACGATCGAGCAGAATGAAACGGATAGTGCCACCTTCCACTTTTTTGTCCAGTTGCATTGATTCCAGATAGCGTTCGGGTGTGATACGCGGTCCTTTTACGGGTAACCCTGCCGTTTCATATAACTGTCTGATGCGTTCGACATCCTGATGCGTAATACGCTGCAGGCGTCTGGACAGTTCAGCTGCCATAATCGTGCCGGCAGCGACTGCTTCTCCATGCAACCAGGATCCGTAGCCCATGGCATTCTCGATTGCATGGCCAAAGGTATGGCCCAGATTGAGCAAGGCTCGCAGACCACTTTCGCGTTCATCCAGTGAGACGATTTCAGCTTTTATCTCACAACTGCGGCGAATCGTATAATTCATTGCATCCGTATCTCGCGCCAGCAGTTGCGTCATGTGTTGTTCCAGCCAGTCGAAGAAATCTGCGTCATGGATCAATCCATATTTGATCACTTCTGCGATACCGGCGCGTAATTCTCTATCCGGCAACGTGGCAAGTGTTGCGCTGTCGGCCAGAACCAGGCGCGGTTGATAAAAGGCACCGATCATGTTCTTGCCGAGCGGATGATTGATACCGGTTTTTCCTCCCACGGAAGAATCCACCTGCGCGAGCAGCGTGGTAGGAATCTGGATGAACGGGACGCCACGCAGGTAAGTGGCAGCGGCAAAACCGGTCAGGTCACCGATGACACCCCCACCCAGCGCAATCAGCGGCGTTTTGCGTTCACAGCGATGTTCGAGTAATGCATCGAAAATCTGGTTCAGTGTTTCCCAGTGCTTATATCGTTCACCATCAGGCAGAATTACGGCAAACGTTTCTATCCCATTCTGGGTGAGAGTTGTTTGCAATGTATCCAGATAAAGCGGTGCTACTGTCGTGTTGGTGACGATCGCAGCTTTTTTCCCGGGCAAATGGGGCACAAGCAAATCGCCCCGGGTCAACAGATCCCGACCGATATGAATGGGATAACTGCGGTTCTCTGTAGCAGAATCGAGCACGACCCTGACTGATTCTATTGCACTCATATAAAAATTTTCTTCGAGATCATGAATGGGTGGGAAAGCGAATCTGAACCTGATGTGTTGCCAGTAAGAGGTTGTGACGTTAATGACAGTTTGTTACTTGTTTGCAAAAAAGTATATTGATCTGCGCAACGTAATGATCAGAAACGAATACCCGCGATTATTTTAGCTTGTTACTATGCAACTTTTTTTGTTCACTTCCGGGTCGTTCCGGCCCGAACTGGAGCAATTTCTGGATAAGTTTCTGTACGAGCACACGTACACCCTGCCTGCCGCTGTCTATGACGATATGTGCTGTTTGACGGTAAAGCGGATCACGTTGGGTATAGAGTTCAATCAACCTGGCCTGTGGATTTCCGGTCTGAAGCAAAGGTCGGTTCTTATCGGAACGGGTACGCCGCTGCAGTTCACTCACAGGCGCGCACAGGTAGACGACAGTACCGTTTTGCCGTAATAGCGCACGATTTTCCGGGCACAATATTGCTCCCCCCCCGGTAGCCAGTACGATATTGTGTAACTTTACTATGTCTCGTAAGACCTCGGCTTCCCGTTTACGAAACCCGGCTTCGCCTTCTATTTCGAATATCACAGGGATTCTGACTCCCGTACGCAACTGGATTTCGTGATCTGCATCGACAAAAGTTTTTCCGATATGGCTTGCCAGCAGCTTGCCGATCGTCGTTTTGCCGGCTCCCATCATGCCGATCAGGATGACATTGCCGGGTACCCCGGCATCATGATCGTTAGGGATTGATATCCTGTCGTGTTGCATGCCGTAATTGTAACGGAAATCCCTGATAAAACCATGGATATTCCTGAAAACAGTGGAGTTATTCATCTTTTGACTTTAACCTGAATTGAAACGATACACGCTGTGAATCAGACCATCCTGTTAATAAAGCTCAGAAGCAGAAAGTAGGTCTAAGCTATAAGGTAGACAAGAGCAAAGTGATGGATCGAAAAGGGTATTCATCATTCATAACGATTGATGATATCCGGCATTTGAGCTGATTGTTTTTAGCTATTTTCTGTAGGTAGAGAAATACTCCGGGTAATTATCGGCTAATACTTTGGACACTGGAAATCAGGACAATCAGATTGTCTGGTGGGACGGATAGTAAGGAAATTAATCATGTCAGAAATCACGAACCTGAGATTCATTTTGATACCAACTATAAGCAGGTTGTACTAAGTCGACAATTATTTATAAAAATCGGGCAAGGAAAGCTTTTTCAACGTTACCTGTCAAGGGAATCCTGACGCGGTAACCGCTGCCAGGCGCGACGTTGACCATGTTGCCGTCGAGATCCTGCATTTGTTCGAGTTGAATTACACGATTACCGGAGGGATGAACGATTTCCAAACGATCGCCGACCTGAAAACGGTTCTTGACCAGAATCTCGGCCATGCCATTCGTGGTATCGACATGCTCGATATCGCCGACATACTGACTGCGTGTTGATTCGGAATGGCCACGCAGGTAATTTTGAGTTTCCTGGCTGTGGTGGCGTTGATAGAAGCCATCGGTATAGCCGCGATTGGCAAGTCCTTCCAATTGGCCGAGCAATGAAGGATCAAACGGGCGTCGATGAATGGCATCGTCGATGGCCTGACGATAAACCTGAGCAGTGCGTGCGACGTAATAGGTCGATTTGGTTCGTCCTTCGACTTTGAGGGAATCGATACCGATCTCGGTCAGACGCGCGACATGTTCGACCGCACGCAGATCTTTCGAATTCATGATGTAGGTCCCATGTTCATCTTCCATGATAGGCATCAACTGTCCTGGTCGCTTGCCTTCCTCGATCAGATAGACCTGGTCTGCTGCGGGGTGCCGTTGAACAGGGTTGTTATCGGCAGACAGGGAGGAAGTTGATGACAGGAGCGCCTGATTGAAATCGAAGTCGATTTTTTGTAAAGGTTCGATATCGCCGCTCGCATTCTCTTCGGCTGCTTTAACTTTGTAATCCCAGCGGCAGGAGTTGGTGCAGGTACCCTGGTTGGGATCACGATGGTTGAAATAACCGGAAAGCAGGCACCGCCCTGAATAGGCGATGCATAGTGCACCATGCACGAATACTTCGAGTTCCATATCCGGGCAGAGTGTGCGGATTTCACTGATTTCTTCCAGTGACAGTTCACGCGAGAGAATCACACGTGTCAGGCCGAGCGATTGCCAGAATTTTACTGCGGCATAATTGACAGTATTGGCCTGGACGGACAAGTGAACGGGGATATCCGGCCATTTTTCCCTGACCAGCATGATGAGGCCCGGATCGGCCATGATCAGCGCGTCGGGTTGCAGTTCGATTACCGGTGCCATATCGCGCAGATAGGTTTTGACTTTGGCGTTATGTGGCATCAGGTTGCTTGCTACGAAGAATTTTTTGCCGAGCTGATGAGCCTCAGTGATGCCTGCCTGCAGTTGTGGCAGTGTAAATTCGTTATTGCGGGCACGCAGAGAATAGCGTGGCTGACCCGCATAAACCGCATCGGCCCCAAACGCGTAGGCTGCACGCATTTTTTCCAGGGAGCCGGCGGGAAGGAGCAATTCAGGGGCTTTAAGCATAGTGTAAAATAAAACAAAACGGTAAAGTAGAGATGATTTTAATCATCCTACTATTTGTTCGGTTGTTTCTCAAAATTTCATTTCGGTCGAAATTTTTTCTGAATTGTATCACTCATGCCGGTAGATCCTGCCTTCGTCCATTTGCGGTTGCATAGCGAGTATTCCGTCGTAGACAGTATCGTACGGATCGAAGAGGCGGTTTCGAAAGCACGGGATGACGGCATGCCAGCACTGGCGTTGACAGATTTATCCAGCCTCTTTGGACTGGTCAAGTTTTATCAGTATGCCTGCAAAAATGGTGTCAAGCCGATTGCCGGTTGCGATGTCTGGGTCAGCAATGAGCATGATGATGAGCGACCCGTGCGTATATTGTTGCTGTGCCAGTCATTTTCCGGTTATTTGCGTCTGAGCCGGTTGCTGTCACGTGCTTACCGGGAAAATATACGTCGTGGCCGGGCGGAATTGAGAAGGCTGTGGTTTCGGCAGGATGAAATCGGCACCGATGGATTGATTGCTTTATCCGGTGGTGCGCAGGGAGAGGTCGGTCGGCTGTTGCTGCAGTATGACCCATCTGCCGCAGAAGCAGCTGCGCTGGAATGGGCGGATTTATTTCCCGGCAGATTCTATCTCGAGATTCAGCGCTGTGGACAGCCGAATGAGGAAACATGGGTAAGTTCCACTTTGACTCTGGCTTCCAGATTGAAACTGCCGGTAGTGGCGACTCATCCGGTGCAGTTCATGCGGCCTGAGGATTACAGGGCGCATGAGGCGCGGGTATGCATCGCGCAAGGGTATGTGTTGGGGGATCGCAGGCGTCCCAGGGATTTCACCGATCAGCAATATTTCAAAACACAGGCGGAAATGCGCGAGTTGTTCAGCGATGTACCGGAAGCGCTGACCAATAGTGTAGAGATTGCCAGACGTTGTTCACTGATGCTGGAATTGGGGGTCAATCGCCTGCCGGCTTTTCCGACACCTGCAGGTGTCAGTATTGAACAGTATCTGCGTGAACAGGCACAGGCAGGGCTGGAAACACGTATGCTGCAGTTGTTTCCGGAAGCGACACAACGTGCCGAGAAGTGGCCTGATTATCAGACACGTCTGGATTTCGAAGTCGAAACTATCATTCAGATGGGGTTTGCCGGCTACTTTCTGATCGTTGCCGATTTTATCAACTGGGCGAAACGCCATGATGTACCGGTCGGGCCCGGACGTGGTTCCGGTGCGGGTTCGCTGGTAGCGTATTCTTTGGGTATTACCGATCTGGATCCCTTGCGTTACGATTTGCTGTTTGAACGGTTTCTGAATCCGGAGCGTATCTCCATGCCGGATTTCGATATCGATTTCTGTCAGGATCGGCGTGAACAGGTGATCGAATATGTGCGTGATCGTTACGGTGCTGAGAGTGTGGCACAGATCGCAACGTTCGGTACGATGGCAGCCAAGGCGGTCGTGCGTGATGTCGGTCGTGTACTGGATCTGCCGTATAACTTTGTCGATCAGCTGGCCAAGCTGGTGCCGTTCGAACTGGGTATGACTTTACGCAAGGCTCGGGAAATGGAGCCATTACTTAATCAGCGTGCACGGGAAGAGGAGGACGTGCGTAGTTTGCTGGAACTGGCCGAACGCCTGGAAGGATTGACGCGTAACGTGGGCATGCATGCGGGAGGTGTGCTGATCGCGCCAGGCAAAATTACTGATTTCTGTCCGATTTATTGTGCGGATTCGGGAGAGGTCGTCGTCAGCCAGTACGATAAGGATGATGTCGAAAAAATCGGGTTGGTAAAGTTCGATTTTCTGGGGCTGCGTACGCTGACTATTCTCGACCGGGCGGTGACCGATATCCGGCAGCGTTTGGCAACTTTGCGGCAGTCGGAAAATGGCCAGCCTTTTTCGTTGGATAATATTCCACTGGAGGATAAGGCAACGTTTGCCTTGATGGCACGCGGCAATACGGTGGGAATTTTTCAGTTTGAATCGCGCGGGATGAAGGATCTGCTGCAAAAGGCCAGGCCGGACCGGTTTGAGGATCTGATTGCTCTGGTGGCACTTTACCGACCGGGGCCGATGGATCTGATCCCCGATTTTATTGAACGCAAGCACGGTAAACGGGTGGATTACCTGGATCCACGGTTGCAGCCGATTCTAAGTCCTACTTACGGCATCATGGTTTACCAGGAGCAAGTGATGCAGATTGCCCAGGTGATCGGTGGTTATAGCCTGGGGGGAGCAGATCTGCTGCGACGCGCAATGGGTAAAAAGAAAGTCGAAGAAATGGCCCAGCAGCGTGCGGTGTTTGTGGAAGGTGCAGTCAAGCATGGCATGGCTGAGCAGGATGCTGTCACGTTGTTCAATCTGATGGAGAAGTTTGCCGGATATGGTTTCAACAAATCCCATGCCGCCGCTTATGCGCTGATCGCGTATCAGACGGCCTATCTTAAAACGCATTATCCGGCCGAATTCATGGCGGCCTGCTTATCGTCGGATATGGACGATACCGATAAGGTCAATATATTTTATGAGGACTGCAAGGCGAACGGTATTTCCATGTTGCCACCAGATATCAATCAATCTGTTTATCGTTTTGTCCCGGTTGATGAAAAAACCATCCGGTATGGTCTGGGTGCAGTAAAAGGTACCGGAGAAGCGGCGATTTCAACCATCGTTCAGGCGCGTGAACGAGGTGGTGCGTATAGCGACTTATTTGATTTTTGCCAGCGTATCGATCGACGGATTGTCAATCGTCGTGCTATAGAAGCGCTGATTCGAGCAGGTGCATTCGATACTATCGAAGCTAACCGTGCTGCACTCATGGCTTCTGTGGGTATCGCCCTGGAATATGCAGAGCAGCGCAGCCTGACGGCTAATCAGACCAGTCTGTTCGATGACAGTACCAATCCGGCGCAGCGTCCGGCACTGGCAAGTGTAGTCTGCTGGGCGGAGAAGGAAAGGTTGCAGCATGAAAAAGCAGCACTGGGGTTTTATGTCAGTGGCCATCCTTATGAGGATTATGCCAGTGAATTGAGCCGGTTTATTCCGGCTCGCCTCAATCGGATTAATCCTGGACGGGAACCGCAACTCATTGCCGGTGTGATTTATGCCATACGTACGCAGATGTCACGGCGTGGAAAAATGGCAATCGCTGTGCTGGACGATGGCCTGGCCCGGGTGGAGGTGGTAATTTACAACGATTTGCTGAGTGCAAATCACAGCTATCTGAAAGTAGACCAGTTGCTGGTCGTCAGAGCCTCGATCGGTAACGGTGGCCGGGATAGTGCGGAGCAACGTATTGTGGCAAAGGAAATTTACGATTATGCTGCTGCGCGTTCAATGTACGCCAAGAAGCTCAGAATCATGATAAATGATTCAAAATTGCTCAGCACCGCACAATTGAAAGAACTGCTTGCTGCGTATTGCCCGGAGAATGATGCGAATGGTGCTGCTTTTGTGGCGTGTTGTCCGGTATCGGTCAATTTTCGTAATCAGGGTGCCAAGTGTGAAATTGATTTGAATAGTCGTTGGCGTGTGCAGCTGCACGACACATTGATTGATTCCCTGGTGGATTATCTTGGCCGGGAAAATGTGGAAATTGTCTATTGATTTTTGTACAAATTCATATTCGCAGTCTCAACCCCTTCCTTGCTTGTTGTATTGTGTCTGCTCTCAATACTTGATTGCTGGCGTTTTCCCAGGAGAAAAGGAAATAGAGAATAGAGAACCGATAGGATGATTATCGTAAATTCTCGGGAACATCAGCGAAATATCTCGAACAAATAATTGTTGGTGCTACGGATACACTGAGGCTCCTGATATCGTTGATCAATACCGTTGATTATGGGGATCAAACTGATCACAGGTTTCACCCGACAGGCAGCCTGCCTGTCCTTTCTGCAGTTTCTATTATTCAGGTTGCGGAGCTCTTGAGTGTAATTGTACCGACATACCATGTGTATCGTTACGATGCTTGTGATACGGATACTCGTTTCTTCGAGCTCGTGCAATGACCGATCCAGGATCGACGGTTCAATTCGAAGAGGGATTACGAAATGCATTTGCTTAGAATTTTGCTTGTTGCTACGTTTATCATTTGTTTACCGATAAATGCTGTTTTCTCACAGGATATAACGAAGGAATCTTATGTCATTCTGTTCAGAAGTGATGCTGGTGTGATCGAACTTCCCAATTCTGAGAGTGTAAATGAGGAATCAGCCGATCAGCGTAAAGCGGAATTGGCTGCCGACTTGGGAGTGAATGGTGAGATCGTTGC
This sequence comes from Nitrosomonas sp., assembly GCA_039794425.1. GTDB lineage: Bacteria > Pseudomonadota > Gammaproteobacteria > Burkholderiales > Nitrosomonadaceae > Nitrosomonas. Next base: position 110,643 of record JBDIVK010000004.1, on the reverse strand, counting down.
GATTCTCGAAGCCAGTAATGGAATAGTCGTGGAGATGGATACTCAGGAAGCCGAAAGGTGGCGTAAGGATGATCGTGTCTTGAGTGTCGAGCGAAGTATAGAGGGGAGCACACTCATGGAACCTCAAAGTGATTACCCTGTTTATCGTGACAACATTCTGACGGTTCCACGTGTCGATACCGATGAGCAACCCGGCCTGTTTCAGAGAGGAGTACTGCAATATAATGAACAGACAGACGCCTGGCACCTGCTGGAATTTCAGATTACTCCGGCACCCGATATATTCTTAACTGATGGTGATGGGGTTGAGCCTATCGTTTCCGATACTTTTCCTACTCAGGTATTTTTGAAGGTGAAAGGAAATTTGTCAGATAGCTGTCAGGCACTTGGGCAAATCAATCAGCGTTTACAGGATCATCGTTTCGAGGTTATCGTCCATGTCGTCAGTTCTATTTCAGACGATGATTCTACCGTTTGTATGCCGGTTCTGGTTCCATTCGAAAAAATTGTTCCGCTGTCGGTTTATGGATTGTCCGCCGGTACCTATGAATATGTCGTTAATGGCGAGCATGCCGGTACATTCGATCTGACGAATGATAACGAGTTATAAATATACTTCTCTATGCAGAAGGTTGCATCTAGTCTCCGGCTGGAAAAAATACCAGCCGACGATGATTCGAGGTTGCAGGTTTCGACTGTTCTCATCAGTTTTCTAATAACGGGCTGGCCGGATATTCGAGTGCTTCTTTGATAGCGACGAGTGATAGTACTGCCTCACGTCCATCAATGATGCGGTGATCATAGGAAAGCGCCAAGTAGTTCATCGGGCGGATGACAATCTGGCCATTTTCGACGACAGGACGTGGTTTGGTTGCATGAATTCCCAGGATCGCGCTTTGTGGTGGATTGATGATCGGGGTGGAAAGCATTGAGCCGAATACACCGCCGTTGGTAATGGAAAACGTACCACCCGTCAATTCTTCTATCGCGAGTTTACCCGTCTGCGCGCGTTGGGCAAGATCGGCGATTTGTTGTTCGATCTCAGCGAAGGTGAGCTTATCAGCATCACGGATGATCGGGACGACCAAACCGCGCGGGCTGGACACAGCGATACCGATATCGTAATACTCATGATAAACGATGTCATTCCCATCCACCGATGCATTGATGATAGGGTATTTTCTTAGTGCTGCAATCGCTGCCTTGACGAAGAACGAAGTAAAACCAAGTTTGATACCATGTTCTTTTTCAAAGCTATCTTTATAACGCGCACGTAAATCCAGGATTGCCTGCATGTTGACCTCGTTGAATGTGGTCAGAATGGCTGCAGTGGACTGGGATTGTACCAGCCGCTCAGCGATACGCATGCGTAGACGGGTCATGGGTACACGTTTTTCTGGTCGCTCCGATTTTTCCGATTGGTCAGATTCTTTTGATGAGGTGTCAGCCTTGGGTTGTCCGGTGGATTTACCAGTTTGGGATTCAGGCTGCTGATCGGCGGCGGCAGAGGTATCGTTTCTGTTTTTAATATAGTTGAGGATATCTTCTTTGGTGATGCGTCCGTCACGGCCTGTACCCTGAATGGTTTCGATTTCTGCTGCATCGAGATTATTCTCGGTGGCGGCTTTTTTTGCTGCCGGCATGAGCTTACGCGTCGTATGTGAGGCTATAGCAGTTTCTTCTGACGGTTGCTTGGGTTCTGCTTCGCTTTCTTCAGCTGCGGTATCTTGTGCAGGTTTGGTTTGAGCACTTTCCTGCGGGGCAGTTTCTGCACTTTTAGCAGCGGTATCGATGCGGGCGATGATTTCTTCGCTGGTTACAGTGGCGCCATCATTTTTGACGATTTCCGCCAGCATGCCGGATTGTGGAGCAGGGAGCTCGAGTACGACTTTATCTGTTTCGATATCGATCAGGTTTTCACCGCGCTCGACATATTCACCCCGCTGTTTATGCCAGCTGATCAGGGTGGCTTCTGCTACCGATTCAGATAACGCAGGGACTTTGACTTCGATCAGCATGATGTTTTCTCCTTAAGCTTTTTCAGATTTTGTCGCGAAACGCTGCTTCAATCAACTCTTTCTGTCTGAGCCTGTCCAGTGCCAGATAGCCGACTGACGGTGAGGCTGAAGAGGGGCGGAGGGCATATCCCAGCACCTGATCGGGCCGCATGTGGCGCAGTAGATAATGCTGAATACGGTGCCAGGCTCCCTGATTACCCGGTTCTTCCTGACACCAGATAACTTCCTTCACCTGATGGTAGCGGTTGATCTCTGTCTGAAAATCATCGTGTGGAAATGGGTAGAGCTGCTCCAGCCTGATGATCGCCATATCGGTGATATCGTGTTCACGGCGATAAGCAATCAGTTCATAATATATTTTTCCGCTGCAGGCAATAATACGTTTTACTTTTTCAGGGTCGAGTGCTTCCGCTTCAGGAATAATTGCCTGGAAACGGCCATTGGCCAGATCCTCTAAAGAGGAGATCGCTTCTTTATGGCGTAACATGCTTTTGGGGGACATGACGATCAGTGGTTTGCGTATCGGCCGGATCATTTGCCGACGGAGCAGATGGAATATTTGTGCCGGAGTGGAGGGGACGCATACCTGGATATTGTATTCTGCACATGATTGCAGGAATCGCTCCAGACGCGCTGACGAATGTTCCGGTCCCTGACCTTCATAGCCATGGGGCAGCAGCAGAACTAATCCACACAGGCGTCCCCATTTTGCTTCGCCAGAAGTAATGAACTGGTCAATCACGACCTGTGCACCGTTGGCGAAGTCACCAAATTGTGCTTCCCAGATGACGAGCTCGTTCGGTTGTGCGGTAGCGTAACCGTATTCGAAACCCAGTACGGCTTCTTCCGATAGCATGGAGTCGATAATGACAAAGCTGGGCTGCTTGGGGGCGATATGGCGCAGCGGTACATATGTGCCATCTTCCCATTGATCCTGCTCGCGTTTCTGATCATGTAAGACAGCGTGACGATGGAAAAAAGTACCGCGTCCGCAATCCTGTCCGGAAATACGAACCGGGTAGCCATCTTTCAGTAAAGCGGCATAAGCCAGGTTCTCGGCCATGCCCCAGTCGAGCGGTAAATTGCCTTCACCCATTTTTCGGCGATCTTCAATGATTTTTTCGACCCTGGGATGTAATTTGAACGTGGATGGGATATCCGTGAGGCGTTCTGTCAGATATTTTAAATCTTTAATGGATACGCTTGTTTTTACGGACTGGTTCCATTTTCTGGCTTTCAGAAAGGGCGCCCAATTGACTGCATGGGGAGATTTATATTCGTAGCAAATAGTCGTATTAGGATTGCATCCTGCATCCATGGCATCTCGATAGGATTGCACCATGGATTCCGCTTCAGTTTCATCAATTATCCCTTGCTGAATGAGCTTATCGGCATAAAGTTTGCGTGTACCCGGGTGCTTGCGTATGACTCGGTACATGGATGGCTGGGTAACCATTGGTTCATCCTGCTCATTATGGCCCTGCCGACGAAAGCAGACCAGATCGATCACGACGTCCTTGCGGAACTGCATGCGGAAATCGAGCGCTATTTCGGTTACCATGACAACTGCTTCGGGATCATCTCCATTGACATGAAAAACCGGTGCGTCGATCATTTTGACCACGTCCGTGCAATACAGTGTGGAACGGCTGTCACGCGGATCAGAAGTGGTGAAGCCAATCTGATTGTTGATGATGATGTGGATCGTTCCACCCGTGCCATAGCCACGCGTTTGTGACAGATTCAGTGTTTCCATCACGACGCCTTGGCCAGCGAAAGCAGCATCACCATGAAGTAACACCGGGATTACCCGGTCTCCACTTTTGTCACCCAGACGGTGTTGGCGTGCACGGACTGACCCCTCTACTACCGGATTAACGATCTCAAGGTGTGAAGGGTTGAATGCGAGCGCCAGATGCACGATGCCGCCTGATGTCATGACTGCAGAGGAAAAGCCCTGGTGATACTTGACATCACCGGATGTTAGTTCCTGCGGATGCTTGCCTTCGAACTCCTGAAACAGTTCAGAGGGCATCTTTCCCAATGTGTTGACCAATACATTCAAACGACCGCGATGCGCCATTCCCATGGCAATTTCCTGTACACCTACTGCACCGGCATGTTGCAATAGCTTGTCCAGCAGCGGAATGAGACTCTCATTACCTTCTCCGGAGAAGCGTTTTTGCCCGACATAGCGATTATGCAGATATTTTTCCAGTCCTTCCGCAGCGGTTAGTCGCTCCAGGATGTGATGCTTGTATTCCGGGGGGAAATTGGGCTGAGCGCAGACGGATTCGAGCCTGTTTTGTATCCAGCGCTTTTGTTTCAGATCAGCGATATACATATACTCAGCACCGATACTGCCGCAGTATGTCTGTTGCAATCGCTGTAGAATATCCTGCAAAGTAGCGCGTTCCGGGCCGACCAGAGAACCGGTATTGAACACCTTGTCCATGTCGGCATCACTCAGTCCGTGAAATCCCGGATCGAGCTCGGGTATGTCCTGCTTCTGCTGTAGATTGAGCGGATCAAGATTCGCTCGGCGTACACCCAGGAACCGGTAAGTATTGATCAGTTGTAGAACGGCTACCTGCTTGCGTTCTTTTGTTTCGGTATCGACTGACTGAACAGGATTTGGCTGTACTTCTGATGTATCGGATGCAGCAGGGGACTGTGCAGTTGAGGAACGTACCAGTGATTCAACGATGGGGGTATGGGGCACATCACGCGCAGAAATCGTTTCCGTTTGCTGCAGGGAATCGAAATACTGGTGCCATTGGAGCGATACGCTGGACGGATCTTCCAGATATTGCTCGTAGAGCATCTCGATGAAAGTGGCATTGACTCCGAACAACATCGAGTTTTCTAGGAATTGTTTCATCGCGATAATGTTTTTAGCACCTGTGAAGAAACGGTGGTTACTATCCTGAAAACCGGGTATTACAGTAGTACGCAAACAGGAAATAACAGATGACAGAAAACAGGTATTACGTCTGCTGCTGTCAGCTCGCGTGATATAGTCTATTCACAAGTTTTTATTGATTTGGGAAAACAATGATTATCATGGCACATCTCGATAGGGTGTGCCAATGTATAGTTGACGGGGTCTGCCTATTTTTTGTTCCGGATCGGAGATCATTTCGTTCCATTGTGCGATCCAACCAACGGTACGTGCCATAGCGAAAATAGATGTAAACATAGATGTCGGAATACCCAGTGCGCGCTGCACGATGCCGGAATAAAAATCGACATTGGGATAAAGTTTCTTGGAAATGAAATAATCGTCTTCCAGAGCGATTTTTTCCAGTTCCAGAGCAAGCTTGAATAATCGATTGTTGTGCAATCCTAGTTCGTCCAGAACTTCATGGCAGGTTTCTCGCATCAGCCTGGCACGTGGATCGAAATTTTTGTAAACCCGGTGACCGAAACCCATCAACCGGAAAGGATCGTTCTTGTCTTTTGCACGGTTGATGAATTCGTTGATACGTGAAACATCTCCGATTTCTTCCAGCATATTGAGGCAAGCTTCGTTCGCACCACCGTGGGCCGGGCCCCACAGGCAGGCAATTCCGGCGGAGATGCAGGCAAATGGATTGGCTCCGCTGGAACCGGACAGCCGGACAGTCGAAGTGGATGCATTCTGCTCATGGTCCGCATGCAGAATCAGAATACGATCCATTGCCCGGGCAATGACAGGATTGGGCACATATTTTTCGGCCGGTGTGGCGAACATCATATGTAGAAAATTCTCTGTGTAATCCAGATCATTGCGTGGATAAATGAAAGGCTGTCCGATATTGTATTTGTAGGCAATTGCCGTGATAGTAGGCAGCTTGGCGATCAGGCGGAACGCGGATTGCTCGCGGTGCAGTGCATCGGATATATCCATGGCTTCGTGATAGAAGGCGGACAATGCACCGACTACGCCGACCATGACCGCCATGGGATGCGCATCGCGGCGGAATCCACTGAGGAATTTGACCAGTTGCTCGTGCAACATGGTGTGGTTTTTGATGGTGTTGACGAACTGCGTTTTCTGATCCGGTGTCGGCAGATCTCCGTTCAGTAGCAGATAGCAGACTTCCATGAAATCACAGCGGGTTGCCAGCTGCTCGATCGGATAACCGCGATAAAGCAGTATGCCCTTGTCACCATCAATGAATGTGATGGCTGATTTACTGCTTGCCGTCGACACGAAGCCGGGGTCATAAGTAAACAGGCCGCTTTGGGCGTAGAGTGAGCGGATATCGATGACATCGGGACCTTCACTTCCGGACAGGATAGGCAGTTCAATCTTTTTACCTTCACCCAGTAACAAGGTGGCTACATCTTGTGGGGGCATAGTGTTCTCCATTTATCCTAAAATTGATGTGACTCTCAGGGTTCACGCTCAGAGTTGGGGTTAGTTTTGCTGTAAAAGTTTCAGCAGAGGCAGAAACGCTTTGTCAGGCGCTTCTCTGTTGCCGATGATTATCTCCCACAGATCATGATCGGGGAGCGACAATAATATTTCAAGCTGTGCAAACTGGTGCTCATCCAGCTGTGCATAGTGTTCGTCGATAAAGCGCTGCAATACGATATCCAGTTCCAGCCGGCCGCGACGGCAACGCCAACGCATGCGGGCCTGATGATTCATACCGTTTTATTCAGCATCATACTTTTTATTTTGCCTATGGCACGAGTAGGGTTCAGTCCTTTGGGACAGGCATCGACACAATTCATGATGGAATGGCAGCGGAATAAACGGTAGGGATCCTCCAGATTATCCAACCGCTCAGACGTGGCCTGGTCTCGACTGTCGGCCAGAAAGCGATAGGCTTGCAGTAGCCCGGCTGGACCAACGAATTTATCGGGGTTCCACCAGAATGAGGGACAGGCCGTGGTGCAGCAGGCACATAGAATACACTCATAGACGCCATCCAGCAATTCACGTTCTGCTTGCGATTGCAGGCGCTCGGTTTCCGGTGGCGGATCGTTATTGATCAGATATGGCTTGACCGAATGATACTGCTTGAAAAATTGGCTCATATCGACGATCAGGTCCCGAATGATCGGTAATCCCGGTAAGGGGCGAACTTGTACCGGTTCCTGTAAACCAGCAAGTGGTGTGATACAGGCCAGACCATTACGGCCATTGATGTTTACCGCATCGGATCCGCATACGCCTTCCCGGCAGGAGCGTCGCAGGCTGAGACTGTCGTCGACGGTTTTGATACGTATCAGCGCATCCAGCAGCATTTTATCTGTGGGTGCCAGCTCGATATCGTAATCCTGCATGTAGGGCTTTTCATCCTTGTCCGGATCATAGCGACTGATCGAAAATAGCATGATGCACTCCTCTTTCCGTTTACGCGTGGTTCAAAATAGGGATAACGCCTTGGGGGTAACCTGACTTTCGGAAAAGGCGGTCGTTTATGTTCGTTGCCGGGATGACAGTCAATATACCAGAGATTCGGTGTGATGCTCTTATGAATTGCTTGCCAGGCTCATTCGTTCGATTTGATGAGTAATGAACAGTTTCACCTGGTTGGCATCTGGCTCCATGCGTTCAAAGCGCTGGGGCAGACTTTCCAGATTATCGTATCCGCTCGGCCGTTCCGGCTCGAATCCGACTGCCTCCCGGATACTGTCGGCAAATTTGACCGGTAATGCGGTTTCCAGGCAGATGAGCGGAATATCTTTTTCACGCAATTCCATTCCTACTTTTAATCCATCGGCAGTGTGTGTATCGACCAGGACATGGAATTTCCGGTAAATTTCACGAATAGTCGCAATACGTGCCGTGTGGTGACTGGTACCGGAAATAAAGCCGAAACCCTTTGCCTTTGCCCAGAGTGCGGTACCAAACAGATCGAAGGAACCGCCTTGGTCGACCGATTTCCATAATTCCTTGACACGCATGGCATCACGATCCGTCAGATCGAAGATGAATCGCTCGAAATTGGATGCTTTGGAAATATCCATCGATGGACTGCTGGTTTGTTTCGTTTCAGCAGTAGTACGAGGCCGATATAACCCACTGCGGAAAAATTCATCCAAGACGTCGTTCTCGTTGGTTGCCAGAATCAGATGCTTGATCGGCAAACCCATCATCCGTGCCACATGGCCGGCAAAAATATTACCAAAGTTACCGGAAGGAACCGAAAAGGAAACCATTTCATCATTGGATCGGGTAACCGCGAAATAGGCCTTGAAATAATAGACGATCTGTGCAGCGATACGTGCCCAGTTGATTGAATTGACGGTTCCGATACGGTATTTCTGCTTGAAAGCCTGATCGTTGCTGACGGCTTTGACGATATCCTGACAATCGTCGAATACTCCCTCGATCGCGATATTGAAGATATTTTCGTCTTGCAAAGAAAACATTTGCGATGTCTGAAAGCTGCTCATCTTGCCGTAGGGCGAAAGCATAAACACGCGGATACCGCGTTTGCCGCGCATGGCATATTCCGCACTGGAACCAGTGTCGCCGGAGGTCGCGCCGAGGATATTCAGTTCATCATTATTTTTGGCCAGGGTATACTCGAACAGATTGCCCAGCAATTGCATGGCAATATCTTTGAATGCCAGTGTAGGTCCGTTGGACAGACGCAGCAGGTGCAGACCAGGTTCAAGGGTCTGTACGGGGGTGATCGCCTCACTGCCGAATGTTGTCGAAGTATAGGTGCGCGTGATCAGCGCACGTAAATCCTCGGCAGGAATATCATCCATGAAACGGGACAAGATTTCGAAGGCAAGCGTCGGATAATCAAGCGGTCGCCAGGATTCAAGTTCAGCAGGGCCTATTTTAGGATAGGTTTCGGGTACGGTCAGCCCACCATCCGGCGCCAAGCCGGTCAGCAGTATTTCAGTGAACGTTCTGGGCGGCATGCCGCCTCGGGTCGAGAGATAACGCATATTAACCTATGATAAATAAATGGGGTGTGAAAATAAGGCGCTTCATGAGACGTTCTTTGTCGGAAGCGACTCATTCCAGGGGAATACGGAAAATGAACAGAATCAATTCTGAACTAGATAAAACCTGAAAAAAGCATGCAGGTGTCAACTGTTGAGTTCTTCGAGCCGGATGCGGATAATTTTACCAGTCACTGCCGGCAGATTCTGCATTTTTTCGATTGCTGTATTCACATTCTTTTCCAGTGTTCTGTGAGTGAGCATGATGATGTTGACTTTGTCTTCTCCATCGGCATGTTCTTTTTGCACCATAGCATTGATGGAGATAGCGCAATCTGCCAGAATACGTGTGACATCAGCCAGAACCCCAGGCTTATCCATGACCTGAAACCGCAGATAGTAAGCAGTTTCCACTGCTTCCATCGGAACGATGGGCGTATCGGACAGTAATTCCGGTAGAAATGCGAGTACTGGTACACGATGTTCCGGGCTGGCAGTCAGCAGACGTGTGACGTCGACCAGATCGGCAATGACCGCGCTGGCGGTAGGTTCAGCACCGGCACCGGCACCATAATACAGTGTTGGCCCTACTGCGTCACCATTGACGATGATGGCGTTCATGACTCCCTCTACATTGGCAATCAGACGTTTGACCGGGATCAGTGCCGGGTGAACGCGCAGTTCGATACCATGTTCCGTACGCTTGGTGATACCCAGCAACTTGATGCGATATCCCAATTCTTCAGCATAACGGATGTCGTCGTTGGCAAGGTTTGTGATGCCCTCAATATAGGTCTGATCGAACCGGACCGGGATGCCGAAGGCAAGGGCAGCCATGATGGTGATTTTATGGGCGGCATCAATGCCTTCTATGTCATAGGTCGGATCTGCTTCTGCATAACCCAGTCGCTGTGCGTCGGCCAGTACGGTATTGAAATCCAGTCCTTTGGCGCGCATTTCCGACAGAATGAAGTTGCTGGTGCCGTTGATGATGCCTGCGATCCATTCGATATGGTTCGCTGCCAGTCCTTCGCGTAATGCTTTGATGATGGGGATACCTCCCGCCACTGCCGCTTCGAATGCGACAATGACGTTGTGTTGCTGTGCTGCCGCAAAAATTTCGTTACCATGCGCGGCCAGCAGTGCTTTATTGGCAGTAATGACATGTTTGCCATGCGCGATTGCTTCAAGGATTGCATCCTTTGCTATCGTTTGCCCTCCAATCAACTCGATGACGATATCAATATCCGGGTGTCTGGCGATTTCACGTGCATCGGTTGTCACGGTGACGTTGTCGCCTGCTGTCAGGCGATGGACTTTTTCCTGATCGAGATCGGCGATCATGCGAATCTCGATATTACGCCCGGTTCTGCGGGCGATTTCCTGTTGGTTACGCTTCAGAACAGTATATGTACCGCCACCAACGGTGCCGATGCCGAGTAACCCTACGTAAATTGGCTTCATAGCTGGTTTTTTGAGTGCGTGAATGAAAACAAGTTGCGGAATTATATACGGAATGGCGGGACGCAAGTCAGTTGCGTGGTAGTTACCTGATTAAGAAGGCAATAAAGTCTAGGTTCCGAGTCGTGTACGATAACGATCAAGAAACCGTGCGATACGGCCGATGGCTTCAGTGAGATCGTCACTATTGGGGAGAAACACGACCCGGAAATGGTCCGGGCGTGGCCAATTGAATCCGGTTCCCTGTACGACCAGTACCTTTTCTTCCAGCAGCAGGTCGAGTGCAAACTGAGCATCGTCTTCAATCGGGTAGTACGCGGGATCGAGCCGTGGAAACAAATATAGGGCGGTCTGGGGTTTGAAACAGGTAACACCCGGGATATCGGTCAACAATTTCCAGGCCAGGTCACGTTGTCGTTTGAGTCGACCGGTCGGCATGGTGAGGTCGTGGATACTCTGATAACCACCGAGAGCGGTCTGAATACCGAATTGTGCCGGGACATTGGCACACAATCGCATCGATGCCAGCATGTTGAGGCCGGTAATGTAGTCCTGTGCACGTGTTTTGTTACCGGAGACCACTGCCCAGCCGGAACGAAAACCGGCTGCACGGTAATTCTTGGATAAGCCGTTGAAAGTCACGAACAGGATATCGTCGGCCAGTGAGGCGATCGAGGTGTGGGTGACATGATCGTAGAGAATCTTATCGTAGATCTCGTCGGCAAAAATGATCAGGTTGTGCTGCCGGGCAATGTCAATGATGTCGCGCAACAGATCATCCGGGTACAGTGCGCCGGTCGGATTATTGGGGTTGATAATCACGATGGCACGAGTGTTATCATTGATTTTCGTGCGTATATCGTCCAGATCCGGCAGCCAACCAGATTGCTCGTCGCACACATAATGCCGCGCAATGCCGCCGGCGAGTGAGACAGCTGCTGTCCATAACGGATAATCAGGTGAGGGAATCAGAACCTCGTCACCGTTTTCCAGTAGTGCCTGTGTGGCCAGCATGATCAGTTCCGATACGCCATTGCCAATATAGATATCATCCATCTGCACATTGGCAATATTTTTTTCCTGGGTGTAGTGCATGATGGCCTTGCGTGCGGCAAACAATCCTTTGGAGTCACAGTAACCGGATGCGGCGGAAAGATTACGGATGACATCCTGCAGAATCTCATCCGGCGCTTCGAAGCCGAAAGAAGCGGGATTGCCGATGTTGAGCTTGATTACATGGTGACCTTCTTCCTCCATTTGTCTGGCACGGTCGAGAACGGGTCCCCGAATGTCATAACAGACATGGGCGAGCTTGCTGGATTTTTTGATGGGTTGCATGGCAGATATCGGAACGTTCAGTACAGAGGTTTTGTTATGAAAGAGCTGATCGATCGGTTGCATGGCGGATCACTTCGGTTCCGGGTAATGCCTGTAAACTTCTATCTGTTTGCCTGATTTATCTGGTCCCACGCTATCCATTATTTTGCGCCTTGTTTGCCTGCATGAACCAATCAGCACTTTCTTAAAAAAAGCATACCATGTTACGCTAGTCTTTGTTTGGGTGAAATATAGTCGGTTAGGCCGTTTAATCGGATACAACATGAAACTTTTCGTCGCAGGAGAACTATCATGAAACTGCATCTTTCGGATCATGCCGGTTTGAATGCATTTTCAGGTTATGGGGAAGGTTATGTTGCAGTTAACCAAGTGCACTATACACGCCACATGATCGTACTGCCTGATCAGATTATTGAAAACTGGCGGGTAAGTGGTGTTGGCCAGTTGAACATAGGGCATTTTGATACGCTGTTGACTGTCCGGCCTGAAATTATTCTGCTCGGAACAGGTTTATCACTCGAATTTCCGGATGTTGCGCTGATGAAAGATATCGTGTCGCAGGGAATCGGATTCGAAGTGATGGATACGCAGGCTACCTGCCGGACTTATAACATTCTATCTATGGAGGGACGGCATGTTGCTGCTGCGATATTCATTGAGGGAAACAGGTAAAGGCGGTGGTTTTCCATATCGTTGAGCCCTGCTAATAAGCCTCTGAAAAACGTTGGTGAGGTTTGTCAGCACGAGGAAAAACAGAGTAAAAGTGCAGTTTACGGCAGTAAATGAGCGTTTCTAGGTTTAACGCAGTGATGGCAACCACAGATAGTTTTTCAGAGGTTGCCTGGTGGAAAAATAAGGGGGGAGCTGTGATGACAATCATACTCTTTGACAGGAGTGTTATGTGATGACTGGTTACATTGTATGGCTGGACCAGTTGGGTATGAATGATGTGGCCAGTGTGGGGGGTAAAAATGCTTCACTGGGAGAAATGATCAGCCATCTTTCCAGCACCGGTGTGAAAGTTCCCGGAGGGTTTGCGACGACTACGCGTGCTTATCAGGAATTTCTCGAGATCAATGACTTGACTCATCGCATCGATCAGTTACTGGCACCATTGGACGTCGCCGATGTGCAAGCACTGGCTGTTGCCGGTAAGACGATCCGATCATGGCTGCTGGCCGGACGATTACCGGATGGTTTGTTGCAGGCTGTGACACAGGCTTATCAGATGCTGGCTGCCGAGTGGGGCGAAGAAGCCTCCTTTGCAGTGCGATCATCCGCTACGGCAGAGGATCTGGCGGATGCGTCTTTTGCTGGTCAGCAGGAGACCTTACTGAATGTACGCGGACTCGATAATCTGGTCAGCGCGATCAAGACAGTATTTGCTTCTCTCTATAACGATCGGGCTATTGCCTATCGTACACATCATGGATTCGGGCACGACCAGGTGTTTTTGTCTGCAGGCGTACAAAAGATGGTACGCAGCGATCTGGGTACAAGCGGTGTGATGTTCACGCTTGATACCGAATCCGGTTTTCGGGAGGTGGTGTTCATCACTGCTGCTTATGGCCTGGGCGAGACCATCGTCCAGGGAACAGTCAATCCGGATGAATTTATCGTCTACAAGCGTAATCTGGAAGCAGGATTACCCGCGATTCTCTCACGTCGGTTGGGTACCAAAGCAATCGAGATGATTTACAGTGATGAGCAGACAGGGCAGGCAACCGTAGTACAGCCGGTATTACCTGAGCGCAGCCACCGCTTTAGTTTGTCGGATGCACAGGTGGAGTCACTGGCCCGGCAGGCGTTGATCATCGAGCGGCATTACAATCGCCCGATGGATATCGAATGGGCGCTGGATGGAATCGATGGACAGATTTATATTGTTCAGGCACGTCCGGAAACGGTGGAAAGTCGTATCGATCGTGCTATCGAGCAATTCCGATTAAGTGAGCGGGGGCCGGTATTGGCACAGGGACGTGCCATCGGACAAAAGATCGGGCAGGGCACGGCGCGGGTGATCATGAGTGTTGAACAAATGTCCGAAATTCAACCAGGTGACGTGCTGGTAACAGATATGACCGATCCGGATTGGGAACCGATTATGAAATGTGCTGCAGCCATCGTGACTAATCGCGGTGGACGTACTTGCCATGCAGCCATTATCGCGCGCGAGCTGGGTATTCCCGCGGTCGTCGGGTGTGAGCAGGCAACGGTGAAGATCGGCAATGGCCATGCAGTGACTGTATCCTGCGCAGAAGGGGATACCGGTTTCGTTTATGAAGGATTACTTCCTTTCCAGCGCACCACTTCGGAAATCGATAGATTACCCGAGCTACCGGTCAAGATTATGCTGAATATCGGCAATCCGGCGCAGGCATTTATGTTTTCACGTCTGCCCAATGCTGGAGTGGGACTCGCTCGTCTGGAATTCATCATCAATAATATTATCGGTATTCATCCATCGGCTTTACTGGAATTCGATACGCTGCCTGATGATTTGCAAGCCCGTATCCGGGAGCGGGTGGCCGGTTATACTGATCCGGTTGATTTTTACGTCCAGAAACTGGTGGAAGGTATCGCTACACTGGCGGCGGCTTTTCATCCACATCCGGTGATCGTGCGTTTGTCCGATTTCAAGTCTAATGAATATGCCAACCTGATTGCCGGCGATCGTTACGAGCCACATGAAGAAAATCCGATGATTGGATTTCGCGGCGCCTCCCGTTATCTTGCTGATTCTTTTCGGGCCTGTTTCGAATTGGAGTGCCAGGCTTTACGCAAGGTACGTGATGAAATGGGATTTACCAATGTCGAAGTGATGGTTCCCTTCTGTCGTACACCAGAAGAAGCACGTCAGGTCACGACGTTGCTGACAGCCAATGGATTGGAGCGCGGGCGTAATGATCTGCGTCTGATCATGATGTGTGAGATTCCATCCAATGCGGTACTGGCGGAGGAATTTCTCGAATACTTCGATGGGTTCTCCATCGGTTCTAACGATATGACCCAGCTGGTACTGGGATTGGATCGTGACTCAGGGCTGGTCGCTCATTTGTTCGATGAGCGTGATCCAGCTGTCAAACAATTGCTGAAAATGGCTATTGATGCCTGCCGCAAGCAGGGAAAATACATCGGTATTTGTGGTCAGGCGCCTTCGGACTATCCGGATTTTGCCTCCTGGCTGGTCGAGCAGGGTATCAGCAGTCTGTCCCTGAATCAGGATACAGTGGTGGATACCTGGCTGCATTTGGCCAATCAGAAGCAATAGAGCGATGTTGCAACGCAGTGTTTTCTTTCTATCGGATCGCACAGGCATTACTGCGGAAACACTTGGACACAGTCTGCTGACGCAATTCGATGGAATAGAATGGAAAAAACATTATGTTTCCTTTCTGAACAGTACTGCCAAAGTACAGTCTGTCATTGAACAAATCAATACGATTGCAGAGCAGGAAAGGCAGCGTCCATTGGTATTCAGTACATTGCTGGATCCGACGAGTCTTACTTCCATTCGTCAAGCCAACTGTTACCTTTTTGATTTTTTTGAAACCTATCTTGGTGCGTTGGAGACGACATTGCAACAACCATCAGTACGTGTACCTGGACGTTCCCATGGCCTCAGGCAGGATGTTTCTTATTTTCAGCGTATCGCTGCGATTCAATATGCGCTGAACAGCGATGATGGGATTAATGCCAAGGCACTTGCCGATGCCGATGTGGTTCTGGTTGGTGTTTCACGTACCGGCAAGACGCCGGTTTGTGTATATCTTGCCCTGCAGTATGGGGTGCTTGCTGCCAATTATCCATTTACACCGGAAGATATGCATGCAATCTGCTTGCCTCCTTTACTGCAGCCGTTACGTGAGAAATTGTTTGGACTGACGTTAGGCGTGGAGCGGCTCCAAGCCATTCGCGAGGAACGCTATCCTGGCAGCCGCTACGCTTCACTGGCCGAATGCCAACGGGAACTTCAATGGCAGAATGAGCTATACAGGCAATTCGATATTCCTCATATCGATACCAGTGATATTTCAATAGAGGAAATCAGTGCATCCATTCTTGATCATACCCATCTGGAAAGACGCTCGCATGGCGCATGAAAGGGGATACATCTTCCACTGACTTATATTCTGACTGATTTCCAATATCTGGCTTTCCAATAGGTGTTGTCCAACCGAGATAATGTGACGCCTTTGCTGGAAGAAGCATGGAAGAATTTTCTGTTTTCCAGGTAAATCCCGACATGCCAGGCACGTTTACCTGTCTTGAAGAAAACCAGATCACCAGGTTTGAGGTCGGCCTGCTTGATTTCGCTGCCGAATTCCGCTTGGGAAAGCGTTGTTCTGGGCAATGTGAGGCCAAATTCTGCTTGATAGATGATTCTGACGAGCCCTGAACAATCTATCCCCGCCCGACTGAATCCACCCAACCGGTAGCGAACTCCCCGCCATTCCTGGTAGCGGCTGTATAGACGATCCCGGATGATTCTCGTGTCGTTCTTTGTTGTTTTTTCCGGCGTGATGAATCCGGATTTGTGCCAGTAACGAGAAACTTTCCCATTTTCTGTATCTTTGGTGAGAGATCCACATCCCACCACTAAACCTGTACTGATCAACAGAATGACAATGTGTTTGAGCGACATATTTTCAATTCATGTTGTTTGAGACAAGAGCCTAAGTATAACAAGGAATTTGTCTGCTTGTAGAGTATAGGAAATTTTTTAGGAATATGTATTATCTCACCAGCATAAGGGAGGAAATTGGATTGTCGTCACTTAGTTCGCCGTAATTTTAATTCATGTGATTTTTGTCCAGGTATTGCGTAGGGAGACAGCACGGTTGAATACCGGTTTTCCCGGTTGGGTATCTACCCGGTCCGCTACGAAATAGCCATGGCGCTCGAACTGGAAGCATTGTTCCGGTTGCGCATCAAGTAATGCGGGTTCAACGTAGCCGGTAATGATTTGCTTGGAATAGGGATTCAGTGATGCTTTGAAATCTTTATTTTCCAAGTCGGGATGTGAATCGGTGAACAAACGATCATACAATCTGATTTCTACAGCCTGTGCATATCTGGTCGACAGCCAGTGGATGTTTCCTTTGACCTTGCGGGTATCAGCACCGGCTGTGCCACTTTTCGTGGCAGGATCATAAGTGCAATGGATTTCCTCAATCTCTCCCTGATCGTTTTTGATGACGTCGACACATTTGACGATAAATGCGTAGCGTAGTCTGACTTCTGTACCAGGTGCGAGGCGGAAAAATCCCTTGCTGGGAGTTTCCATGAAGTCGTCACGATCGATATAAAGGTATTTCGTCAGTAACAACTTGCGCTTGCCAAGCGCCGGTTGTTGAGGGTGATTGGGTGCATGGCAGATTTCTTCCTGATCATCCGGATAATTATCGATCACCAGTCGTATCGGTTCGAGCACGGCGATACGGCGTAAAGCGCGTTCATTGAGATCTTCGCGCAGGCAGTCTTCCAGGATGGTCATGTCTATCCAGGAATCGGCTTTGCTGATACCGATCCGTTCCGCGAACAGGCGGATCGATTCCGGGGTATAACCACGGCGACGCAGTCCCGCCAGCGTATTCATACGTGGATCATCCCAGCCATCCACCAGATTATTTTCCACCAGTTCGACCAGCTTGCGTTTACTCATGACGTTATAAGTCAGATTCAGTCGTGCAAACTCAATTTGCTGTGGATGACAGGGAACTTTCTCAGCTAATTGATCCAGTACCCAGTCATACAATGGTCGGTGGTCCTCGAATTCCAACGTACAGAGAGAATGAGTGATGTGCTCCAGCGCATCAGATACGCAATGTGTGAAATCATACATGGGATAGATGCACCATTTATCACCGGTACGCTGATGGTGAATGTGGCGAATACGATAAATAACGGGGTCACGCAGGTTGATATTGGGTGAAGTCATATCGATCTTGGCGCGCAGCACATGTGCGCCATCCGGGAATTCGCCTGCGCGCATACGCCGGAATAAATCGAGATTCTCCGAAATCGGGCGATCACGATAGGGGCTGTTCGTACCTGCTTCTGTCAAAGTCCCGCGCAGCCGGCGAATTTCCTCTGCTGGCAGGCTATCTACGTATGCTTTCCCTTGAGTGATCAGGTATTCCGCAAATTTATATAATTGATCGAAATAATCGGAAGCATAGTGCAGGTGCTCTTTCCAGTCGAAACCCAGCCAGCGGACTGATTCGATAATAGCATCGACATATTCTTGGGCTTCTTTTTCCGGATTGGTATCATCAAAACGCAAGTGGCAGACCCCATTATATTCCTGGGCGAGGCCAAAGTTCAGGCAAATACTTTTTGCGTGACCGATGTGCAGATAACCATTGGGTTCAGGCGGAAAGCGTGTTTCCACCCGTCCATTCCATTTGCCGGTACGATTGTCTTCTTCGATGATGTTTCGAATAAAATGAGCAGGTGCTGAAGTAGTATTCACAGCTATATATTTTCTCGGTTGATCTTAGCAGGATGTGGCGGTGGTTATGAGTACGGTGACGGATGCAGGATAAATGGTCATACAATCAAAACGCACCAACGGATAGGCGAGAAAGCGCGATTGCGAACGTCATCTATTGTCCATGATGGCACAGTTTTCCACCACCCTGTTAGTATGGGTTGAAAAATAACTATAATACAACACGCTGATCGAACAGATGGCAGCGTGTATTCCATGCAATTTTAGGAACTACCCTGAAGGTCGGGGAGAAATTCCATAACGCAGTAGCTATCCGATATATCCGCTGCGATTTTTATCATCACAAGCAGGAGAGGGGAAATATTACCATTCGTATTCGTTTATCGTTGCGAGGTATAAAGCGGTTCAGCAGCCCACACTGATGCAGGGTCCGGATTTGGTGATAATCGGATAGTAGTTTGGGCGATTTCCTGCCTTGTTTTCCTGATATGGATTTTATCGGAACGGAAAAAATTTTTACATTAATGAAAATCACAATAAATTTTAGGCTTATATGACTCAGGAGAATCAATCCGGTATTGCTCAGATTGGAAATCAGCTCATTGCTGAACGCCGATCGAAACTGGCTGCATTGCGTGAAAACGGTAACGCTTTTCCGAACGATTACCGTCGTGATAGCCTGGCCCATGCGTTACACGAAAAATACGATACTTATTCCAAGGATGCACTGGAAAATGAGCAGATTACCGTAAAAGTCGCTGGACGTATGCTGTTCAAGCGTGTCATGGGTAAAGCCAGCTTTGCTGCTATTCAGGATGTGAGTGGGCGGATTCAGCTTTATATTTCCAACAACCATACCGGGGAGATGGCCCATGAAGCATTCAAGCATTATGATCTGGGTGATATTCTCGGAGCAGAAGGGGTTTTATTCAAAACCAAAACCGATGAATTATCCGTGCGCGTGACAAAGCTTCGTTTGCTGACCAAAGCTTTGCGTCCGTTGCCGGAAAAATTTCACGGCCTGACGGACCAGGAACAAAAATACCGCCAGCGCTACCTGGATTTGATTATGAACGAAGAAACGCGCAGAGTTTTTATCGTTCGTTCAAAAATCATCCAGGCAATCCGTGAATTTTTCGTCGAACGGGACTATCTCGAGGTGGAAACGCCAATGATGCACCCGATTCCCGGTGGGGCTACTGCACGACCTTTTGTTACCCATCATAATGCCCTGGATATGGCGCTGTACTTACGTATTGCGCCTGAACTCTATCTGAAACGATTGGTTGTCGGAGGGATGGAAAGGGTATTCGAGATCAACCGGAATTTCAGAAACGAAGGGATGTCGACCCGCCATAATCCTGAATTCACTATGCTGGAATTTTATGAAGCATACCAGGACCACCATTATCTGATGGATCTGACAGAGTCTATGCTGCGTGAAATAGCACTGAAAGTGCTGGGGACAACGTGTGTCGTGTACCAGCAGCGTGCAATGGATCTGGCGCTGCCTTTTGCCCGCCTGACCATTACTCAGGCGATTCTGAAGTACCATCCTGAGTATTCCGAAAGTCAGCTCAATGATAGAAAATTTCTGATTGATACCCTGCAGGCAATGGGTGTGACGTGCAGCCCGGACAGTGGAATCGGTGGATTGCAGCTTTCACTCTTCGATGAGACAACCGAACACTTATTGTTTACACCGACTTTCATCGTTGATTATCCCGCGGAAGTATCTCCGCTTGCACGTCGGAACGACAATAACCCGGAAATCACTGACCGTTTCGAGCTTTATATTGCCGGGCGTGAGATTGCAAATGGGTTTTCTGAATTGAATGATCCTGAGGATCAGGCAAATCGTTTTCTCGAGCAGGTCAGGGCGAAGGATGCGGGTGACATGGAGGCTATGCATTATGATGCAGACTATATTCATGCACTGGAATACGGCCTGCCACCGACCGCTGGGGAAGGTGTCGGGATCGATCGGCTGGTAATGCTGTTTACCGATTCTCCAAGTATTCGGGACGTCATTTTGTTTCCCCAGTTGCGGAGGGAAGATTAGTCGGATGGTTGTCAGTTAGACGATTGTTCCAGAAAATCCGGTCGGGGTGGCTAGGCGGTCTGTCTAAGGAGATCTTGAGGAACCCCTGAGTTTTCAGAGATTCCCTAAAGGAGGGAAGGTAATGGCCGATATTATCTCCCATGTTATCGAGTCGTCTGCATCGGTATTTAATTGCTTGAACAATGATCGTCGTAAAATGGTGATAAATTGGTCCTGGATCATAGTGGCGGGTATGGTGAGTCATGTACCGGTTCTCGCCGCTCAGCAGCATACTGATAAGGCTACAGTGCAGCAGGGCGTAGCAAATCAAAGTACATTCCGGAGTACCTCATCGTGGCAGCGTACGGGATCTAAAGCTGCGGTTACTGTGTCTTCCCGGGAAATCAGCCACGACAAAAGTAAGTTGAAGAAACCACCTTACCGTCGTATTGGCAATGCTGATATTGCCGCTACTCTCGCCTATCCTTCATTACTTCCATCAATCCATTGTGGCGTGGTCAATCATATCGACTTTACTGTTCAGCCACATTATGCCGGTAATATGAATACATTCATTCCTGGAGTAGTAGCGATCCCATTTGGCCGGCATGGAGAAAAATCGTTCTTTACTGATGTGGGAGCAATAGGGGATAGTGGATACTATCCAGTCGAAAGAAATATCCCGGAAGCTGCACTTTTCAGAATCAGCTTGATTACTGATGACGGTCATTATTATGTTGTTACACAGCGATATTTGCCGCGATTTCAGACGGGAGATACCGTTAGGCTCAATGATGCTGGTTTCTTGGAACGGGCTGATTGCCCGATGCACGATCCGAATCGACGTGGCCTGGAATGATAATCTGTCTTTTTTACTGAGTACTGCTTATCGAATATTTTCCTGCTTTCTGAGCACCATATGTAGGTTGGCTGTATCATCGTTGTCTCGTCTGAAGTGGTAAAACGTACCGGAAATTCTGCGATTCCAGATTTCCGGAATGGAAGCTTTTTCTTCGTATTCATCTTCCCATCCCCGATGGGGGGTTCCCCAGCACTACTGAGCTTGTAGGAATTTTTCCTACAAATAAACCGGCTATATTCTTACTGTTTATATGGAAGTGCTGCTCTTTACGCCATCTGCTCCAGAGTTAACAATGTGCATGCTATTTCAATCAGTTCAGTTTGACTCAACAATATCTAGGGAGCATCAAAATGGAGACAAGTCAGATTCTCGATGAAATCAGAGAAGTCAATCTTGGTTACCTGCTGCTGGCTCAACATATGCTGCGCGAGGACAAAGTTGCAGCCATGTATCGTCTGGGGATTAACGAGGATGTGGCAGATATCTTGGATAAGCTGACTACCAGTCAGTTAATGAAAATGGCTGGGTCCAATATGCTGCTCTGCCGCTTCCGCTTTGATGATAGCCTCATTGCGGAAATACTGACAAGTCATAAACAGGATCGTGCGCTGACACAATCTCATGCCGCAATACTCATGGCAGGTTTGCCCGCCGAAAAAATTTCCTGAACTTTAATTTCAAGGAGGAAGAGGTCATGCGAGTGAAAAGTATCTTATCTGAAGGTAAGGAGATTCAACTTGCCACTGAACTGGTCAAGTTGGGTGCCCGATTACAGGTTCTTGAAGCGTCTACCAAGCTCAGTCGTGAACGGCTCGTAAAATTGTATAAGGAAGTCAGAGGTGTTTCCCCTCCGAAAGGCATGCTACCCTACTCGGAAGACTGGTTCATGGGGTGGCAGTCCAACATGCATGCATCATTATTTATCAATATTTACAACTATCTCATTCAGTACACGAATATCCGCGATATCGACGCCGTTATCAAGAGTTATCAACTGTACCTGGAGCATATCGAGGTCAATCATCTGCAGCGTATACTGAGCTTTACGCGTGCATGGACACTGGTACGTTTCGTGGAGAGCAAAGTGCTGTCTGTTACACCTTGCGTCAAATGCAATGGCCATTTTCTGGTACATAGTCTGGATATTCAATCCAATCATGTATGCGGGCTCTGTCATGTGCCGTCACGTGCAGGCAAAACCAAGCAGGCTGCATTGGAAGCCAAAGCCAGAGAACAGTGCGAGTGTGCAGCCTGATCAGTATTTCATTATGTGACTGATCCCGATCATCCGTTCGGAATCAGAAGAATATACGGTTTTAATTTTAAAGATTTTGCATGCATTGGATGGTAATCCTGGAGGTTCTGGATTGAGAAAATTACACATGCTTTATTCATAAAGCAGATGTACAACATGAAGTTAAAGTAAGATAAAATTTTTTCCCTTCGTATCGGAATGTACAGATGCGGACGAAATTTCTGGCACTCGGTCGGAAAATCCAGGATAATCACTCATGTCCAATCGGTCGTTGGACAGTAGAATCGCTCGCAAAAGTTTCAATCTCATTTTGCCACTCCTGAAGATATTCAAATAATTGAATCTGCTTAAAGCACTTGCCACTGTCAGCAGCATGACATTGGTTTCACGTGTCCTGGGATTTGTACGGGATCTGCTGATTGCCAGGATATTTGGTGCAGGTGTAGCAACCGACGCTTTTTTCGTCGCTTTTCGTATTCCCAATCTGTTACGGCGTTTATTTGCGGAAGGCGCATTCTCACAAGCATTCGTACCGATTCTGGCAGAATATAAGAATAACCGGTCGAGTGAGCAGACACGTGAATTCATCGACCATGTAACTAGCTTGCTGGGTATGGCGTTATTCGTCGTTACCCTGATCGGTATTATCGCGGCTCCACTGATCATTTATATCAGTGCCCCGGGTTTTTCAACCGATCCTGACAAATTTTCACTGACTGTCGAATTACTCCGGATTACCTTTCCCTATATTCTGTTCATTTCACTGGTGGCGTTGGCAGGGGGAATACTCAATACCTACAGCCATTTTTCCGTACCCGCTTTGACCCCGGTTTTGCTGAATCTTTCTTTTATCGGTTGTGCACTATGGCTTGCACCATGGATGGATCCACCTGTGCTGGCGCTGGCCTGGGCGGTTTTCATAGGTGGTCTCCTGCAGCTCGCTTTTCAGGTACCCTTTCTGCTGCGTTTGAACAGATTGCCACGACCGCGTTTCAAATCCCATGATGGTGGTGCATGGCGTGTGCTGAAACTGATGGGGCCGGCGGTATTCGGAGTATCCATCGGGCAGATCAGTCTGTTGATCAATACTATTTTTGCCTCACTGCTGGTAACCGGAAGCGTTTCGTGGCTGTATTACGCTGACCGGTTGATGGAATTTCCTGCTGGCTTGCTGGGTGTGGCGCTGGGTACTGTAATCCTGCCCTCACTTTCACGTCACTATACACAGAATAGTACAGAGGAATTTTCGCATTTGCTGGACTGGGGATTACGTTTGACGTTTCTGCTGACATTGCCGGCAGCTGTTGCACTGGCACTGCTGGCGATCCCACTGATCACGACCCTGTTCTATTATGGTGCCTTCACCGTCGAAGATGTGTGGATGACACGGGAAGCATTGATTGCTTACAGTATCGGGTTACTCGGATTGATATTGGTGAAAGTGTTGGCGCCAGGTTTTTATGCTCGGCAGAATATCAAAACCCCGGTCAAGATTGCAGTTATGACACTTATCGCTACGCAATTCATGAATCTCGCGTTCATCATACCGTTGCAGCATGCCGGGTTGGCATTAGCCATCGGCCTGGGTGCGTGCCTCAACGCCGGGTTGCTCTATCATAAGCTGCGCCATTTTGGCATTTATCAGCCTCAACCCGGATGGAAATTTTTTCTGCTGAAAGTCCTGGTTGCACTGGTGGCGATGGGAACAGGAATATGGTTTGCGGCTGGCAGCAGTGCAGAATGGTTTGCCGCTACTGCGACCGAACGCGCAGTAAAACTCGGATTGATTGTCTTACTAGGTGGGGTGATCTATTTTCTATGTCTGTGGTTGCTGGGATTTCGTGTGCGTGATTTTACCCGGCAGGGTGCTGGTTAGAAATTACCAAGTCAAAACCAAGCGTTTGCTGTAATCAATAAATCTGCAAATCTGTCTTAAACTTGCAGTCCGCCAGGTTCTGCTACCGCTGGCAGAAGAATTATGAAGCCTCATCCGGTTCAGGATCGTCAGCCTTGCCCGGTTCGGACTGAATCCCTCCAGGATTTGCTTGATTGCTGATTTCTCCGGGGACGCGCGGGGTCGTACAGACCACATCCGCGTTCTGTGCCCGATGGCGCAGAGCGTGATCCATCAATACGATTGCCAGCATGGCTTCCACGATTGGCGTTGCCCGGATACCGACACAGGGATCATGTCTACCATGTGTTTCGACAATCGTAGGATTACCTGCCTTATCGATTGATCGCCGTTCGAGACGAATACTCGATGTCGGTTTGATTGCCACATGGACGACGATGGGTTGACCAGTAGAAATTCCACCTAAAATACCGCCGGCATTATTGCTCAGGAAACCGGCAGGTGTGATTTCATCCGAGTGCTCAGTTCCTTTCTGGGTAACGCTGGCAAATCCGGCCCCGACTTCAACGCCTTTGACGGCATTGATACTCATCATGGCATAAGCGATTTCAGCATCCATCCGATCGTAAACCGGTTCTCCCCAGCCAACAGGCGCACCCTCGGCGACGACGGTAATTTTGGCACCTACCGAATCCCCCGATTTACGCAAACTATCCATGAATTTTTCGAGCTCTGGCACACGCTCGCTGTCTGCAACGAAAAAGGGGTTCTGATTGACGGTGTCCCAGCTTTTAAATGGAATGGTGAGTGGGCCGAGTTGTGCCATATAGCCACGAATTACGACGCCATAGCGCTCATACAGCCATTTTTTGGCGATGGCAGCAGCGGCGACCCGTACTGCCGTTTCACGTGCAGAGGCCCGACCACCGCCCCGATAGTCACGAATCCCGTATTTCTGCCAGTAAGTATAGTCCGCGTGACCAGGGCGGAATGCATCCATGATTTTACTGTAGTCCTTACTGCGCTGATCTTCGTTGCGGATCAGCAAGGCAATCGGGGTGCCGGTCGTTTTTCCTTCGAATACGCCTGAAAGTATTTCCACCTGATCTGCTTCGCGTCGTTGTGTGACGTGTCGGGAAGTGCCGGGTTTGCGCCGGTCCAGTTCCTGCTGAATGTCTTCGGCAGACAGAGTCAGACCGGGCGGGCATCCGTCTACGATGCAGCCAATAGCCGGGCCATGGGATTCACCGAATGAAGTAACGCAGAACAGTTTTCCGATCGTATTGCCAGACATGCCAAATCCTAGGTAAATCGAGAGGTAAAGTCTAACATAAGCCAGCGTGGGAAGATGCGCCGAGAAAGCGTTCGCATGGCATAAGCGTGTCAAATTCTGTGGTGTACAGGTAAAATCGCAAAATCCGCCGAGGAATCTCTAAAAAAGCCAGGTAGTAAAAATTGCAATCATATCAGGGAGAATTATGAATATCGCACAAGCCAAAGATTATTTGATCGATTTACAAAACAGAATCGTGGCTGAGCTGGAGCAGGTGGATGGCCGGTCGTTCCGGCGTGATACCTGGGATCGACCGGAAGGTGGGGGGGGCGCCAGCTGTGTCATCGAGGAAGGTAATATACTGGAACGAGGAGGCGTCAATTTTTCACATGTGTTCGGTAGTGGCTTACCCGCTTCGGCAACTGCTGCCCGGCCTGAACTGGCAGGCAGAGCATTTGAAGCGGCGGGTGTTTCACTGGTACTGCATCCGCGCAACCCGTATGCGCCGACTGTACATATGAATGTCCGCTTTTTTGAAGCAACAAAAGCAGGGGCAGAGCCTGTCTGGTGGTTCGGTGGGGGCATGGACCTGACACCTTACTATGGCTTCGAGGAAGACGCTGTGCATTTTCATCAGATCTGTAAGGATGCACTGCAGTCTTCAGGTAACGAATATTATCCCCGTTTCAAGAAATGGTGCGATGAATACTTTTATTTGAAGCACCGTAAGGAGCCGCGCGGGATCGGCGGGATATTTTTCGACGATCTTAACCAGCCTGATTTTGCTACCTGTTTCAATCTGATGAGAAGCGTCGGTGATCATTTTCTGCCGGCTTATATCCCTGTTTTGCAAAAACGTCATGAAATTCCTTATGGTGAGCGCGAGCGGGATTTCCAGGCCTACCGGCGTGGCCGTTACGTGGAATTCAATCTGGTATGGGATCGGGGAACGCTTTTCGGTCTACAGACAGGCGGTCGTACTGAATCCATCCTGATGTCGCTGCCCCCCGTCGTCAAGTGGCGCTACGACTGGTCACCCGAGGCAGGCAGCCCGGAAGCAAGACTTTACACTGATTTTCTGATTGGTAGAGATTGGCTGCAATCTGGTTGATACACGTCAATTTTTCTGTCAGCACTGCCCTGGATTGTTCCGGTATACATACCGGGCCACCAGGGTTTACTTATCCTGGAAACCGCGATAGATAGTGAGCTTGCTGTCTTCGCTCATGCCGACCTGGTGGATGAAATCGCTACGCGCCCGATTGTATGCCTGGTTGCGTTGTTCCTCGTTGCAGGGAATAACCATGCCGCCTCGTCGCGCTTTGCCAGGCAGCGCGCCAGACGCATACTTGGGCACGTCCAATTGCGGTTTCCAGGATAATTATCTTCAGTCTTACTACAAGCTAACGAGCAATGGGCCATCCTCTTTCCACTCATTTCGCTCAGATTCTCACCGTTATACGGCGCCTGGCATAGTCGTCGCTTATCAAAGCTCACGACATATTCTGAATTTTTTAGTAAAGAATGATCCCGTTTTGTTTTTCGCGGGGCAATGTAGATAGGGAGGCTATTTACATTCCAATACCGAGAAAACAATATGATCATTATCAATAAACATTATTTTTCGTCACCGTCGATTTTTCAACACCTGGGAAATAACAGAACAATCACGCGCATACTCCTGGCGGCAATGCTGATTGCGCTGTACTTGACCGTGATATCGTCAGCCAATGCTCAGCAATCCGAAATTGCCAGGCATTACCATATTCCAGCCGGCTCATTGACTACGGTACTCAATTATTTTGGTCGAGAAGCAGGCATTCTGCTGTCATTCTCGACGGAACTGACTAACGGTTTCCAAAGTGAGGGACTGAGCGGCAGTTATACGGTGCAGGGTGGGTTGGTTGCGTTACTGACCGGTAGCGGGTTAGAGGCGGTAAGAGCCGTTGATGGCAGCTATACCCTGAGAAAGCTGCCTATGGCTGCTCCCCAATCTCCTGGTGGAGCTTTAACACTACCAGCGATGACTGTCACAGCATCCAATATAGCCGATCCAACGACTGAAGACACTGGTTCTTATACGACCGGTTCGACCAATACCTCGACCCGGTTACCTTTGACTCTGCGCGAAACGCCGCAGTCTGTCAGCGTCATCACACGTCAGCGTATGGATGATCAGGGGTTGAATCAGCTTGCAGATGTCGTGAATCAGACTGCCGGGATGGTGTTCCAGTCCGGTGGGAGCAGTCAGTCCGATTCCGCTACTTTCTATGCACGCGGATTTGCGGTCGATAATTATCAGATCGATGGTGTGCCGCAGATTTACAATAATTACAATCGCATTTTTCAGACCAACGACATGGCTATCTACGATCGTGTCGAGATCGTGCGGGGCGCCAACGGGTTGATGAACAGTGTTGGTGCACCGGGTGCCAGCATCAACCTGATACGCAAGCGGCCGACAGATGCGTTCCGGGCGGCGGCAAGATTCGAAGGAGGAAACTGGGGTTATCGCCGTGCCGAAGGTGATGTTTCTATGCCACTGCTTCCGTCAGGGAGTGTGCGCGGCAGGCTGGTCGGTGTGCTGAATACCAGTGATTCCTATATTGATCGTGAGGAGCAGAAAAGATCCTTGTTATACGGCATTATTGAAGCCGATTTGACACCTGCTACACTGGCGACAGCTGGTTTCATGTTTCAGGAACAGGATCAAACAGCGAATGCCAGAGGGGCACTGCCAGCTCTTTATTCGGATGGCACGCGCACTGCCTGGAGCCGTTCCGATGCTGCTGCCGCGAACTGGGCTTATTCCAAAAGAAGTGGCGAGATGGTGTTCATTACACTGGATCACCGTTTCAATGAAGACTGGCTGGCCAGAGTATCCTGGAACCGTACGGTCACTAAATACGATGAAGTACTGGGTTATGCGTTAAGTGGTTATCCAGACAGAGTAACAGGTGAGGGAGTCGAACTCTGGGCCGGTCGTTGGAAAGGCAAGCCGACGCAGAATACACTCGATATCTATACGATGGGCTCATTTTCCCTGTTAGGGCGCAAGCATGACCTGATCGCAGGGACGTTGCTGTCGTTTACGACCGATCATACGCCTTCCTACCGGTTATGGTACTTCGATGACTGGGACAGATCAATCA
The DNA here is from genome assembly GCA_039794425.1 of Nitrosomonas sp. Classification (GTDB taxonomy): domain Bacteria; phylum Pseudomonadota; class Gammaproteobacteria; order Burkholderiales; family Nitrosomonadaceae; genus Nitrosomonas. The sequence goes on along the minus strand of JBDIVK010000004.1, from coordinate 82,037 downwards.
GCAATATTTTTACCTGGGATGGCAATATCCCGACCGCGCCACCCTCCAACAAGATTCCCAATGGGGAATGGAACCAGGATGAGCGAGTCATCAGCGGTTACGCGACAGGCCGGTTCAGGTTGCTCGATTCACTGTCCCTGATCGGTGGTGCCAGGATAACAAGTTGGAAATTCAAGCGTTTTGCTGAGAACTATGATACTGGCAATGTGACTCGGATTAATACTAATCAGGATCCGGAAATCATTCCATTTGCGGGGATTACCTACGATTTTCTCGAAAACTGGTCGGCCTATGCCAGCTATACCAGTATTTTCAAACCCCAGACCTTGCGGAGCGAAAGCGGTGCATTTGTCGATCCGTTACTCGGCAACAGTTATGAGGCAGGCATCAAGGCGGCGTTTTTTGATAATCGTCTGAACCTGCATGGTGCGGTATACAGAATTCAGCAGGATAATTTTGCCGTTGCATTACCGAATAATGTGCTGGCACCGGACGGCTCGACCGCTTATCGAACAGTATCCGGAACGAGAACCGATGGTTTCGAGATGGAACTGGCCGGTATGCTGACCCGTAACTGGCAGGCATCAATGGGTTTTGCCCATAATACGACGGAAGACCGCAATAAAGTCAGACTGAATGCTTTCGTTCCGCGGAATATATTCAAGTTGTTTTCCACTTACCGTTTCCCGGCAATTGCCGAAGGACTGGTGATCGGTGGCGGGGTACGCTGGCAAGACCGGATTTACCGTGATATTCAGAGACCGGCCGGTGTAGTACAGGTCTCCCAGGGAGGGTATGCTGTGGTTGATCTGATGGCACGTCTGGAAATCACCCGAATGATCGCTTTATCCGCCAATCTCTATAATCTCTTCGACGAGAAATATTATCAGACGGCACCGCCCAGTTACTATGGAGCGCCGCGTAACATACGGATTGCACTCAATATAAGATTCTGAAACAGTGTCTGCCCGGGTATTCCATGGCGAGTTAGACAATGATGCGGCGATCCAGGAGCGCTGTTAGTGATGGGTATGAGGGTGACTTTATGAATTCACCAGTATCGTACTGGATTGCTTCAGTATGTCTTGCCTCGCGAGACGGGAGCATGCTTGAAGGATAGGGTGTAATGGTTGGAAACATTGCTGCGGATATGGGTATAGCTTGACAGGCACTTATTCTCAATAAATAATAATAGAAATAATTATTGTTATCATATAAACAGGCTTAAGTCCCATTGGCCCCATTGTTCGAGTCTCATTGTGACAATCCAGGATCCGGAACATTCTATCTCTCCCGTTGAATCGCTTTATTACCACCATCATAAGTGGCTGGTCGGATGGTTGCGCCGCAGGTTGGGTAATGCCCTTGAAGCTTCGGATCTCGCGCATGACACTTTTGTGCGGATTCTGAACAAGGATACATTGCCCGTCATTCGTGAACCCCGCGCACTGCTTACTACGATTGCACAGGGTATTGTGGCCAATTTCCATCGTCATCAACGGATCGAGCAGGCTTATCTCGATGCACTGGCGCAGATGCCGGAGTCGTTGGCGCCATCGCCTGAAGCTCAGGTCATCATGCTGGAAACACTGGTGGAGATTGATACGCTGCTGGATGGTATGCCACCGCTGGTGCGTAAAGTTTTTCTGCTGTCACAGCTTGATGGTTTACGCCAGAGTGAAATCGCAAAACGCTGTGGTATTTCTGTACCTACTGTCAAGCGTTACGTGGCAAGGGCTTTGGAGCAATGCTGTTTTGCTGGTTGATCAAAAAGCGCTTGCAGGCAGTAAATTAGCGCTGCATAGCATTCTACCGAGCAGAGTCGTTGCCTGATACTTATGCGTGATACTGAAGAAATGGCCGGAAATTCGATCGTATCGCCGGACGTGCGGCGTCAGGCGGTTAACTGGTTGGTGGAATTACAGTCTGATACTGTGACGGATGAAACGCGTGATCAATGGCAGAAATGGCGCAGCTCTCATCCTGACCATGAGCATGCCTGGCAGTGTATAGAAAGCTTTTCCAGAAAATTACAGGATCTTTCATCCCCTCTGGCCCATGCAACCTTGGCGCCACCTGATTCTCCTGATCGGCGTCGGATAATCAGGATGTTGGCGATATTGCTTTTTTCCGGTAGTGGGGCATGGATGATCGGAGAAGGGCTTCCCTGGTACCGATGGTCTGCAGACTATCGCACCGGTATCGGTGAACACAGGACCGCCATGCTTTCCGATGGAACGAGTATAGAGCTCAATTCCAATACCGCCGTTGCGATAGATTTCAATGATATACAACGTCTGATCAGACTGGTGAGCGGGGAAATCATGGTGACTACCGCACCTGATCCCCGGCTGGTGGCTGGAATCGGTGCTGCACGTCCTTTGCTGGTTGAGACTGCACAAGGTGTACTGCGTGCTATCGGGACATGCTTTACGGTGCGCCAGTTCGATGCATCACAACAAGGTAAAAGTAGCGTGGCAGTGCTCGAAGGTGTAGTTGAGATTCAACCTGTGGCAGGTCGTTTGCAACGATTGGGCGTCAGTCAACAGGCGTCTTTTACACGGGATGGTGTGATTGCCGTGGGGAAGGCACGTGATACCGATACTGCCTGGCGTCAGGGTATGATCGTCGCCGAAGATATGCCGCTCGCCGATTTTCTGGCTGAATTGGAACGCTATCGATCCGGTTGGTTGAGCTGTGATTCAGCCGTTGCGCGATTGAAGGTAACCGGCACCTATCCGCTGGCAGATATCGACAAGGTGTTGACTACATTACAGAGGATTCTGCCGATCGAGGTGCGGGCGTTTACTCGGTACTGGACCCGGGTCAGTGCACGGCAGGAGAGTATATGAATTCCCGTCCTCGTTAACCCTGCCTTCGTTATTGTGAATGCTAAAAGCATGAAGCAACCCAGTGTGGCGTTGGCAGGATGCACGGGATTGCTATTACAGCTTGTCGCTATGGGTTTTCTGGATTACCACGCCGCTTACACGGCTCGCAATGACGGAGGTGGTGAGCGGGCTGAATACTCGATCACCGTGCTATTGCATGATTTGCGATACCAGGAGGCGTCATTGCGAACCCTGCAGGGGTGAAGCAATCCAGTGAGGCACTAAGAGAGTGCAAGGAGTTGTCATTACAACCTGTCATCATGGATTTGCCGGGTTGTTACGTTGTTATGCGGCTCGCAAGATAGCAGTAAGGGATCGCAGGCTTAAAACATCGAGAAATATTTTAATTAGGTAAAACGAATATGAAATCCGAATTCGATATCACTGCAGATACTGCTGTATCCGACCCGCCTGTTCGGGGATTCCGCCAGCGCATGACCTGGTTACACACCTGGGGAGGCTTATGGGCTGGCTGGGTGCTGTTTGCCATCTTTCTGACGGGGACACTGGGGGTATTCGATGACGCCATCACCCGCTGGATGAAACCGGAGAAACCGCTCGTAGTGGAAGTTGCATCGACCAGTGCTGAGCGGGCACAAGCTGTACGCCTGGCGCAGACCTACCTGCAACAGACCATGCCCCGGGGAGAATTCTGGAGTATCGGATTACCGGGCGAATTTGATCCGGCTATCCGTCTGTTCTGGCGGGAGCATGAAGAGGCCGAGTTTCAGCAGGTACGGCTCGACCCGGTGACTGGTCAGGAGCTGGACAAAGCAGCCGATCGCGAAACCGAGGGTGGTCACCATTTCGTGCACATGCACTTCGAATTTCATGCCGGGGAAGCCGGTATCTGGCTGGTAGGGTTCTTTACCATGGTCATGCTGATCGCTCTGGTCAGCGGTGTCATCACCCATAAGCGTATCTTCAAGGATTTCTTCACCTTTCGTCCCGGAAAAAGCCAGCGATCCTGGCTGGATGCACATAACGTCGCATCGGTATTGACCCTGCCATTTCAGTTCATGATCGCCTATACCGGCCTGGCAATCTTCTATTCGCTCTATATGCCGGCCGGTATATTTGCCCACTATCCGAACAAAGATACCTATTTTTCCCAGCTGCTTTCCCGACCGGCACCCCGGGAAGCAACGCATATCGACGCACAAGTGATATCACTGGACAAACTGCTGCTCACCGCCGAAACAAAACTGGACAGAGCGGCCAGCTTCGTTTCAGTCAATCATCCGGGTGACAGCAGTGCCTCAGTCAGGGTTTTCGGTCTGTTTGATGAAGAAGAAAGTGAGAAATACCTGCTGCAGCCCGGTGGCGGTAACGTGATCTTCGATGGAATCAGCGGTGAAATACTGGATGTGCAGATGCCGGGTGAGCATCGTGGGGGCGGTGCGCAAGCCGTTCAGCGGGTCATGGGCACTTTACACATGGCAAGATTTGGTGGAGACACCATCAGATGGCTCTATTTTCTCAGCGGGCTGGCGGGTGCCATCATGATGGCAACTGGTTCGGTACTGTTCATGGTCAAACGGCGGCAGAAGGCACTGAATGAGTTCGGCAGGCATACCCCTAAAGTCTATCGTCTCATCGAAACCCTCAACGTTGCCGTGGTTGCCGGGCTGTGCATTGCCTGTATTGTCTATTTGTGGAGTAACCGATTGATTCCGGTCGGGATCGAAGATCGGCCACATTGGGAAATCACTACCTTTTTCGTCGCCTGGCTGATGGCATTGCTGCATGCATCGATTCGCCCTGCCGCCTATGCCTGGGTGGAACAGCTGGCGCTGGCAGCGCTGCTGTGCCTGGCATTGCCGTTACTCAACTGGCTGACAACCGGCCAGCAGGTATTAGGGTACGGCTGGCAGGGAGATTGGGAACGTGCCGGGGTGGAGCTGACCGTCATCGGTCTCGGCCTGCTGCTGGCAATGATCGCACACAAAGCCCGCAACAAGATGTCTGTTCCACTATCCCAGTCTGCGACATCGGCAGCCGCTTCCCGGAAAGCAGGTGCCGTGCCTGCACCGGCCACCTATCGTAACGGTATTCTGATGCACGTACTGGCTGCTACCCTGGGGGGGTATGCGGTTGCCAGTGGGTTGTCGATGTTGCTGCCCATGATGCTGCCGATGGCCAGGGCAGAAGCGGTATTAGCGTCTACGTTACTCAGCTTTGCTGCCTATACGGCGGTAATCATCTGGGTTTTCTCCGTGCAGGCACCGCAGCGGGCATGGCGAGGGGTATTTTTTCTGGCTGCCGGTTGTATGTTGACCGCTTTGCTCGGCACTACACTCGGAGGGATGTAAGATGCCCGTTTCGCTGGCTGCACTGGCAGCATTTTCATTTGCTTATGCCGGTATGACTGGTTTGAGTCTGGCTATGTCGCGGCATCACGAGCAAGTAACCGGCCGGCGTACACTCTCTGCCGGTCGGCGTTATTTTTTCAGGGTCCTGGGCTGGTTGTTACTGATACTGGCCATTGTGCCCTGTATCCAGGCGTGGGGAGCCGCTGTCGGCGTAGTCGTCTGGTTCGGATTTCTGACCGCGGGCGGATTACTGATTGTCCTGATGCTGCCCTATCTTCCCCGCCTGGCGGCCTGTAGCGCGGCGGGAGCAGGTATCGTCGGTGTGCTGGCGTTGTTTGTTGCTATATAGTTTCAATTAATGGCTTTTTCCACATCGGGCCGGCGCAAGCATCGCTGGCCATTTCTGCTTTTCCTGATCGTTTTGCTGGCTGGTGCCGGTATGTGGTGGCGGGATGATCCCGACCCCGGGTATGAGACCGCACGCGTTACCCGTGGCGACATTGAAGCCAATGTGGCCGCCATCGGTACATTGCAACCATTGAAATCGGTCGAGATCGGTGCCCAGGTCTCGGGACAGATCATACAGTTACACGTAGAAGTCGGTGATACGGTCAAGAAGGGTCAATTACTGGCTGAGATCGATGCCCGTGTCCATCAGGCGACGGTTGACGCCGGGCGTGCCCAGCTGGCCGGGCTACGTGCCCAGCTGACTGATCAAAGAGCCCAGCATGAACTGGCCAGGCAACAATATGCCCGTCAACAGCAGATGGAACAGGATGATGCCACCCGGTTGGAAGACGTGCAGGTAGCGGCCGCCACCCTCAAATCTGCCGCTGCTCGCATTAATCAACTGCAGGCTCAGATTCAGCAGATCAGTTCCACCCTCAAAGGTGATGAGACATTATTGGGTTTTACCCGTATCTATGCTCCCATGGCTGGTGTAGTAGTCGGGATCGATGCCAAGGAAGGCCAGACGCTGAATGCAGCCTATCAGATTCCTACCGTCATGCATGTTGCTGATTTGACCAAAATGACCGTCTGGACCGACGTTTCCGAAGCGGATATCCGGCAGATCAAGGTCGGTATGCCGGTTTATTTCACGACGCTGGGGGGTGACCGGCGCCGTTGGCACAGTACTGTCCGTCAGATATTGCCTGCCCCGCATCAGGCGGCTACCTCACAAAATGGCGAGGCCAACAACGGTAAACCGGCAGCAGGTACCAAGGCTGTGCAATATACCGTTTTGTTCGATGTCGATAACAGCGATGGTGAACTGATGCCACAGATGACGGCCCAGGTGGTATTTATGGTGGCCAGTACCAGCGACGCACTGATCGTACCCGTGCACGCATTGGCGCCTGTGGAAAGGGAAGATCAGCCCGACCTGTATCAGGCGCGTGTGTTGGACGAAGAGGGCAGGGTGCAGATACGTGAATTGCAGCTTGGTATCCGTAACCGGGTGCAAGCGGAAGTAATAAAAGGATTGGAAGAAGGCGAGCAAATTGTCGTGAGTGAGCAGGCAGCACTGGCAACGCGGCCCCGGAGATTCCGGTGGTAAGTGACAGTCTGCCTCCTCTCATCGAACTGAGAGGTATCCGCAAGCGTTACGGTGGAGGAGACAAGCCCGAAATCGAGGTACTGCACGGCATCGATCTAGATATCCGGGCAGGTGAGTTCATCGCTATCGTCGGTGCTTCCGGCTCGGGTAAATCCACACTCATGCATTTACTGGGTTGCCTGGATCGGCCCAGTAGCGGCAGTTACCGCTTTGCCGGAGAAGACGTTTCCACTTTCGATGCGGACGAACTGGCCTGGCTACGGCGCAAGGCCTTCGGCTTTGTGTTTCAGGGTTATCATCTGATTCCTACCGAATCGGCCCGGGAGAATGTAGAAGTGCCGGCTATTTATGCGGGTCTGCCCCAGGATGAGCGGGCGCAGCGTGCTGCTAACCTGCTCGGACGACTGGGGCTGAGTGACAAGCTCGATAATCGTCCCAATCAGCTTTCCGGTGGTCAACAGCAGCGTGTTTCGATTGCCCGTGCCCTCATGAATGGCGGACATATCATTCTGGCTGATGAACCGACTGGTGCACTCGATTCCAGAAGTGGCGCTGAAGTCATGGAATTGCTCCGTGAACTGGCCGATACCGGCCATACCGTCATTCTGATCACGCATGATCGTGATGTTGCCGCTCAGGCACGGCGGATGGTCGAGATCCGTGACGGCCAGATCGTAGCAGATAACACGAATGAAACCGACAGACATCAGGCCAGACAGAAACCATTCCTTCATCCCCAGTTATCATCGTTAGACATCACCCAGGCGTGTGAGGATACGGGTACGCCATTCTGGCAAGGATTGCGTGAAGCAATCCGGGCTGCCTGGCGGGTCATGTGGATACACCGCGTACGTACCAGTCTTACGCTACTGGGTATCGTCATCGGTGTCGCTTCTGTGATTGTGATGCTGGCTATCGGGGAAGGGACCAAGCAGCAGGTGATCGATCAGATCGGGTCACTGGGCACGACCATCATGTATATGAGCAGCACCGTACCCCCCACAGGGGGACCCAATGGCGTCATCACAGCGGAAGATCTGGATGAGATTGCACGTTTGCCGGAAATCAGTCGTGTCATGCCGGTGATCGGTGATCCGATTCTGGTACGTTACGGCAATGTCGATAAACAGCTGTACGTATTTGCCAGTACTGACATCATGCCAATCATTCATCATTGGCAGGTGGCACAGGGGCGATTTTTTACGGAAAGAGAGGATCAGGAGCTGGCGCCGGTGGCCGTCCTGGGGCATCGGGTATACCACAGCTTTTTTCCTCATCTGTCGGATCCAGTGGGTCAGTATCTGTTGATCGGCACATCTCCATTCGAAGTGATCGGTGTCATGGCTGAGCGGGGTGCGGAATCCGGTTCTCAGGATTATGATGATATGGTATTTATTCCTTACCGTTCCGGGCGGGCGCGTGTCTATCAGGCGCAGGAACAGCCCGACTATACAGTCATGGAAGCGGCTTCAGTCGATCAGGTAGAGGCAGCTGAAGCGGCGGTCGAGAATTTGCTGCTGGAGCGTCATGGACGTGAAGATTTTCGTATCGGTAATGCTGCCGCCAGGCTGAAGGCACAGATGGAAACACGTGATACCATGACCAGAATGTTAGGTCTGGTGGCTGCAGTATCCTTGCTGGTGGGTGGTATCGGTGTCATGAACGTTATGCTGATGACAGTCAAGGAACGTACGCGTGAGATCGGAATCCGCATGGCAACCGGTGCACGCGAATATGACATCCTCAATCAGTTCCTGCTTGAAGCGATGCTGGTGACGATTGTGGGGGGTACGGTAGGCGTAGTGCTGGGATTGACGATCGGTGCATTGCTCATTTTCTGGGAGGTGCCGGTTATTTTTTCACTCAGTGTGATGATCGGTGCTTTTGCCTGTGCAGTGGTGATCGGTTTGGTATTCGGTTACATGCCGGCCAGAACCGCGGCGCGGCTGGACCCGGTAGTTGCATTATCTTCGGAGTGAATCGCCGGTGAACAGGGTTTCACTACTCTTTTCCACGCTGCTATCAGTTGCGTGTACCGGCCTGGTTCCGACAGGATCGAATACGCTGCCGGAAGCTGTCAGCGTACCGGCACACTGGCGTGCGATGCCTGATTCTGCTGCACCAGACGTGACGCACGATTGGTGGCGCAGTTTCGGCAGCCCGGAACTGGAGCAGTTGATTGCACAGGCACAGGAACAGAGTCTTGACGTGGTGGCTGCCGTGGCACGGGTACACCAGGCCGAAGCAGCCGCACGCATTGCCGGAGCCCCCTTGTTACCGGAGTTATCAGCCGACGCTGATTTCAGCCGGCGGGGTCAATACGGTGAACACGCATTGCACGACAATACTTTTTCCGGCGGGCTGGCGGCCAGCTACGAAATCGACTTCTGGGGCAAGAATCGTGCGCAGCGTGATGCTGCACGCGCCATTCTGCGTGCCACCGAGTTTGATCATGATACGGTTTCACTGACGGTAACTGCCGGTACGGCGCAGTTATGGTTACAGACCACAGCATTGCGCCAGCGTATCGATATCGCCGAGCGCAATCTGGATAATGCCAGCCGTTTTCTGGCGTTGGTGGAAGCCCGTCGGCGGGCAGGGGCCGCTACATTGCTGGATGTAGCGCGGCAGCGCGGGCTGGTGGCGGCACAACAGCGCATACTGGTCGCTCTGCGTCAGCAGGCCAGCGATACGCAGACCGCCCTGGCGGTGCTGCTGGGTCTGCCAGCTTCCACTTTTACGGTGAAGAGCAGCCAGCTTGATACACTGAAGGTACCCTCGATCAGTGCCGGATTACCCTCCGATCTGCTGGTGCGCCGGCCGGACATTGCCCGGGCTGAAGCACAGCTGGTTGCAGCAAATGCCAGTATTGTGGCGGCGCGTGCCGCCATGCTGCCGAGCTTGCGGCTGACTGCCAGTGTGGGGGTCGTAACGCCTATTGATGGTCCTCTCTACCATATGGCAGCTGGTTTGATGGCCCCCATTTTCAATGCAGGCCGGCTGGCGGCCGGACGTGACCTGGCGATTGCTCAGCATGAGGAGTTATTGGCTGACTATCGCAGTGTTATTATCAGTGCTTTCGGCAATGTCGAAGTGGCGCTCAATGCAGTCACAGGTTACGACCTGCAAGCGGCTGCCCAGGCACAGGAACTCGTTCAGGCCCAACGTGCATTTGATTTGGCTGAATCACGCTACAGAGCCGGGGCGGAGACGTTGATGACGTTACTTGATGTGCAACGTACCCTTTATGCCGCATTGGATAATGCCGTGCAATTCAAACTGCTGACCCTGCAGGCCAGGGTATCGCTCTACCGGGCACTGGGAGGTGGGTGGAAGATTGCTGATACCAGTAGTCCGAATATTTTGTAAACTTTGAGACTCTGTCTTCCTATACTTATCTCGACACTAGTGGATGCAGCCGCATTACCAGTTAGCACTGAAAGTCGATAACTTTACCGACAAGCTTTACTATACCGGCGCTTTCTCGCGCATGGCTGTGTATTATGCAGATGGGCGCACGGTGAGCTTGTCAATGAGAGTCATGTTCTGAGGCGAGCGCCTTTGTCGACGCGGGAACTGAAGCGGTAGGTAAGTATAAGCTTCGGTATCTTTCAGTGCTGGAGACTTGTACCATGAATAGCTGACCAGTTTAGCCTTGTAGTTAACCTTGTTATTTGGCTGCAGACCGGAATGAAAGTTGCTTGTGAGATCTGGCCGTATCAGGCGATCGCCATCTGTGTGCAGGATTCGATGTACACAATTTCCTATCTCTACCTATTTCACACTCCCATGGATATAGCTGTGATGTTGCCCGGAGGTTTCGAAGCGTTTGCGTACCGGGTATATCCATGTGGCTGACTCCATGACAGCGAACAGCCACTTTTCTATTGTACTGTCATTCTACTGCTGAACGCGGTGTTCGGTTTCGTGAGAAGCAAGATAGCCTTTTCTCTACAAAAACATGAAACTGTAAATGATGTCAATGGTCGTGCATTTTATGTCTGTGATGCCAGTCTGTTTTGTGCGTGTGTATTTTCAACCAGAATACGAGCAGCGAACAGCAGGTTGAGGTAGCCAGCCTGGCGTTTTTGTTTCGATAAACACAAACAGATTAGCCGGGACTCGGTAGAATGAAAGTTCTTCATATACATTTTCTTTGTTGTTCTGACTTTTGTCACAGATCCATTTTCATCAGTTTTTCAGGAGATTGTGATGAAAAAATTTATTGTGATTTCAGCTATAGTGTTGTCGGCATGTATGAGTGCCGGTGGATCAAAAGAAAAACCTCTGCTTTACGAGGATAACCTGGTGGGCAATCATTCCAATCTTGCCCGCTGTGTGGTGGACAGATTACAGGCAGACAGCAGGTGGCCGATTCGTATGCTGCGATTCAGTAATCGAATGTATCCGGAGGTCAATACATCTGGAGTCTATGCATATGATATAAGGCTGTTGCCGGGTACCTATGCACGTAATTCTCCTACTAATCCAGATGCGGTTCTGGAGTATAGCGATCCCTATCCGGAGGTGCATTTCCATGACGAGAACGATATGTATATCGGGCCGGACTATGTATTTGCTTTGAAGATCAGGAGAATTGACGACACACATGTGATGGCGACATTAAGAGGGAATCAGCATGTGGGTGGCATAGCATGGGAGAGCTTGCAGGCATGCTCAGTTTCCCGAGCTCAATTCTAAACAATGAGTAATGGATGTTTTTGTTTGATCGTAAGAGGGTGGAATAAGAAATCCCGGGAGGGTGGACAGCCCACCCGGGATTATGGAGGGTGAGATCGCATTGATTGAGAGAGAAGGGGTGATAATGAGAAGCGATCTCGTTTACGATAGTAATGATGCGTATGATAGAAGTCAAGCGTTTTATGCAAATTTGTTGTGAAATTTTTCCTGTGGGTATGACGATCGTCATATTTTCATTTGCTCAATAAATCCCGAGCCTGGTTATCTTTCATAACCACTATACTGGTTGTCCGTGCTATAGGGCCAGAGATCAGTCCAGCCTGACGAAATCGATGACTATTTATTGCCAAATAGTCAAATTCAAATGATAATTGATACTAGTAATCGTTCTCATTTATTATTCATCTGATCTAGATTCATGTCCCTGCCCGATCATTTGCCTCATTTTAGTGTTGAGGCGCTTTATTGCGATCATCATAGCTGGTTATTCAGATGGTTGCGGAGCAGGCTGGGAATGCTGCCGATGCTGCAGATCTGGCGCATGAAGCTTTCCTGCGTTTACTGGGCAGGTCATATCAATTCGATAGTTTTGATGGTGCCCGTGCATACTTGAGAGTCATGGCTAACGGGCTTTGCATCGACCTGTGGCGTCGCCGTGAAGTGGAACGGGTATGGCTGGATATCATGGCTGCACAGCCTGAAGCCACAGTACCTTCACCTGAACACTGTGCCATCGTCATCGAGACATTATGCGAAATTGGTGCATGCTGTCACGTCTTCCGGAGAAACCCGCTAATGCTTTTATCATGGCACAGGTGCATGGGATGACTTATAAGGAAATTGGAGCCGAGCTGGGTGTATCCGACCGGATGGTCAAGAAATACATGGCCCAGGCTATGCTGCATTGTGCACTCATCAAGGCAGGCTATGTTACAGCTTGCTGACAGGTGAATGCTTTTGATGCGATGTCTCGGTTTTTGAAAGGCACCATAGTTGGGCAGGCCGATTTCGAGAGTCTTGAACAGGCCGCTCACTGGTACGCTGTCCTGCATGCCGACGATGTTACGGAAGATGATCATACCGCATGGCGTATCTGGCTGATGCAGTGTCCCGAGCACCGCAGTGCCTGGCAACATATCGAAGCTGTCAGCCAGCGTTTTGAGCCCTTGCAAGTGGAAGGTGAGCGGCATGCGGCTGCAGGAGCACTCAGAGCGGCCTGCAAACCGAATCTCTCACGGCGGAAGCTGCTCAATGGCGCCGCCATTATTGCAGGTACCAGCCTGCTCGGCTGGACTGCCTGGCGCCATACACCATTACCTGATCTGGTCATGGTCTGGACAGCCGATCAGCGTACTGCCGTAGGAGATATTCGCGAAATTGTACTGACCGATGGATCCCGCATCTGGCTCAATACTGCCAGCGCTATAAACATAGATTACCGATCGACCCTTCGTCGTTTGCAACTTATTGCAGGAGAAATCCTGATCCAGACAGCCCCCGACTTACAACAACCCTTTGAGCGACCTTTCGTTGTCGATACTGGCCACGGTCACCTGCAGGCGCTCGGTACCCGTTTTACCGTGCAATTGAATCAGGAAGAAACCTGTCTGGCCGTGTATGAAGGAGCAGTAAAAATTCGTACCGCAAACAGCAGTACAAGCGAGACCATCACTGCTGGCTGGCAGACCCGTTTCAACCAGGATGGGATAACAGAACTGCAACAGGCAGAGCATGCGCGACAGTCCTGGGTGCAAGGGGTACTGCTTGCCGACAACATGCCGCTCAAGGAGCTGGTCGCTGAGCTGAGCCGGTATCGCACCGGATACCTTGGTATTGCACCAGAAATCGCTGATCTGTGGGTGATGGGCGTCTAACCCGATCAATGATGCGGACCGTACATTGGCCATGCTGGAAAAAGCCTTGCCGGTGCGAGTGAAGCATACGTTGCCCTGGTGGATAACGATAGAGGCCCGATAATAATGGAGAAGAGAGCAGGTAATTTCATTTTTTTGAGGAAGATGGTTCCCCTTTTTCCGGTTCATTCGATTGACAAGATGAAACACCTATTTTGTCAATCAACTAACCGAGGAACTATAACGTATGCCTGCCTCCCTCACCCGCACCATTTATCATACATCCTACCTCCTCTATTTTTGTTCTGCATCGGTTTGCTATGGGCATCGATACCACTGTCCCACGCTCAGCAATCCGTCCGATCAAAGACCTATGCCATCCCGCCCGGTCCGCTGACTGCCACGCTGAACCGGTTTGCGGAAGAAGCGGGCATTTTTCTCTCCAGTACAGCAGAGCTGGCCGATGGCAAGACCAGCCCGGGATTGCAAGGCAGTTACACTATTGCAGAAGGATTGAGCATATTGCTCATGGGAAGCGGGTTGGAAGCGATGGAAACAGCCGATAGAACTTACACTTTGAAAAAGTCTTCTGTTCCTCCACCACAGTCTAGTGATGAAGCCCTGATGTTGCCTGCGATGACGGTGGTTGCCGATGCCGAGTCCGATTCAGGAATCCTCAAACCCTATGCCGGTGGACAGGTCGCGCGTGGTGGACGGCTCGGTATCCTCGGTAACCGGGATTTCATGGATACACCATTCAACCGGACCAGCTATACAGCGGAGCTGATGCAGAACCAGCAGGCGCGTTTCATCGCTGATGCATTGAACAATGATCCGACAGCACGTGCGGCCGGATCTGGGTCTACAGGGTTGGATAGCTTCAGTATTCGAGGTTTTAATGTTACCAATGCCGATTTGCTGTTCAATGGTTTGGCTGGGGTTACTCCCTCTTTCTTCAATTCAATGATGGCCGAGTCCATCGAACGTATTGAAGTACTCAAGGGCCCGAATGCGCTGCTTAACGGAGTCGCGTTGAACGGCGGCATTGGTGGGGCGATCAATATGATCCCCAAGCGGGCTGCTGATATACCATTGACCCAGTTCACTGCCAGCTATATTTCTAATACTCAATTTAGCGGACATATCGATGTTGGCCGACGTTTTGGTTCAGATAATCAATTCGGGGTCCGTCTCAATGGTGTATACCGGAATGGTGATACTCCTATTGACAACCATTCGCAGGAATCTGCCTTAGCGACATTGGGTTTTGATTATCAAAGTGGACGTTTGCGTCTATCTACAGATTTGGGTTATCAAGATCAGGATTTTCAAGGCACCCGCCGATTTGCCAGAGTAGCACCCGGCTTGGAAGTACCCAAGGCACCGAACAATCGCACTAACTTCTATGATCCTTATGAGTTTAACGATACCCAGGTCTATTATGGTGCGTTACGCGGTGAGTACGATCTGAATAATAAACTGACGGTATACACCGCTTTCGGCGATAGCGTGCGTAACCAGCGTACGACAGGAACCAACCGTACCATTATCGATGCGCTAGGTAATATGAGTGGTGGTATTAATCCTGTGGGTTTTTCAGCCGACAAAATGTATTCACGGACATTGGAGGCAGGATTGCAAGGCCGTTTTACAACTGGCGTCTTGCAACACCAGGCAGTATTGGCCTATACCTTGTCCGACAGGGAGTGGAGACGAATCAATGTGCCTGCTTTATCTTCTCCCTACCCGGCATCCAATATCTATAAGCCGATATACGGACCGGAGCCAGATTCTTCCTTGCAACCGGGTCCAGGTGATGCAAGGAAAATGCAAAATTTGACATTATCTAGTATTGCCTTGGTTGATACGCTATCAGTTTTTGATGAGCGGGTGCAACTGACTCTAGGTACGCGTTGGCAGCAGATTGATGCTGCTAATTTCAATACGAATACCGGGGCTATGACTTCCGATTATAAGAAAGATAAAGCGACACCGATGGTTGGCCTGGTAGTCAAACCCTGGCAGCGGGTGTCATTGTACGCAAATTATATCCAAGGCTTGCAGCAAGGCCCTACTGCTCCACTTACTGCGGCCAATGCAGGAGAAGTATTTTCACCTTTTGTGACCAAGCAATATGAAGTGGGCGCCAAAGTGGATTTTGGCCGTATTGCTACTACGTTGGCGTTTTATCAGGTTGCTCAGCCTAGTGGCATCATTGATCCTGTAACTAATATCTTCAGTGTTAATGGCGAGCAACGTCACCGTGGGGTGGATTTTAATGTTTTTGGTGAAGTTGCCAGAGGTGTACGCCTATTGGGTGGTGTGGCCTATATCGATTCCGAGCTAACCAAGACGCAGGGTGGCGTTAATCAAGGTAACAATGGTATTTCCGTTCCGGATCTACGTTTGGTAATTGGCACTGAATGAGATATCCCGTTCATCCCAGGATTGACCATGAACGGCCGAGTGATTCGCAACAGTTCTATTTACTTAGACCCGGCCAATACCCAGAAAACACCTGCCTGGACAAGATTGGATATTGGTGCTCGTTACTACTTCAGCAAGCTCTTAACCCTGCGTGCAAACCTTAATAACGCACTCGGCAGAAACTATTGGGATACCGATAGTTTTGGCCAGCTTATTCTGAGTGATCCCCGTACATTTTTTGTATCAGCAACCTTTGATTTCTAGCAATGGGTAATGATGCAACACGACCAATTCTGTCGATCTGCCAGCGGATATTGGCTGCTGTTTGGGGTGGGTATGCCTTGGCGACCTTGTCATCCATTGTATTGGCCGGATTATTGCCTGTGGCGAGGGCCGATGCGGTACTGGCCGCTTCGCTGCTCAGTTTTGCCATTTATACGGGCACGATTCTTTGGGCTTTTGCTGCCCGTACCGTTTTACGGGCCTGGGTGGGTATTCTGGTGCCGGTAGCTATTCTTAGTGTGCTGGCGTATCTGATCGTCTGGTGGGTGAGACTGGCATGAAGGAGGGGTTTCGTCAGTCCATGGCTTGGTTGCATACCTGGGCGGAGCTCGTGCTCGGGTGGGTGTTGTTTTTCATGTTTCTGACCGGTACGGCAGGCTATTTCGATACCGAAATCGCTCGCTGGATGCGCCCGGAATTACCGCCGGTCACGCAACGGGTGCCTGCTCCGCAGGTATTAGCTGTTGCGCTGACCCGCTTGCAGGAGCAGGCTCCACAGGCTGAGCGCTGGTTCATTACGCTGCCAGGCGATCGCAACAATCCATGGCTGCGTATTTTCTGGCAGCTGCCCAAGCAGGAAGAGGGTGCCAGCGCACTTAACGGGAATGAGCAGCTTGATCTGGCCATGGGCATGCCTCTTGACGCGCGTACCACCGGTGGCGGCCAGCTGCTTTATCAGATGTACTGGCGGTTGCATTATCTCCCTGCATGGTTTACCGATTGGCTCATCGGTATTTGCACGATGTTCATGCTGGTGGTTATCGTCACAGGGATAATCGTACATAAGAAAATTTTCGTTGATTTTTTTACTTTTCGTCCGGGCAAGGGCCAGCGATCATGGCTGGATGCGCATAACGTGCTGAGTGTCATGGCGTTGCCTTTTCATCTGATGATCACTTATTCCGGGTTGATTTTCTTTGTGACTGCTTTGATGCCGTTGGTTATCTCCGTGTATTACGGTAGCGGTGAGGAGAATCAGAGAATTTATTTTGATGAATTGCAGGGCCGTAGTGTGCAGGCCGAGCGTTCAGGTACAACAGCAGCCTTAACACCTTTAACTGAACTGCTTGCCCAGGCGGATGCACGTTGGGGTGAAGGTCGTGCGCAGAGTATGGAAATTAATCTTCCCGGTGATCCAATCGATTGACTCCTGTCGGTTTCGAAGAACGGGCCGACTGGGAGGTTCATACGATGTTCATCACCTGGGCGGCCATGCTGCTGTATGCAGTCGTTCGTCCTGTCGGGCGTGCCTGGGTAGAACAATTCCTGATAGCAGCGGCTGCATTCGCATTACTGCCTTTTCTCAATGTACTTACTACTGATCGCCACCTGATCAACAGCCTTCTGACCCATGATTGGGTATTCGCCGGATTCGATCTGGCGATGCTGGTGCTCGGACTGGTATTTGCGTGGGCTGCACGAATAATTGCAATCAGACTGCGTACTGGTAAAGCCGATACCAGCGCTATTACCAAGTACACGTACAAAGATATTTTCTAATGAACAGGAATTATCATGAGCAAGTCAACAGCCGTAAACGCCATATTCTGGTGGATACACTGTGGGGTGCCTGTTAACGGTTGTAAAGGGTGGACTATAAACAGGCCCGGACTATGCTCAGCTAGCCACAAAATCATTACAAAGCCACCAACCGCGAAAATTCCGATCAGAATCCAGGCAGCCGGAAAAGCTAAAGTACCTGCTGTCTATAGAATGATGATGGCTATACAGACTGACCACGCCGCAAGTTGAAAAAAGTAACCGGTCAGATTCCTCCTATATGCCTGATTATCTTAGAAACCGCAGTTGATTGCTTATCAGTCTCTGGAAACCGCGATGGATAGTGAGCTTGCTGCCTTCGCTCATGCCGACCCGGTGGGATTGTTGGGCCGGTAGTTATAAAAAACGAGGGGCATAAGGATATCGGTTCTATCTGTGGAAGGAAAGATGACTTGCTTTTCGTTGCTACTGATTTTTAATGCGGTTAAAAGATGAATAGTAACCTGGCTTGCTGAAGTGCCTGAACATAAGATACACTCGAAATAGATCTTATAAGTAACTTTACGAGGAAAAGTGTTTATGCCCGATCCAATGCTGTGCACAGAAGAAGAAATTTCACGTCTGGTCCATACCTTCTACGCTCGAGTACGGCAAGACGAAGCACTCGGCCCTATTTTCAACACCCATATTGATGATTGGGATCACCACTTGACAAAACTGGTGGATTTCTGGTCATCCATTCTGCGGGGCACCGGCCGTTTCAACGGGACTCCCATGCCCAAGCATGTGGCTTTGCCAGATCTGAATGCTGAATTGTTCCAACGTTGGCTCAAACTGTTCTGTAAAACTGCTTCTGAGCAATCCAATCAGGCCATGTCTGAGCAGGCTTGTGCAATAGCCGGGCGCATTGCGCAAAGCCTGTGGATGGGCTATCAGATCAGTCGCAACCCTAACATCGTTCCCACGACACTTGCCCATGGCTAAGTTGCTGCGCACTGAAGAGTCAGGTTCAATACATTGGCCAGCACCGCAATGGGCAGCTTTCCTGAGCCTGGGCTTTCGGCCATTGTATCTGGTAGGTTGTTTCTGGGCCGCCGTTTCAGTGGCACTATGGGTGTTTACACCGCAATGGCTGGCAGGTGTGCTAGCCGGTGTGTTTTGGCATGCGCACGAAATGTTATGGGGCTTTGTTGCCACTATTGCGGTAGGATTTTTGTTCACAGCAGCTACTAATTGGACCGGCATCAACCCGCTGCATGGACCAGCCCTGGGTGGCTTGACATTACTGTGGGTAGTGGCGCGGGTAGGTTTCCTCGTGCCAGGACCAATGGCCTTTGGCATTGCAACAGTATGCGAACTGCTCTTCTTCGGGACGGCAGCCGTGGCACTGGGTCGGTCAGTGTATCGTGCGCGCAGCCAACGCAACTACGGCATACCATTGCTTGTATTGGGACTGGGTGTGGCCGACGGCTTATTTCTATGGGCTACCTGGATGGGTGACTATGCCCGGTTGATGGAATACTTCCATGTTGGCCTGTTATGTATGGCAGTGATTGCACTGCTGATTGCTCGGCGGGTAATTCCGTTCTTCGCCATGCGGGCGGTAACGGGCCTGACAATCCCGATGCATACTGGTAGTGGTCAATGGCAGCTTGTGGCGAGTATTCTCGCCATCATATTTCTATTGCTAGGATGGACGCCGGCTACCGCTATTGCGCTAGCCATAGCTGGTGGGTTGGCTCTGTGGCAGCTACTGGCCTGGAAGCCCTGGTCCGTACGGCATGTACCGTTGCTATGGATCCTCTATGCTGGCTATGCTGCGCTCGGTGCAGGTCTATTGGTTGCATCAGCACATCTGATGGGCTGGATATTGCGCCCTGCGTGGCCAGTACATGTAATTGGTGTAGCAGGCTTTGCGGTGTTGATTATTGGTATGGTTACACGCACTGCGCTGGGCCATTTAGGCAGGCCGCTACGTGCCGACCGCAGTATGGTAACCGCCTATGTACTGGTCATTATAGCTGCTGTACTGCGACTAGTGGCATTGCTGCCGACGTCTCACGTACTGATCCTGTTGCACATCTCGACCACGGCCTGGATATTAGCCTTTACGTTTTACCTATGGCGTTTTTTCCCAATGCTGATCCGGCCGCGTATCGATCAGTCAAACCCGATCATCAAACCGGTGAATATCCCGGTACAGTCACGCTAACTCCTGACTAGGATCCATGTATGTCCAATGAAAGTCTCTTATCAACTTATTCTGCCGACAGCAGTTCAATACATGGGCGTTGAACGGTGAGACCTGTATGAGCTACGGCCTGTTACTGGTGTTGCACTTACTGGCAGCGATTGCATTCGTAGGTACGGTATTTTTCGAAGTGGTGATGCTCGAAGGTGTGCGCAAACATCTGCCACACGAACTCATGCGTGAAGTAGAACGTGCCATCGGTAATCGTGCCGTTGCCATCATGCCCTGGGTATTCCTGACATTATATGCTGCTGGCATCGGGTTGGCCTGGCAGCATCGTGCAGTTTTAACACAACCGCTGGCAAGCAGCTTCGGGTTACTGCTGAGCATCAAGATCATACTGGCGCTCAGTGTCTTTGGACACTTTGCCACAGCCATGGTATGGCGGCGACGCGGCCTGTTGCGCGGGCAGCGCTCACGTCGACTGCACCTAAGCGTTTTCTGCCATGTGCTGGCAATTGTCGTACTTGCGAAAGCTATGTTCTATTTACACTGATAGTTCCGAGACTACGACCGGAGCATTTTGTAGCTGGCGCGATAGCGCGGACAGTTGGAATGTTGGTTGAAGTTAACCACAAGGCTGTGGACTGAGCAGGTGGTTTGTACAAGAATTTCTGTAATATGATCTGTTGATCGGTAGGCGAGAATAAGCTAAATTTGACGCGTGTCTAGTTAATCGGTATAGTAGCCGACTTTTCCGGGGTGTAGCGTAGCCTGGTAGCGCGCCTGGTTTGGGACCAGGATGTCGGGAGTTCAAATCTCTCCACCCCGACCATTTCGATCGTTGATTCGGGCCAGGGCCCGGTTTGAGTCATAGTGCCCGTAGCTCAACCGGATAGAGCACCAGCCTTCTAAGCTGGGGGTTACAGGTTCGATTCCTGTCGGGCACGCCAGCGTAATAAGAAACAGGATCTGCTTATTTAATGTTGGTGGGCAGATCAGAATGAGTTGTCCTAATCCATGGTGGCTGTAGCTCAGTTGGTAGAGTCCCGGATTGTGATTCCGGTTGTCGTGGGTTCGAGTCCCATCAGCCACCCCATAGAATTCAAGTGCTTATCTAATTTATCCTAATGTATCCCGTTCTTGACGGGATATTTTTGGCACTCAGAGAAATTTCTCAATACTATTACTCCTGTAAAATTTAGTCCCATCCCGTATGGTTCAGGCTCTGATACTTTTTTAATGTGAACCTCTTTAAGGTTTATATAGATAAAGGCATAGTTTGTGCAGACTAGTACACGTAAGCTTATTCAGGCTATTTTCTACGAGATAATCGGAATTATTCTTGTTATTCCAATCGTCATGTTCGTATTCGATGAATCGTTGGAAGTATCAGGTTTCCTGAGCGTTGTCATATCGCTTGTCGCTGTCAGTTGGAACTACGTCTTTAATACAATATTCGAATTTTGGGAAGCCAGGCAGATTCGAAAAGGGAGGTCGATATATAGAAGGATTTTACATGCCATTGGATTTGAAGGTGGGCTGGCGGTATTCACGGTTCCCCTGATAGCTTACTGGCTCGATATTTCACTGTGGGTTGCAGTGATTGCGGATATCGGGTTACTTACCGTCTTTTTCTTCTATGCGCTCGTTTTTCATTGGTGCTTCGACAGGATTTTTGGTCTACCCGAATCAGCCGTGTAGATACAATGTTCGGAAGGTTAAGGGTTTTGAAGATCGAGCTCGCAAATGATGAATATCATGAATCCATGATGACATTGAGCCTGTTTGAAGACATGACTTTATCCCGGAGACGGCGAGAGGAGCTGGGTTTCGGTATATGGGTATTACGCGGCTTTGCATTACCTGATGAAGCGGCCATTTTTGAGGCATTAAATCAAGTCACAGCTATGGCCCCGTTTCGTCATATGATCACACCGGGCGGTTTCCGGATGTCAGTTGCGATGACAAATTGTGGTGACTATGGCTGGGTATCGGATAATACCGGTTATCGTTACGCTAAGAACGATCCGGAAAGTGGCAGGCCATGGCCGGGTATGCCCGACGTATTTTTAAGCTTGGCACAACGTGCTGCAGCCAATGCAGACTACGAAAATTTTAAACCCGATGCTTGCCTCGTCAACCGATATGAACCGGGATCGCGGCTTTCATTGCATCAGGACAAAAATGAGCGCGATTTAACAGCACCCATCGTTTCGATTTCATTGGGGGTGCCGGCTATCTTCCTGTTAGGTGGCTTGCGCCGCGAAGATAAGTCGACGCGAATACCACTGATGCACGGTGATGTAGTGGTATGGGGCGGCCCTGCGAGATTGCGCTACCATGGTGTATTACCGATTGAAGAAGGGTGCCATCCGTTGACAGGTTTCCATCGGATCAACCTGACTTTGCGTAAGGCAGGTTGATACCATAACTCGATCAATAAAGCAGTCTGCAATCTATCCGTCATTAAAAGTGATGCATCAGTAATCGATACTGGCACTGACTACGAAAGTACGCGGCATACCGGCTACCAGATAACCTTGTCCCGGATAGCCACCTACCGATGCCCAGTGTTTGCGGTTTGTAACATTATCGACGCGGCCTCGCAGTGTAATCAGATGTCCCCTGAATTCGGTGAGATAACGCAGACCCAGGTCCAGTCGTGTCCATCCTGCTACTTTTACCGTATTGACATCATTGGCGTAACTTGAGCCGGTATGAACGACACGGCTGTCAAAAGTCACGCCCTGCAAACCGGGAATATCCCAATCTGCTCCCATACTGGCCTGGAAACTCGGTACCCCGATTACACGCTGGCCGTCAGTAGTCGCGTCGCCGGTAGATCGTTGTTTGGCATCCAGCCAGGTAGCACCACCCAGAAGGCGGAGACCGCGTATCACTTTCCCATAAACGCCGAGTTCCACCCCTCTGTGGCGGTCTCGCCCGGATGAAGTGAATATATTCTCTGCATTGATGATCGAACGTGGTCTGGTCGTTGAAAAGAGTGCAACCGTAGCACCAATGCGGCCACCGTCGTACTTGACCCCGATTTCTTTTTGTTTGGAAACGTAGGGGGCAAGCATTTGGCCGCTGTTGATCGCTGTACCCGGGGCGGTGTCACCCTGGCTCAGTCCCTCGATATAGTTGCCATAGATCGAAAATTGCTTATTAACCTTATAGACAGCGCCTACACTGGGACTTATCCGGTTACGATCGTATGTGGGTGACTTTTCTCTCGTGTCATAAGCATAGCTTTCTATTCGCAGGTTCTGATGCCGGAATCCAATTGTCAGGAGAATCATATCCTCTAGGAGCGACACTGTATCCCCTACGGCAAAGCTCAGTAAACGGGTGCGCCCGGTCAACCCCGGGGAAGACAGGTCATTGCCCCCGAAAGCGCTGCTGCTGAAATCGGGCCTTTCCCAGGATACCGGGGAAAACATATTGGTATCCAACCGGTTGAAAAAATCCCAGGCGTAAGCATTTTTCCTTTCGTTCTCGAAGTATGAGCCTGCTATCACTACGCGATGGCCTATCGGCCCGGTACTGAATTTGCCTCTGATACCGATTTCCCCGGTATCGACATTGTCCTTGCGGCTATTGTCAAAGCGGGTAGCATAACCATCCCCTGTATCCCTGTCGGCCAGCGTGAAATTAGCCAGAGAATTTTTTTCGTCGGTGCGACGCAGACCATAGGCCGCCCATGCAGTCAGGTAAGCATTGATATCGTATTCACCGCGCAATGTTCCGAAAATATCGCTCTCGCTCGAATAAGACCAGGGCTGTGCAAAGTTGGTGGTCGGATCAGGCAGCCTGGGTGAAGCGGTAATATCTGGCCCGAGGGTAACGTTGGTACGGGTACGCTTCAAACGGTTATCCTGCCAGCCGATGTCTGCCGACAGGCGAAGCTTGTCACCACGCCAATCCAGTCCTACTGCAGCAAGACCAAGCTGTACTCCTTCTTTGTCAACTGCAGTACCACCGCCTCGATAGGCGCCATTGAAACGGATACCCGCCTTCTGATCCGGTCCAAAGCGACGCGCGACGTCCACTCCTACATTATGATGCCAGCCGCTGCCGACATGCGTGGTCAAACGTGTCAGCGGTTCATTGGGCGCGCGTTTGGGTAGCAGATTGATCGCTCCGCCGATTCCACCGCCACCGGGATTGGCACCAGTCAGAAAAGCAGAGGCGCCACGCATTACTTCGACCCGTTCAAATAACTCGGTAGCAATATATTGGCGTGGCAATAAACTGAAAAGACCATTAAATGCGACATCATCGGAACTCAGAATAAACCCACGGATGAAATAGGATTCCTGGAAATTACCAAAACCACGGGCTACCCGTACACCGGGATCATTCTGCAATACATCACCCACACTGCGTGCCTGCCGATCCTGAATCAATTCATTGGTATAGCTGGTAATCGAAAACGGTGTATCCATATTGTCATTTGTACCGAGAATACCGGCTCTTCCCCCGCGAGCTACCTGACCGCCAGCATAAGGAGGTGACAGTCCTTCTGCTGAAGCGTCAGCACTGGTACTGATGGTAATCGCAGGTAAGAATGTTTTACCGCTTGCAGTA
The DNA here is from genome assembly GCA_039794425.1 of Nitrosomonas sp. Lineage (GTDB taxonomy): Bacteria > Pseudomonadota > Gammaproteobacteria > Burkholderiales > Nitrosomonadaceae > Nitrosomonas. The sequence continues at coordinate 57,729 of JBDIVK010000004.1, read as the reverse complement.
TCGTTATCGTCGTCAGATGCTGATTGAGCGTAAGCAGTGGTAATACCGAGGATCAGTATTGTCAGGATTTCCCATGAATAAAATTTATACATGATTACTTTTATCTGAAAGAGAAAATCATATAATACAAAAATAATAATGATAATAGTTATCATTTGTAATGATGGTTGCAATGGTTTTCTAAATCAGGTGAGATAACTCAATGAGGTAAGCTTCTGACTATGCTGAGGGCTCACGGTTTGATGGCGTCTTTGAAGCGTTCACGTCTTAAGCCACCGGCTTTATCGGTAGTATTTGACTGGGAGTTTAGGCATAAATTTCTATGGTATATATGCCATATACTTCAATATTGAACTTATATGGAATTACATAGTCGTATAACTACCTGTAAAAAAACAGGTAAGTTTATTCATATAAAATATAAAGGTGACTGCCATGAAAGATTGTGAATCCGGGTTGTGCGTTTATTTTGTTCGCTTAATTGAAATTTTCTCAACAATCCGGAACTGCCCCAAATCAAATTTCGCCCAGAAACCTGACTGGTAGTTTCTGGTTTTTGAATTCTTGTAAGGAGTAGTTATTCATGTCTACAAACATATTAGTCGATAAAGCTGCAAAACAGGCTGCCAATAAAGTAACTTACGATGTATCGGAATGGTTTGATGCCAAATACTATAAATTTGGCCTGTTACCCATATTGGGAGTGGCAGTTTTCTGGGTTTGGTTTCAGCGCATCTACGCTTATTCACACGGTATGGACTCGATGGAGCCGGAATTTGACCGGATCTGGATGGGTCTGTGGCGTGCCCACATGGTAATCCTACCTACTACAGCACTTCTTGTCTGGGGATATCTGTGGCGGACCCGCAATACCGCAGAACAGATCGCCAATCTGACCCCCAAACAGGAAATCAAGCGCTATTTCTATTTTCTCATGTGGATGGGAACTTATATATTTGCCGTTTACTGGGGATCGAGCTTTTTCACCGAGCAAGATGCTTCATGGCATCAGGTGATCATCCGGGATACAAGCTTTACACCCAGCCATATCCCTCTGTTTTATGGCTCTTTCCCGCTGTACATCATCATGGGTATATCAATGATCATTTATGCGAGAACCCGGTTACCGCTGTATAACAAAGGATGGTCATTCCCGCTGATCATGGTGGTGGCCGGCCCGGTAATGAGTCTGCCAAACGTTGGCTTGAACGAGTGGGGACACGCTTTCTGGTTCATGGAAGAACTGTTCAGCGCACCGCTGCACTGGGGCTTCGTCGTGCTGGCCTGGGCTGCTCTGTTCCAGGGAGGGCTTGCTGTTCAGATCATGGCGCGCTTCTCCAACCTGGCGGATGTGGAATGGAACAAGCAAAGCAGAGCCATTCTGGATGATGTCGTAAAAGCCTAGTCGGACCCAAAGCCCCCTGAATTGCGGAGGGGGCGGAAAAAAATTCTTAACTTATAAATAAGGTGGCGATTGCCGCTGTGTGTACTTGCCACGTAAGGGTGTTTCACTCAGCACTGGGATCCGGGCCGAAATCAGTGTCCTCCTCCATCTCTCTAACTGATTTGTCGATCCGGATCCTTTTTTCAGCTGTTGATGCTGGAGGGTGATCTTTCCAGAAATGTTTCTAGCTTCATGCAAAAAGAATATTTTTTATGCAAATCATCAAACATAAGATTATTCTGACCATCTTCTATGAGGTCATCGGAATCATGCTCGTCATTCCTGGTCATGTTGGTATCCGGTGAATAACCGGAAGTATCGGGCTTTCTGAGCGTTGTCATATCTCCTATCGCTGACATGATATTTGAATGTTGGGAAGCCAGGCAGATTCGAAAAGTCAGGTCGATATATAGAAGGATTTTACATGCCATGGGATTTGAGGGTGGGCCGTCGAGGCTGCGCTACCATGGTGTGTTGCCGATCGCAGATGGACGTCATTCGTTGATGAGATCTTGCTGGATCAACAACCTGACTTTTCGTAAGGTAGGTTGAATAAATTTTAGTTGGTCGTAACCTCTTTGCCGTTTTTATCGAGATTGGTAAATATATGTGACAAACGCGACAGCGAGTGGCGGCAGGCAGTGCAATCAGTGGCACCTGCGGTAGAGTAGCTATTTGCTATCCTGTTTTCATTGTTAGATACCATTGTAGATATCCGACCTTACAGATCAAAATCAAACGTGGCTGAGAGCAGGAAGGTGCGAGGATCCCGTACGATGAGCTGACCAAGTTGAGTCCCGTACCAGGCATTTGAATTGAGGACATTCTCGATGTTGGCGCGAATCGTAATGAGCTTGCTATTCATCCGTTTAAACCGGTACTGGGCACCAAGATCCCATTGAGTCCATTCTGGAATTTTTCGAGTATTGGCTTGGTCTTGGTATTGTGAAGTCGCGTGTGCTACGCGGCTGGTGATGGTAAACCCCTTCAAGAATGGCACATCCCATTCGCCATAGAGCGTGAACTGGAATGGGAGAATTGTCACTTTGTTGCCTTGATTGACGCCACCTTGTGTCCTGGTCAACTCGGTGTCGATATAGCTCATTCCGCCGAGAAGGCGGAGACCTTCGATCACTTCGCCGAACACGCTGAGCTCCAATCCACGATGACGCTGTTCACCATTGACGCCGAACACGTTCGTGGCAGGATTGATGAAGGCACTTGGCTGTGTCATTTGAAAGGCTGCCAGGGTAGTGACAACGTGGCCGAAATCCACTTTCACCCCAGCTTCATATCCCTTGGAGATAAAGGGGGCGAAGACTTCGCCGGCATTGGCAGCGGTTGCGGGTGCCGTGGGGCCTTGTTGAAGCCCTTCGATATAATTTCCATAGAGCGATACATGTTGCCAGGGTTTGACGATGAGTCCCACCATAGGGGTGGGAGCATTTTTGTCGTACTGGTTAGTTGGGGCGCCCGTCGTGAGATCGAAGGTGGTGGTCTTAATCTGTTGAAAGCGGATGCCGCCGGTCAGTTGCACACGATCGTCAAGCACTGAGAGAGTATCGCCTATCATGACACTGGAGAGATCGGTTTCGTTAAAAGGCCGTACGTCACCGTACCCCGGTAACAACGATGAGGATGGTGCCGGTGCGAAGACAGGGTTATAAATATTCGAGGCAGGAAGCGGAGAAGTCACAAGTGATCGTGGGTTTTCTCTTGAGTATAGGGTATAGGCCGCGACTGCCCGATGATGGATAGGGCCGGTGTCGAATGCTCCGCGCAGTCCGGTGTTGAACGTCACGGTGTGAATGTCAAATGCGAGTAAACTTATACTTCCTGGGGCCAACGTGCCTTGAGAATTGGTGATCTGGCGACTCAAGAGAATGCTCTGCCGACGATCGTGTGTGATACCAAAGTCGGCAAATGCGGTGATATGTCTGGTCACATCGATCTCGCCGCGCAGGGTCCCGAACAGTGCCCGAGTATGATTGAGCTCCCAAGGCTGGTTCGCATTCGTACGGGTGTGGGGAGGCTCTGGCAGAGCAGTCACTCCTGACGCCACAGTAAATTGCCGCCGGGAGCCATGTAGGTCTTGTTCCTGATAACCGAAATCGGCAGAAAGCCGGACGATATCGCCCCGGTAATCGAGTCCTATTGTCGCCAAGGCTGATTCCCGCGACGAATGATCGATGGGCAGATCGCCGGTTCGATAGACGCCATTGATACGAATGCCAAACTGCTTGTGCGAACCAAAGCGCCGGCCGATATCCACATGCCCGCCAACCTGCGTATCAGACATATATTGGGCTGTGAGCTGGGTTAGCGCTTCATCACCGGCGCGTTTCGGCACGAGGTTCACCATACCTCCGATACTTCCCTCTGGAGTGGCACCATTGAGTAAAGCGTTCGGCCCTCTGAGCACTTCGACCTGCTCGATGGATTCCGTCATCATTGTCCCATTGACAGTTGGCGCGATCGCCAACCCATTGAACAACGTATCACCTTGGCCGACCTGGAACCCGCGAATCGCGAACTGAGTAAACCCTGAAGCCATTGACTGGATAAATTGTACTGAGGGATCGTTTCTGAGAACATCGCCAATAAACCGCGCCTGCTGGTCTTGAATGAGCTTTGATGTGTAGTTTATCTGCGTGAACGGGGTATCCATGATGTCGCGGTTGCCGAGAATACCGACTTGGCCACCCGTTGCGACCTGGCCGCCCGGATATTCAGGCATCAGATCGTCAGATGATTCGCGGTTGGCAGTGACTGTCATCATGGGCAGTGTCTGTCCGGTTGCGACGGGTGCCCGCCGCAAGACGTAGCCGGCATCGGTTTTCCGAATCTGATAGCCGCTGCCTGCTAGAAGGGTAGCAAATCCTGTTTCGATGCTATAGCTGCCTGTCAGGCCGGATGTCTGCAGATCTTTGATCTGGTCGGCTTTTATCGATATTGCCACACCGGATTGCCGGGCGAAGTGACTGAGAGCATCAATCAGTGAACCGGTCGGAATGTCATAATGAATGATGGCGTTGCTGGTTTGTGCCTGAGCAGAATGGTGATCGGCTGCGATGGTTGCTGCAGCGAATATGGAATTGATGGTGATGCCGAGTATAGCGCGGCAGACTGTAATGGAACCCCAGGTTTGCATGGTTGAAGAATCCCTTATTAACGTTTCGTATTTTGTGTATTTCATTTCGCACAGGCAGTAACACAGGCGGTAATGAGCGAAAGCGAAAACAAGGGAATGCCGGTATGCAACCTTCTTTGCGGGCTATGTACCAGTTGATGTGGTCCGTATTTGTCGCTTCCGGTAACCTTGACGGATGAGACGTAAAAACACGAACCGGTTTTTGAAAATTCTTACTCAGGTGCAGGTATCAGATCGACCAGCACCAGATAAGGGGTGAGTGTGCGCACACGGATGGCAGGCAGACTGTCGACCAGCAACTGCAAGGCGCGGTCGGTATCGTTCAGCGGCAGGACGACTGCCATGTTGATTCCCTGCAGTTGCGCATGATCGTAAAGGATACGACCGCGGCGGTGACGGTTCAACTCGTCCAGCACTTCGGTCAAAGGTCGATCCTGGACGACGAGATGACGATACTGCCAGGTATCCGAAACGGTATGTGTGTCGATAGTTTCGGCAGGACTTACTCCCCGGGAGGTGATATGTATACGTTCACCTGCCTGGACGAGAGTACTCTCCTGGCTATGTTCTGCTCGCTGCTTGGCAGTTTGTACGGATACTTTCGATTCGAGCATGGTCAGTATCGTCGTTTGTTCACGGCGATCCACCACGAAGCGTGTCCCGAGTGCCTGAATGCTGCCTTCCTCTGTTTCAACCAGAAAGGGCCGGTCGGCGTCCTGTGCGACATCGATCAGTATTTCGCCTTTGATCAGCTCTAGCATGCGGCGCTCGGTGTCGAAGTGCAGATTCACCGCACTGATGCTGTTGAGCGTGATGCGGGTTCCGTCCGGCAGGTTGTGGGTTTCCCATTGCCCGGCCGTTGTGCGCAAGTCGGCCATCAGATAGGCTGGCGGATAAATCTGCAGCAGTGGCCAGGCCGGCAGCAGAAGGGCAAAGGCAATGGCGAGCGTGGCAATTGTTTTTCTGATGCGGCGGCGTGAACGGCTTTCTTTGGTCAATGCTGCTTTCAGTGCAGCATGTGCCGGTTCAGGATTGCCATGGGTTGTGACGCGGACTTCATTGACCCGGCCGATGACCTGCTGCAGGCTGGCTGCTGCTTCAGCATGTAGGGGATGCTGCTTTTTCCAGGCTTCGAAACCGGATTGCGCCTGTTCGCGTTCGGCTGCATCACTGGAGGTAAGCTGTACGATCCAGTCTGCTGCCTGTTCGACGATGTCATCGGGGATAGATTGTTTTTCCGGCATGAACAGGTTGTCATTTAACCCGCAAGCGCCCGGCGGCAGTGCAGCAGTGCCTGTGCCAGATGCTTCTGTACCATGCGTACCGAAATACCGAGTCTGGCAGCGATGGCAGGCTGCGTTTCATCGAGAAGATAATGCTGTAGAAAAGCTTCGCTGGCATTTGCCGGTAAACCTTGCAGTGCATCGCTGAGCTGTTTCAGCGCTTCCAGTGCAATCAGGATGGCTTCGAGTGACGGGGCACCTTCCACGGTTTCGGCGATCAGCGCAAGTTCATTCAGATAGGCGCGCTCGACCTGCTGATGACGGGTACGATCAATTAGCAACCGTTTTGCCGTGGTTGTCAGATAGGCGCGCGGCTCCACCAGTCCTGTCAGTACCTCTTTGAATTCAGGATACGCAGAAAGGTGTCATGCACGAGATCGGCTGCCTGTTCGCTGCCCCCCAGCTTTTTGCATAACCAGCCGCGCAGCCACCGGTGATGGTCGCTGTAAAGGATTTCTACCTGTTCGCAGTGAGTTTTGACTGAAGACATGAAGGGCCAGTCGTAATAGCAATAATTTAATAATGAGAATTGTTCGCATTGTAAATGCGAACAGACATTTTCTGCAATGCGGATTATTTGGGTTAAATATCATGTCAGTATTTTTGAAGTGGATACCCGGAGTATTTATTACAGTGAGCTATCGCTTCAAAAAAATTTAATGGAATTGAGATGGTTAGGACATCAATGCTGCGTAATGTAAGCGTGCACCAGGGAGCTTCGAAAATCACCCGCGCTGGCTGTTTCACCAGCGTTTTTTCAGAGACTCCCCGGCTGCGTAGGTTTGAGGATAAAAATGTGTCTTAACCGTAAAGAGGAATACTCATGAATAATCAAAGAACGATAGCAGCTCTGTCCGCTTGCATACTGTTGCTGCTGGCAGTTGTAAATACTGTGTATGCCGCAACGAATAGCCGAATCGATACACACGAGAAATTTTCCGTACCATCGGTGGAGAAAGGGAAACTGAAGGTACAGCTGGGTCCGCGGCCTTTCTTTCTGGTCGATGACATGGACGAAGGCAATCTCAAAAATAAGTTGCTGTCCTGCAGAAAAGGTCCTTTCAAAAAATCGGATTTTTCGATTGGCCACCGCGGTGCACCGCTGCAATTTCCTGAGCATACCAAGGAATCCTATGTGGCAGCGGCACGTATGGGTGCCGGTATTCTCGAATGCGATGTGACTTTTACGCAGGATATGGAGCTGGTATGCCGTCACTCACAATGCGACCTTCATACAACGACCAATATTCTTGCCATTCCCGAGCTTGCCGAAAAATGTTCGGTACCGTTCATACCTGCTGAAATCGATCCGGTTACCGGAGAGGTACTCAAGCCAGCTTCGGCACAATGCTGTACCAGTGACATTACGCTGGCAGAATTCAGAATGCTGACCGGCAAAATGGACGCCAGCAATCCGAATGCAACCACAGTGGAAGAATATCTGGGTGGTACCGCCAGCTGGCGTACAGATCTTTACGCCAGCAGGGGAACACTGATGACCCACAAAGAGAGTATCGAGTTGTTTAAACAGTTGGGAGCAAAAATGACGCCCGAACTCAAGGAAGCCAGTGTGACCATGCCATTTCAGGGGCACTTCAGTCAACAGGATTATGCTCAGAAGATGATAGACGAATATAAGGAAGCAGGGGTAAAGCCTAAAGATGTCTATCCGCAGTCTTTCAATTATGATGACATTCTTTACTGGATTCAGAATGAGCCTGCTTTCGGAAAACAGGCTGTTTATCTGGATGGCCGTTATGAAACGGCAGAATTCGATCATACCAATCCGGCCACCTGGAAACCCAGCATGGAAGAACTCGTGGCGCAGGGTGTCAAGATTATTGCGCCGCCGATACCAATACTGCTGGCAACTGATAAAAATAACCGGATCGTCCCGTCTGTTTATGCGAAAGCCGCCAAAAAGGCCGGGTTGGACATTATTACCTGGACGCTGGAGCGTTCAGGGCCATTGGCTAGTGGTGGTGGATTCTATTATCAGACAGTAAGTCAGGCCGTCAACAATGATGGTGATGTCTATGAAGTGCTGGATGTGCTGGCCAGACAGGTCGGTATCCTCGGTATTTTCTCGGACTGGCCCGCAACCACCACCTACTACGCGAACTGCATGAAGATTAAGTAAGATCGAAAGCAGCGAGGCCAGTATTGAGTGGAGGGGCCTGGTTAAAGGCGCCTCCCAATCGCGTACTCGCGTTGATAAAAAATCACTTTGCGGCCTTTGTCCCACCTTTTGCTATTGTTTGCAAATCATCCAATCCTAAACTGTCCAAATAATCCGCCCAGTCCTGCATCATTTGCCTGCGTGGTTCCAGATAAAGGGCATGGTTGTATGAAGCTGATATTTCATCCCGTGGACTATGTGCAAGCTGCAGCTCGATATGTTCATGTGGATAACCCTGTTCGTGAAGTATGGTGGAGGCGATGCCTCTGAACCCGTGACCGGTCATGCGTGAGTGATAGCCCATGCGATACAAGGCAAACAGGATGGTGTTATTGCTCATTGGTTTGCTGGCGCTGCGTTCGCTCGGGAAAAGCAAGGGTGAATGGCTGGACAAATTACTTATCTTTTCGATTACGGCTATTGCCTGGCTCGATAACGGCACAATGTGAGGTGAGCGCATTTTCATCCGTTCGGCCGGTATATACCATAATTTTGAATCGAGCTCTATTTCCTCCCAGCATGCACCAATCAATTCACTGGTACGAACGAAGGTTAGTACCATCAACTGCAAAGCCAGCTTTGTAAGCGGATATCCGTCATAGGCTTCAATCTTTCTGAGCAGCTCGGGCAGCTCTTTCTGGTCCAGCCTGGCATAGTTGGTCTTCTTCGCTGACTTGAGCACATCAGAAGGTTTTATGTCAGAAGCGGGATTACGTTCTGCCAGACCATGGGCCACGGCATAGCGGAATACCTGCCCGCAGGTGCTCAATGCTCGTTTAGCAATATCCAGGGCTCCCCGTGATTCAATTTTCTTGACTGCCATGATGAGGTTGAGCACAGTAATCTCCGTAATAGACTTACTCCCGATCAGCGGGAAGATGTCTGTTTCCAGTCTTCGGATGACGTAATGCGCATGACGTTCTGTTTTGTCAGCTTTCCAGTTGCTCCACCAGAGACGGGCTACCGACTCGAAGCTGTTTTCAGCTGCCAGTGCCATGGCCAATTTTTGTTCCTGGCGATGCTGTGAAGGGTCAATACCCTGTTTCAATAAGTTGCTGGCAGTTACCCGCAAACTTCGGGCATCTTTGAGGGTAACTTGTGGGTAAGTACCGATGGACAGCATCTTTTCCTTACCGTTATAGCGGTATCGATAACGCCACCATTTGGAACCATTGGGCTGTACCAGAAGCACAAGACCATCTCCATCAGATAGCTTATAAGGTTTCTCTTTAGGCTTGGCAGCTTTGATAATAGAGTCGGTTAGCTTCAATTTGTAGGTAACTTTTTGTGGGTAATTCGAGTTACCCGCAATGTTACCCTCATTCCTAATTTGTTACCCACATTTTCTATGGTTGACAATGATTGCCAGAAAAACCTTGAAGCTATTTATTTATAAAGGTATTCTGGGTATCTGTGGATGACGCTTGGGATATGCGTGGCGGAGAGGGTGGGATTCGAACCCACGTGTCAGGAGAACCCGACCATCTGATTTCGAGTCAGCGCCGTTATGGCCACTTCGGTACCTCTCCGTGAGATAAAGAAAGTATCAAGAACAGGTTTATTTTACCAGTTTTTTAACCTTTTATAGCTATGCTACTGAGCAAATTGATCAAGGAGAATCATGAAAGCTGTGCAGTTATCAATTCCTGATGTTTATTTAATAGAGCCATGTGTATTTAGTGATGAGCGTGGCTTTTTCTTTGAGAGTTATAACCAGTACCGATTAGAAACATTAATTCACCGTAACGTGACTTTTGTGCAGAGCAATCATTCCTGTTCGATTAGGAAGGTATTACGGGGGTTACACTACCAGATCAAGCAGCCACAAGGTAAGTTAGTGCGAGTCGTGGTGGGAGAGGTATTCGATGTGGCGGTGGATATTCGTCGAACATCTCCAACTTTCGGCCAATGGGTTGGTGAAATTCTCAGTGCAGACAATAAAAAGCAGCTTTGGATTCCTGAAGGGTTTGCCCATGGCTTTGTTGTACTATCTGAATCTGCTGAGTTTTTGTATCAGACGACTAATTATTGGGCACCTGAGTATGAACGCTGTATCGTGTGGAATGACCCTGTGTTGAACATAAAGTGGCCAATTGATGGTGATCCTTTAGTTTCTGCCAAAGATGCTCAGGGTAAGATGCTGAGTGAAGCTGAGGTGTATCAGGATGATCTGATATCAAATCAGGAATGACTAAATCCAGAACCCTGTATGTTTGCAATGCCTGCGGTGGTCAGACTTTGAAGTGGCAAGGCCAATGCCCGCATTGTCGTGAATGGAATACATTGACGGAAACCATTGCTGAGAAAAATACTTTGCGTTTTATACCGGACTCGGTATCGGGGCATGTGTTAAATCTAAGTGAAGTTGAAGCAAAAGATGCTCCGCGCCTGTTGACTGGTATGGGTGAATTTGACCGAGTGTTGGGGGGCGGGCTAGTACAGGGAGGTGTCGTACTATTGGGAGGTGATCCCGGCATTGGTAAGTCGACTCTGCTGTTGCAAGCTTTGTCTCAGATATCAGTAGGCCAGCGAGTGTTATACGTAAGTGGAGAAGAGTCAGCACAACAGGTCGCATTACGGGCAAAGCGACTGGCGCTGAACGTGACGACGGTTAACTTATTGGCTGAAATTCAGTTGGAAGTCATACATTCGGTATTGGCTGAATACCGTCCACATGTTGTTGTGATCGATTCGATTCAGACGATTTATACTGAAGCTTTGCAGTCTGCACCTGGCTCAGTTGCTCAGGTACGGGAATGTGCTGCTCGTCTGACACGGTTCGCTAAGTCCAGTGGGACCAGCGTCATTCTGGTTGGCCATGTCACTAAGGAGGGCGCATTGGCCGGACCACGCGTACTGGAACACATGGTTGATACCGTACTTTACTTCGAGGGAGATACGCATTCAACCTTTCGTTTGGTTCGTGCTTTTAAGAATCGCTTCGGTGCAGTCAATGAGCTGGGCGTGTTTGCCATGACTGAAAAAGGATTGCGGGAAGTAGGCAATCCTTCTGCTTTATTTCTTTCTCATCATGGTGGGCAGGTATCTGGTACCTGTGTGATGGTAACACAAGAGGGGACACGCCCCTTGCTGGTAGAAGTTCAGGCTTTGGTAGATGAGGCACATGCACCGAATCCACGGCGATTGAGTGTTGGTTTGGAACAGAATCGGCTGGCCATGTTATTGGCGGTGTTGCATCGTCATGCCGGTATTCCCTGTTTCAGTCAGGATATTTTTATTAATGCTGTTGGCGGCGTTAGAATTACTGAACCGGGCGCAGATTTGGCTGTAGTGTTGGCGATAGTTTCCTCCTTAAGAAATCGGGCATTGCCAGAGAAAATGGTAGTATTTGGAGAAGTCGGACTGGCTGGAGAAGTGCGCCCGGTGCAACGCGGTTATGAGCGAATGAAAGAAGCTGCTAAACTGGGATTTACCCGGGCGATCGTTCCAAAAGCAAACCAGTCGAAACAGCCTATCAAGGGGCTTGAGATTATTGGTGTGGAACGGGTCGAAGAGGCAGTCGGTTATTTGCAGCATTTTTGATCATTCGATCATTTCCTAACGATAATCTGATGAGTTGTACAGCTTTTATGCCATATTGATACATGTCGACGGAGTATAGCTTTATTCAGTTATAAAGCTCAGGAATAATTAATTTTTGCTTTATCTGCCCGATGCGTTTATCAGAGTTTTTGTTACTGGCCTTGGTGATCATATTGGTTATGATTGCATTGTTCAGTCCGCCTGTTTCACAGTCTCAGGTATTTCATGAATTTGCAGATCAGCGTACGTTTTTGGGTATTCCTAATTTCTTGAATGTGGTATCTAATTTTCCTTTTATATTGGTTGGGATAGCCGGGGTTATTTTCTTATATAAGGAGAAGAGACGGGTATTACGGGACGTTGATGGTCATATGCCATTCGAGCATCGTCCGTATCTGGCTGTTTTTATAAGCATGATTCTGGTATTTTTTGGATCTGCTTATTATCACTGGGCACCGGATAGCAGTACTTTGTTTTGGGATCGGTTACCCATTGCAACAGGTGTGATGGCATTGCTGGTTGCAGTCTGGATCGAACGTGTTCCTGTCAAGCAGGTAAACCTTATATTGAGTGTAGCAGTGTTGCTCGGCGCAGCAAGCGTAGTGTATTGGATCTGGAGTGAACAGCAAGGTGCTGGGAATCTGAATTTTTATATTGTCGTCCAATTCGGTGCATTACTGCTTATTGCTTTGCTAGTGATATTTTTTCCATCCCGATATAGTCGGGGAACGGATATTTATGGTGTCCTGGGATGGTATACCCTAGCTAAGTTTGCAGAAATGCTGGATGGATCTATTTATCAGTTTGGTGAAATTATGAGTGGTCATACGCTTAAACATCTCTTAGCGGGGGTAGCAGTCTATTGGTTATTGCGTATGTTGAAGCGGCGCAGGCTACAAAATGAGTCTGCTTATTCCGGGCATCAACTTTACGATTGATACCCGGAAAGAATCAGATTACTTCGCCCGAGCGTAATTATTACCTGAGTAGGAGGAGCGGTCATTTCTGAATGAGCGCTTCTGGTTGTCGCGTCTGTAGGAGGGTAGACCAAATTCTGTCGGTCCGTTTCCTTTGTAACTAGAGGTGTTAGGTGGGACAGTATTGCCAAGCCATGCACGCTTGTCTTTATGCGCGGCAGGCGTTGATTTCCTGGATGTACTATTATTCTGGTTTAATCTCGGTTTAGTGCGGGGTTCCATGCCAGGAACGACGTGAGACTCGATGCGGTTACCGGTAAATCGTTCGATCCTGCGGAGGTGGACGTTGTCTTTTCCTGATGCAAAGGAAACTGCAATACCAGAAGCGCCAGCACGGCCTGTCCGTCCGATGCGATGTACGTAATCTTCCGCAAATTTTGGTAAGTCAAAATTGATGACGTGGGTAATGTCAGCAATGTCGATCCCACGTGCAGCTACGTCTGTGGCAACCAGTATTTTGAGTCGACCTTGACGTAAGCTGGTTAAGGTACGGGTACGCTCGCGTTGGGTCATGTCTCCATGCATGGCAGCAGCTTTGTGTCCTTGCGCGGAAAGGTTATCTGCCAAGGAATCAGCGTCACGTTTTGTTGCGGTAAACACGATCGCTTGTTTTACAGTGGTGTCACGTAACAGATGATCCAATAATTTATTCTTGTGTGTGACATCATCAACGTAGTGTAAGCGCTGTTCAATGTTATCAAGCTTGGCGCGCGGAGAAGCGATTTGAATGCGTTGAGGTGCTTTCAATAAACGTGCTGCGATTTTTTCGATTGCAGTATCATGCATCGTTGCAGAAAACAGCACAGTTTGTCGCTCTGCCGGAGTTGAGGAGGCAATGTGCTCGACGTCCTGAATAAAGCCCATATCAAGCATGCGATCTGCTTCATCCAGTACTAACATTTCCAAACGCGAAAAATCTATACGTTTACGCTGGATATGATCGATCAGACGCCCTGGCGTGGCTACCAGAATATCTATCGTTTGCGACAGCAGCCTGTTTTGCAGGGGATAGGGCATTCCGCCCAGGATACTTACTACATTGACACGCGGCAGGAATTTTCCATATTTACTGGCTGCGTCAGAAACTTGCAAAGCCAATTCGCGTGTAGGCGTCAATACTAAAATACGCGGACCACGGCTACGTGTTTTAGCGGGGATGGCAAGCCGATGTAGTGCCGGCAGCATAAAGGCTGCCGTTTTACCAGTACCGGTCTGCGCGCTTGCCATGATGTCATGGTTTGCGATCAATGCAGGGATGGCTTGTTGCTGGATCGGTGTGGGAGAAGTATAACCTGCAGCCAAAACGGCTTTGATAATAGCGGGGTGTAAATTCAGATTTTCAAATGACACGTTAATTTTCCTGATAAACGAAAACAATAAACATGCGAGCAGGAACGATAGATACCGTCATTGGTATATTGCAAGTACTGCTAGCTTAGCTATAACATCGCTGCTAACCAGAAGTACTGCGCAATCTCGAGAAGAAATAGAGGAGTCTGAGAGGGTCAGGAACGATGAAACTTAAAAAATGCTGCTTAACAACAGCGGGGCAAGTATACAGCAATCAATTCAGGATGTTGAATTTTTATAGGAACCTTAAACGTGTGTTTCTTCCGTTATCGGATGATGGGTTTGTAACGGATACGTCTGGGTTTCGCGCCTTCTTCGCCGAGGCGCTGGCGCTTGTCTGCTTCATATTCTTGGTAATTACCTGTAAAGAAAGAAATTTGTGAATTTCCCTCAAAGGCTAGAATATGCGTTGCGATACGATCTAGGAACCAGCGGTCATGTGAAATAACCAGAACGGATCCGGCAAACTCCAATAATGCATTTTCCAGTGCTCGTAAAGTCTCGACGTCCAGATCATTGGAAGGTTCGTCCAGTAGTAGGACGTTACCACCTGATATCAGTGTCTTGGCGAGATGTAGACGGCCTCGCTCACCACCGGAGAGTGTTCCGACAATTTTTTGCTGATCTGGGCCTTTGAAATTAAAACGACCGAGGTAGGCTCGGGCCGGGATTTCGTATTTGCCGACAGTGAGTATATCGTTGCCGTCTGAAATCGCCTGGAAGACAGTCCGGTTATCGGATAATGCTTCACGTGATTGATCTACATAAGCGATTTTTACAGTTCCACCCGTTCTGATTTCACCTGAATCGGGTTGTTCCTGGCCGATGATCATGCGGAACAAAGTAGATTTCCCAGCACCATTAGGGCCAATGATTCCAACAATGGCACCTGGTGGTATTTTGAAACTCAGGTTGTCGATTAGCAGGCGATCTCCAAATCCTTTGGAAACATTGATGAATTCTATTACTTCATTGCCCAATCTATCCGCGACGGGAATAAAAATTTCCTGGGTTTCATTGCGTTTCTGGTATTCCTGTGAATTGAGTTCTTCAAAGCGAGTAAGACGTGCTTTGGATTTTGCCTGTCTGCCTTTAGGGTTTTGTCGTACCCATTCCAGTTCTTTTCTAAGTGACTTTTGACGAGCAGATTCTGCACTTTCTTCTTGCTTCAGACGAATTTCTTTTTGCTCCAGCCAACTTGAGTAATTCCCTTTCCAAGGGATACCATGACCTCGATCGAGTTCCAGGATCCATTCTGCTGCATTGTCTAGGAAATAACGGTCATGTGTAACCGCAATAACCGTGCCAGGAAAGCGCGCAAGGAACTGCTCAAGCCATTCGACTGATTCTGCGTCGAGGTGATTGGTGGGCTCATCTAGCAGTAGCATGTCTGGTTTGGATAATAGTAGTCTGCACAAAGCGACACGACGCTTTTCTCCTCCTGAAAGATGCTGGATGAGCGCATCCCATTCCGGAAGGCGCAATGCGTCAGCAGCAACTTCCATTTGTTGAGTTAGGTTATCTCCTTCTTGTGCGATCAATATAGCTTCCAAGCGTGATTGCTCGGCCGCAAGCGCGTCGAAATCCGCATCTGGTTCGGCATAGGCTGCGTAGATGGCTTCCAGCTGCTGTTGTGCACTGAATGCTTCTTCTAATCCTTCTTGGACTGCTTCACGTACGGTTAAACTGGCGTCGAGTTGTGGCTCTTGTGGTAGGTAGCCAATTTTAAGGTCTGGCATTGGAATACATTCCCCTTCAAAATCCTTATCTATTCCTGCCATTATTTTCAATAACGTAGATTTGCCTGAGCCATTTAGGCCGAGCAGACCTATTTTTGCTCCTGGGAAAAAGCTCAGAGAAATATCTTTAAGTA
This sequence comes from Nitrosomonas sp., assembly GCA_039794425.1. Classification (GTDB taxonomy): domain Bacteria; phylum Pseudomonadota; class Gammaproteobacteria; order Burkholderiales; family Nitrosomonadaceae; genus Nitrosomonas. The sequence goes on along the minus strand of JBDIVK010000004.1, from coordinate 41,929 downwards.
TTGTACGTTTCGGAGGAACGACTTTGCCTACGCGATTCATGATCAGAACGTATTGAGCCATAAATGTTTTGCTACTCTTGAATTTGAATGGGTTGGAACACTCTAAAATTATGGAAATTGCTGCTAAGGCATAAAAAGAGGAAAACATAATTATATGCCACGCGGCAGTTGATTTGAGTCCGCGTTAAAGCAATTACCCAATTGAAGTGGATAGATAAGATCCTGCTGGATGTATCGTCTGTTGTCTTTCTAAATGTGTAATGGACACTATCAGGAGTAGTATGAAAATTACAGTTTATTATAAATCTGGTGCTCGTCAGGTTTTTATCGTTCCCACAGAAATACATGTTGTTGAATTTCGACAAATGGCTGAAGAGATCGGTGGAGAAATACTCAAAGTTGAGTTTGTGTCACCCAGTTCTCTCTCTTATCAGAACTGTGCTGAAAAAAATAAAATTTAGGAAGTTAAAATTGAAACGTGATTGATTCTGGTTAGTGATAAAAAATTAGTGAGGTGGCATTTTATAATCGGCGGTTAATATTTCTAGAAGATGGCCATTAGGATCACGGAAATAGAGGCCACGTCCTCCATAGTTATGATTGATTTCCATATTCTCGGCTTCGCTGGGCCCGCTTCCATACTTGAGATGTGCTGTCTGCAAGCGTTGGAGGATTTCATCAAACTCTTGTTCACTTACTTTAAACGCATAGTGATGAGATTCAAATCTGTCGCTATTGTCAAAATCTAAGCACAGCGTATCATTTACCCGCACTACAATAAAGTGTGAAAATTCTCCTAAGTACTCGAAGCCGAATAACTGGCAATAGAAATTTGCCGAGGTGAGATTATCGTAGGACGGTATGATTGTATGATTCAGTGTGATAGCCACATTACCTCCTTTGGAACTTCTTTATTATTTCCCAGATTAAGTAGTTAGTGCTCCTTTTAGTTCAATATTATGTTGTATATATTTACTTATTGACCATAGTGCCGACAAGTAATGCTACAGTTTTCTTCCTCTTTGCCGTATTGTTTCTGTACATTGGGGGAATGTGAGTTTTTTTCAAGCAGGGGATACAAAAAAATACATTAATTTTCCGTAAAAAGTGAGATGTTGTATTTTGACAAAAATAAGTGATATTAGTCACATTATATTCTTGAAAAAGTGGTAGGCTACTTTAACGGTAAGCAGGTAGATGGAGCTTTTCGGGTGTCTTGTTCTAGACCCCAGCTTTCTTAAATTAATTAGATACTAAATACGTAAATACGGATGGACTAGTGCTTAAATTACACATTTTGAGCATATGTTTATTGCCTTAATATTTTAGAGGATGTAGGCGGATCATTTTGGCTGTTTTCATATTTGAGGGTTTCATGTGAGTATTTCGACCGGAACTTGGTGGGCTAATTCGTTAGTTATTTTTTGTCTGTTTGTACTGAGTAGTTGCAAGACTTATCCATTACTTACTACCCAAGGAGAACAGATTCCACATGATTATTTGATTGGGCCAGGTGATACATTGAATATTATCGTTTGGCGTAATCCTGAGATATCTATGAGTGTGCCGGTTCGCCCAGACGGGAAAATTACGACACCTTTAGTAGAGGATTTGCCAGCAAGTGGGAAAACTTCTACTGAGTTAGCACGTGATATTGAAGAAACCTTGGCGAAATATTTGCAGCAGCCAGTTGTAACGGTTGTAGTAACGGGATTTGTAGGGCCGTTCAGTGAACAAATTAGGGTTATTGGCGAAGCTGCAGAACCGCAGGCGTTGCCTTATCGGGAAAACATGTCATTAATGGATGTTATGATCGCCGTAGGCGGGTTGACTGATTTTGCAGCTGGAAATAGAGCAAGAGTCATTCGAAACGTAGACGGTAGCCAGCAGCAGTTTCGTGTCAGATTGGATGACTTACTCCGAGATGGCGATATTTCCGCTGATGTGCCCATGTATCAGGGGGATGTGCTGGTTATTCCGGAAAGCTACTTTTAGTTTAAGTCAATCTGAGGTTAAGGCTGTGATAAGAGACAGGGTAATCTAATATGGATGAGTTGATTGCTCAATTGCTGGTTTACGTTAAGGGTATCTGGAAATACCGTTGGGTTTCTGTGGTAGTCGCGTGGATCATTGCAATCCTGGGGTGGTTTTTTGTTTACCAGATGCCTGATAATTATCAGGCTTCCGCACGAATCTATGTCGATACGCAAAGTATTCTGCGGCCCTTAATGGCCGGGATGACAGTATCGGCTAATCCTGAACAGCAAGTCGTTATTATGAGCCGTACACTTATCAGTCGGCCAAATGTCGAAAGGATTATCCGCATGGTAGATCTGGATGTCAAGATTACAGATGACAGTGCGAGGGAGAAGCTGATAACTTCATTGATGAAGGATATCAAACTTGCATCGACGGGAAAGGATAATATCTTCACAATTTCGTACGATGATAAAGATCCTGCATTGGCCAAGGATATCGTTCAGTCATTACTGACTATTTTTGTTGAAGGGGGGCTGGAAGGTAAAAAACAAGATTCTACTTCTGCATTGCGTTTTATCGATCAGCAAATTGCTGCGTATGAAGAAAAGCTGATTGCTGCTGAGGCTGCATTGACTGCTTTCAAGCAAAAGAATATTGGTCTCCTACCCGGTCAAGGGGATTATTACACTCAGCTAGTGTCTTCTATGGAAGAGCTAGAGAAGGCGAGGCTTTCACTCATAGAAGCCGAACAGGCACGTGATGCTGTCAGGAAACAAATAGTAGGTGACGAACCAATATTATTGCTGGAAGTAAGCGAGATTTCGCCGCAAAGTATCGTCAATCCGGAAATCGATGCACGCATCCAAGCGTTGAATACAAATCTGGATAATATGATGCTGAATTTTACTGATCAGCACCCGGACGTGATAGCAACCAAACGATTGATTGCCCAGTTGGAAGAACGTAAGGTTGAAGAAGCTAAACTGATGGGTACGACTGGTATGCAGGGTAGAAATTATGATCCCATGATGCAGCAGTTGAATATCGCATTAGCTGAGTCTGAAGCGTTAGTAGCCTCTATGAAAGCACGTGTGGCCGAGTATGAGGCCCGTTTTGAGCGACTTAAGTCAATGAGTGCAATGGTTCCTGCAGTTGAGGTGGAAATGCAACAGCTCAATCGTGATTACAATGTGAATAAAGCCAACTACGAAAAATTATTGGAGCGCAGAGCGTCTGCTGAAATTTCCGGTGAGTTGACTTCTACTACAGGGCTAATGTCTTTTAGGATCATTGATCCGCCTACAGTTCCAGAAACACCTTCTGGTCCAGATCGTAAGAGGTTGTTTACATTTGTTTTCCTGGGAGCCCTGATTGGTGGGATAGGGTTTGCCTTTATTATTAGCCAGATTCGACCGACTTTCCACAGTCAGGGCAGTTTACGTGAATTGACTGGTTTACCAATCTTGGGAACAGTACCAATGGTGTGGACAGAACAGGAAAAGATGAAGCAAAAGAGGCGCCTTTATGCATTTGGTATTTCTTTGCTGATGTTGGTAGCATGCTATGCGATATTGATGGTCTACATGAAGTTGCCGGTTATAGTCCCGATATGATCCTGTTTCGTTGTGGAGCCACTGCAGCAATATCATTCCTTAAAGGCTTTGCTAGTAGTAGACAAGTGATTAAAACGTAAGACAGAAGATGATGGAGGAGGCATGAGTCTCATAGAAAGAGCTGCGGATAAGCTTACGAAGAATAATGCAAGCCATTATATGCCAGGTACGGTAGTACGAACCTCGCATCTGGAGAAGGATTTGTTATCTCCTTCCTTTAGTAAATCGGACCCAGGGAATGAAAATATAACTGCTAGCGATAACCAAGCAATTAATGCGGATAGTAGAACGCGTGCTACAAAAAAAATAGAAATTGATTTAGAGAATCTGCATCATAAAGGTATCGTAACCCTCATTCATACCAAATCTCAGATTGCTGAGCAGTTCCGTCTAATAAAACGGCCATTACTTTCCAATGCATTCAACCCAAATAGTGGGATAAAGAACGGTAACTTGGTGATGGTTACCAGCTCTTTAGCTGGCGAAGGAAAAAGCTTCTGCTCGATTAATCTGGCTATGAGTATAGCGATGGAGATGGATCACAGGGTGTTACTGGTCGATGCAGATGTAGCACGTCCTTCGATACCTAAAACCCTTGGTTTCAGTTTGGAAGAACCGGGGTTATTAGATGTTATCCTTGATCCGCAGCTGGGCATATCTGATGTTTTGATGAAAACCAATGTGGAAAAGCTTACGTTGATTCCTGCTGGAACACGTCATACCCATGCTACCGAATTGTTAGCCAGCCAGAGTATGCGTGCCATTCTGGCAGAACTTGCACAACGTTATCATGACCGCATAGTTATATTCGACTCACCTCCATTACTGTTGACTAGTGAGGCGCGTGTACTTGCGGGGCAGATGGGGCAAATTGTGTTGGTGGTCGAAGCCGAGAGAACGACGCAACAAACTGTGAAAGAAGCTTTGCAACAGATCGAGTCATGTGATGTGATCAATCTAATTTATAACAAAGCTAGGGCACATACTAGCGCTGGATATTACGGTTATTATTATTAATGAAATCATTCAGCTGCGGTGGTGGCTCTCTTCGCTGGATGGTATGCCTGTGGATAACTAGTATTGCAGGACTGAATAGCTGGACTTCTCAGACAAGAGCGGCTGAATGGAATATTCAGCCGCGGTTAACGATAAGCGAAACCTACACCGATAACGTAAGATTAGGTGGATTAGGTGGGCTTGGTGGATTAGGTGGGCTAAGCGGTCGTAAGGGAAGTGAATTTATTACGCAGGTTGATCCGGGAGTGAGGATAACAGGTAATGGCCGCCGTTTTAATACAAATATTGATTACACACTGAACAATCTCTTTTTTGTAAGAAACGAACGTGTTCTTGTAAGGCATCAGTTAAATGCTGGTGCCACGACTGAGCTTATAAAAGACCATTTTTTTGTAGATGGGCATGCAATTATTTCCCAGCAGAATGCTTTTCCATTTGGACCACAAGCGCTTGATAACGCTAACTTAACGGGCAATATCAGGGATATTCGCAGTTGGAGTATCAGCCCCTATGCACGTCATCGTTTTAAGAATCTTGCTTCTGGTGAGCTCCGTTATGTTCATGGTGAAGTCAGTTCAAACGCGCGTAGGTTTTTCAATAATGTTTCTGATGCAGTAATTTTCTCTCTGAATAGTGGTTCAGCTTTCAGAACACTTGGATGGGGAGTGAATTACAGTCGTACGGAGATAGATCGAGAGCGATCTGGAGCTAGTCTTGGATCGATCGAAATGGAGCGGGTTACAGGCACGCTTAGATACATCCTGACATCGCGATTTAGTTTGATTGGTACAGGTGGTTATGAGCGAAACAGTTTTGTCTCAGTGCGGGGTAATCCATCTAGTCATCTTTGGACGGTAGGTTTTTCTTGGGCACCCACTGCAAGAACCAATATTAATGCTTCAGGGGGGCAGAGATTTTTTGGTAATACTTATGCAGCATCAATTGATCATCGTACTCGTCGGACGATGTGGAATTTGAGCTATGCCGAGGACATTACTACTTTCGCTCAGCAAGCCTTATCGGGTGGTTCGATTTTGAATGCAGGGTTGTTAGACCAGCTACTTTCCGGTATTCAGAATAGCGAAGCATTATTGAATCAGGGACTTCCGTTGTCTTTATCCGACCCAAATAATTTTCTGACCAACCGTTTATTTTTACTCAAGCGCTTACAGGCATCCCTTACCATACATGGCAAAAAAAATTCGTTGATATTCCGTGCATTTAATTTTTCCAGAAAATCTTTCAGCCCAGATGAGGAAGATGCTGACCTTGTTGGCATAGAAAATGCAATGCTGATGCGGGATACTACCCAGACAGGGGGAAATATGCTGTGGAATCACCGACTGTCTCCTCGGACCAGTGTTAATGTTAATCTTGGGTACACTAGGATCTATTTCGATGCAGTTGACCGGGAAGATAATAATATGATTGCAATGGTGGGATTAAATAGGCAATTTACCCCTAATACTCATGGAATGATTACATATCGTCATCAACGACGCGAATCCAATCGTAGTAATGGTGACTTTAATGCAAATGCCGTGACTGTTTCCCTGAACATGAATTTCTAGAAAAGTTAACGCTTATGTATCTTTCCTATTATGGTCTTACCGAGAAACCGTTTCAGTTGAAGCCCGACCCAAATTTCTTTTTTGCTAGTAAAGGGCATAAGCGGGCAGCTGCTTATCTTGAGTATGGCCTATCGCAGGAAGATGGTTTTATCATTATTACGGGTGAGGTGGGTGCCGGTAAAACAACTTTGATGCGTTACCTCTTTCAGAAGCTTGAGCGGGAGAGAATTGTAGCTGCGCAACTGGTGAGTACCCGCCTTGATCCAGATGACGCGTTGAGGATGGTGACAGCTGCTTTTGGTTTGCCTTACGAGAATTTACCCAAAGCAGCATTGTTGCTTGAGCTCGAGCAATTCATGTGCAAGTGTAATCGGGAAGGTAAGCGAGCGCTGCTGGTGGTTGATGAAGCGCAAAACCTTGTACCGCAAACTCTTGAAGAATTACGCATGCTATCAAATTTCCAGAGTGATGATAGACCCTTATTACAGACTTTTTTATTGGGTCAACCCGAATTTAGAAGAACATTGCTGGGTAGCCAAATGCAACAACTTCGTCAAAGGGTGATTGCTACCTATCATCTAGGTCCGTTAGATATAGCCGAGACAAGAGCTTATATCGAGCATCGATTGCAAAAAGCTGGCTGGAAGGGGAATCCATCTTTTCAGGATGAAATTTTTGAAGTTATTCACCACTTTTCCAGTGGTATTCCCCGTAGGATTAATATGTTCTGCGATCGCTTACTAATTATGGGATGTCTGGAAGAGTTACCCACATTGGGTAAGGCGGAAGCAAATGAAGTGATGCTTGATATACAGAAAGAATTCGATGTGGCTACTTTGCCTGAACAGAATGGGTGATCAGCCATGAATAGTATGATTCGTAACGCATTGACTATAGATGTAGAGGATTATTTTCAGGTATCAGCTTTTGCTCCATATATTCCCAGATCATCTTGGGACGAATTGCCGTGTCGGGTAGAACGCAATGTTGACCGGATTCTCATGTTACTTGATAACAACGGGATCAAAGCCTCCTTTTTTACTTTGGGTTGGATTGCAGAGCGTTATCCGACTATGGTGAAGCGAATTGTTGAAAATGGTCACGAGTTAGCAAGTCATGGTTATGCACATCATCGCGTAACAGAATTGAACCGTGAGCAGTTTTATGAGGATATCATCCATAGCAAGAAATTGTTGGAGGATATTGGTGGTCGGGCGGTATACGGTTATCGTGCCCCCAGTTTTTCGATCAACAGCAATAACCTCTGGGCATTGGATTGTCTGGAAGAAGCTGGTTATCGATATAGTTCCAGTATTTACCCTGTAGCCCATGATCATTATGGTATGCCGGGGGCGCCACGCTTTGCTTTTTACCCGAGTGATTCTCGGAAGCTGTTGGAATTGCCAGTTACTACTGTACGTCTGTTTGGTCGTAATTTTCCTGCTGGTGGTGGTGGGTATTTTCGTCTTTGGCCTTATATTGTATCGCGCTGGTTTTTACAAAGAGTGAACACGATTGATTGCCAGCCAGTCATTTTTTACTTTCATCCTTGGGAAATTGATCCTGAACAACCTCGACAATCAGGGATTAGTTTTAAAACGCGCTTCCGCCATTATCTCAATCTGGATCGTATGGAGGGACGGCTCAATGCGCTGACCAGGCATTTTAACTGGGGGCGTATGGATCAGATTTTTTTGAGGCAAATGGCATGAGTATTATGGATCCTGCTTTGCAGGACATGGCCGGTTTGTTTTCAGATGAACTACCGGAAATTTCCATCTTACAGGCAAACAAATTCGAAGCATGGGATGCATTTGTTATAACCTGTCCAGAAGCGACTTTTTTTCATCGTGCTGGCTGGAAGCGTGTAATTGAACAGGCGTTTGGCCATAAGACTTGGTTTTTATACGTAGAAGAAAACGGGTGTATACAAGGGGTGTTGCCACTGGCAGAAATCAATAGCCTGTTATTTGGCCATAGCCTGAGTGCTTTGCCATTCTGTGTATATGGTGGTATTGCAGCGACATCTGATAGTGTACGAATCAAGCTTGATCATGCGGCGCAGATATTGGCAAGACAACTTAAAGTCGATTATCTGGAATATCGCCATATGCATCCTTTTCACCAGGATTGGCCGACCAAGGATCTGTACGTTACATTTCGTAAAACAATAGACCCGGATATAGAGCAGAATATGCTTGCTATTCCTCGCAAGCAACGCGCGATGGTACGTAAGGGAATGAAATATGGATTGGAGAGCTGCCTGGATGAAGATATCGAGCGTTTCTTTCTAGCTTATTCAGTTAGTGTCCATCGTTTGGGTACGCCCGTTTTTTCTAGGAAATATTTCCGTTTGCTTAAGGATACTTTTGCGGACGATTGTGAATTGCTTATCGTTACAAAAGATGGGAAAGTGATGAGTGCTGTCATGAGTTTTTATTTTCGGGATGAGGTACTACCTTATTATGGAGGTGGGATCGATGCAGCACGTGATGTAGCAAGTAATGATTTCATGTATTGGGAACTGATGCGGCTCGCTTGCGAGCGAGGCTATAGAATTTTTGATTTCGGACGTAGTAAACGTAATACAGGTTCCTACAGTTTTAAGAAGAACTGGGGGTTTGAGCCACAACCGCTCTTTTACGAATATCAGCTTCACCGGGCAAAAGCTATACCTGAACATAATCCACTCAATCCAAAGTATCGGCTGTTTATCAAAACCTGGCAAAAATTGCCATTATTTCTCGCTAATTCGGTTGGTCCGCATATCGTGAAAAATCTGGGCTGAGAAAATATGCGGGGGTTGCTTTATCTAACGCACAGAATTCCTTACCCCCCCAATAAGGGAGACAAGATACGTTCTTTTCACTTATTGCGGCATTTAAGTAGTCGTTATCGTATTTACTTGGGTACGTTTATCGACGATGAAGAAGATTGGCGTTATGCCGATGCAATCAAAGAATATTGTCAGGATACCTGCATCATCGGACTCAATCCATTGGCTGCCCGTATAAAAAGTCTGTTTACGCTGGCTAGCAACAATCCCTTGACATTGGCCTATTATCGTAATACTAAACTGAAACAGTGGGTAGAAGCGGTACTGCAGCGTGAAGCTGTGCAGAATATCGTTATTTTTTCGTCTGCAATGGCTCAATATGTTGAGCACTTAACACACAGTCGGCGTATCATTGATTTTGTCGATGTTGATTCGGATAAATGGCGGCAATATGCTTTGTCGAAATCTTGGCCGCTTAACTGGATTTATCGTAGAGAATCAGAGTGTCTGCTCAACTATGAAAGACGGGTAGCAAGGGAATTTGACAGTGCAATTTTTGTTTCGGAGAAAGAAGCTGATTTGTTTAGGCAGCTTGCACCTGATTCAGCGGATAAAACGACATTTTTCAATAATGGTGTCGATACTGATTTTTTCTCTCCTGCACGCGAGTATATCAACCCCTATCCAGCGGGAGTAAAAGTACTGGTATTTACCGGAGCCATGGACTACTGGGCTAATATTGATGCGGTAATTTGGTTTGCGCATTCTGTTTTTCCCATAGTTCGTGCCCAAATGCCAGATATTGCATTTTATATCGTAGGTACCAGGCCAAGTAAATCAGTACAAGCATTAGCAGATTTACCAGGTATCAATGTAACCGGAGCAGTTGAAGATATTCGTCCGTATCTTATGCATGCTTCAATAGCAGTTGCGCCTTTACGTATTGCTCGTGGCATACAGAATAAAGTACTAGAGGCGATGGCCATGGGAAAATCAGTAGTCACTTCAATACAGGCGATGGAAGGGATTCATGCTGTACCGGGAAAAGAGTTAATGGTTGCTAAAGATGCAGTGCAATTTGCTGACCAAATTCTTTTACTACTTGACCATGAGGAGAAAACGACCATGGGCCAGGCCGCTAGAGGGCGGGTACTACAGGATTATGCCTGGACAAACAGTTTGTCACGCATTGATGCATTACTTACTGCACCTTATTGCGTTAAGGCTTAGAAAAAATAAGCCGTTCATACTTATTTAAACTTAGTTTCAAATTATCCCAAACAGTAACCATGAATACACAGGTTCGGTTACAGCATGCTATGCTTGATGAAAATACTGGGAGTGGGCGACGTACAGCGGTATTTGTTACACTGCTTGTAATTGCTCTTGTCCTAGGCATTTATCATGAAGCCGTGTGGTCGATTGTAGCTATCTGGATCAGATCCGAAACTTATGCCCATGGTTTTCTGATCATTCCCTTCAGTATTTATATGATCTGGAAGCGACGTGGGGTGCTGGCAGCAGTCAAATATTATCCTAGTTATATACCTTTGCTAGTATTGACCGCACTGGGATTTGGGTGGTTATTAGCTTCTCTCGGTAGTGCTCTAGTGGTGGAACAATATGTCCTTGTCGCCATGATACCGATCATAGTATGGGCCATGCTTGGCTTTCAAGTTTTCAGTGCCATAATTTTCCCACTTGCATATCTTCTATTTGCTGTGCCGTTTGGCGATATCCTGATTCCACCATTGATTGATTTTACTGCTGATTTTACTATCGGTGCACTGCAGATGACGGGTATTCCTGTTTATCGTGAGGGGAGTTATTTTAGCATTCCCAGTGGTAACTGGTCGGTTGTGGAGGCCTGTAGTGGGTTACGCTACCTGATCGCTTCGGTTACGTTGGGGACACTTTATGCTTATCTGACTTACCACAGTATCAGTAGGCGATTGATATTCATTGCATTCTCGATTATTGTGCCAATCATTGCCAATGGACTGCGTGCATACTTGATTGTTATGACTGGGCATCTCAGTGATATGAAATTGGCAGTCGGTATTGATCACCTGATTTATGGTTGGATCTTTTTTGGCATAGTGATGTTGCTATTATTCTGGATCGGCTCATTTTGGCGAGAGGATTACCTTGACATTGCGCCTGATGGAAATAGCAAGCCTGTTCGGGAATTTCCCCCTGTCTCGGTTAAAGCAACATTGGGGATGGCTGGCTTGGTTGTGGTGATTGCTGCAATTTGGCCAATTTATATGAATTACTTGAGTAAGCTTGATCAATATCCAATACCAGAAATTAATATCTCAGATCCTTCCGGAAAATGGTCAGCTAGTGCGATGCCGCTTTCCAACTGGAGACCGACTTATATTGGTGCTCCCAGACAATTTATCAGTCATTTTCGTAACGAAAGTAGCCATGTCAATCTATATGTGGCTTATTATCGTAATCAGCGGCAGGGAAATGAATTGATCAGCTCTAACAACATCTTGGTTGCTACCAGGGATACCGGGTGGCGGAATCTGGGTGAGAGCAGACGAGATCTATCATTTGATACTATGGAGTTTTCTGTCAATCAAAATCAGTTGCATGCTCCAACAGATCAGTTGCTGATATGGAGATGGTTTTGGTTAATCGATCAGGAAACAGCTAATCCTTATCTGGCTAAAGCGATATTAGCTATGAATCAAATTCTGGGTCGGGGGGACGACAGTGCAGAAATTATTGTCGCTGCTGCTTATGAGCATGATCCGGAAGAAGCAGCTTCTGTACTACATGAATTCCTTGCAGATATGATGCCCGTTATTTCAGCGGAGTTGCATACTGTTAAAAGTACACGTGACTGAGCCAGATATGGTCCAAATTATGTCCCGGCCTCCACTTATCGCGCACGTCATTTATCATCTGGGAGTGGGCGGGCTCGAAAATGGTTTAGTGAATCTAATTAACCATATCCCTGCAGATCGTTACCGGCATGTCATCATTTGTCTCAAAGGATTCTCGGAGTTTCATAAACGTCTTAACCGGGATGACATTGAGATTATTGCATTGAATAAGCGTGAAGGAAACGATTTTAGGGTCTATAGCAAGCTTTTTAAAGTATTCAGGCGGCTTAGGCCGGATATTGTGCATACTCGTAATCTCGCTACTGTGGAAGCCCAAATGATTGCGGCTCTCGCAGGTGTGAAGGCACGGGTGCATGGGGAGCATGGTCGAGATATTTTTGATCTCGACGGCAGAAATAGGAAATATAATTTCCTGCGTAAAGTTATCCGCCCGTTTATCCATCGTTTTATCGCTGTCAGCAAAGATCTGGAAGGCTGGCTTATTGACACGGTAGGTGTACATTCAGTACACATACACCAGGTTTATAATGGCGTAGAGCATGCGCGCTTTCATCCCGACAATACCTTCTCAGAGGGAGCGTTTCCTCAAGGCTTCTTTGATAACAGGCCGTTTGTAATTGGCAGTGTTGGCAGGATGGCTGCGGTTAAGAATTATCCAGTCCTGGTACAAGCTTTTTTATCTTTACTTGAAAAAACTTCCGAGATTAGTAGGCCGTTACGCCTCTTAATTATAGGAGATGGCATTACGAAAGCACAATGCATGGCTATGCTACGTACGGCTGGAGCTGAGCACTTTGCTTGGTTTCCAGGGGAACGTGAAGATGTTCCTCAATTGATGCGGGCGATGGATTTATTCGTGTTACCTTCGCTGGGTGAAGGCATTTCTAATACTATTTTGGAAGCTATGGCAAGTGGCCTGCCTGTAATAGCGACCCGGGTAGGGGGTAACGCTGAATTAGTTTGGGAGGAGGAGACCGGATACTTAGTTCCACCAGGAGATCCAGTCGTACTGGCTGAGGCAATGTTCGAGTACTACCAGAATGAAGCTATAGCATACAGGCACGGTCAACGTGCTCGAGAAATAATCGAACAGCGGTTCAGTATGCGGGCCATGACAGACGGTTATTTGGCAGTTTATGACCAAGTGTTGGGCTATGATACCTCTAGAACCTTTACTGAATTTACCAACTGATGGGTTAGGGACATGTGTGGCATAGTAGGTATCTTTAATACACGCGCTAGCAGTGAGATCGATCGTGAATTGCTTGGTCGTATGAACCAAACCCAGACACACCGTGGGCCAGATGAAGGAGAAGTATATGTCGAGCCCGGGTTGGGATTGGGACATCGTCGTTTGTCAATTATGGATGTATCCAGTGGTCAGCAGCCATTATTTAACGAGGATGGTAGTGTAGTTGTAGTATTTAATGGAGAGATCTACAACTTCCAGTTATTGGTCCAAGAGTTAACTGCTTTGGGTCATCGGTTTCATACGCATTGTGATACCGAAGTAATCGTACATGCCTGGGAAGAGTGGGGTGAGCGTTGCGTAGAACGTTTTAGCGGTATGTTCGCATTCGGGGTATGGGACCGAAATCAGCAAATACTGTTTATGGCACGTGACCGATTAGGTATTAAACCACTTTATTATACTTTGCTTGATAATGGGTTATTTCTATTCGCTTCCGAGCTCAAAGCACTGCTAGCCTACCCGAGTTTTGATAAATCTCTTGATTATCAAGCGGTAGAAGATTATTTTGCCTATGGTTATATCCCTGAACCAAAAACTATTTTCAAGAATGCTTACAAGCTTAATCCAGGACATGTGTTATTACTACGACGTGGGCAGTCCACCATAAGGTCGCGTGAATACTGGGATATACCATTTATATCACACGGTTCTTTGAGTGAGCAGGAAGCTGAGGAAGAACTTATTATTCGGTTGCGGAATGCAGTAGATAGCCATTTGATGAGTGAGGTACCGCTTGGTGCATTTCTCTCCGGTGGAGTGGATTCCAGTGCCGTCGTAGCGATGATGGGTGGTTTAATGAAGGAGCCGGTTAATACTTGCTCAATTGCTTTTGCTGATCCTGCTTTCGATGAATCGAATTATGCGCAACTAGTTGCTGATCGTTATCAGACCCGGCATTTCGTCGAGCAAGTTGAACAAGATGACTTTGATCTTATTGATCGACTTGCTGCTCTTTATGATGAACCATTTGCCGATAGTTCCGCCATCCCGACTTATCGCGTGTGTGAGCTGGCTAGGAAGCGAGTGACTGTTGTGCTTTCAGGTGATGGTGGCGACGAGAATTTTGCCGGTTATCGTCGTTATCGTTGGCATATGATGGAAGAGCAGTTACGATCAAAGTTGCCGCTCGGGTTACGTAGATCCTTGTTTGGCTTGCTAGGTAATCTTTATCCCAAGGCTGACTGGGCTCCAAGGTTCTTGCGTGCTAAAACAACTTTTGAATCTCTTGCACGTGATTCTGTAGAAGGCTATTTTCACAGTGTTTCTATTTTGGGCGATAAGCTGCGTGAGCTATTGTTTACCTCGGCTTTCCGTCGTAGTCTGCAAGGTTATCAAGCTGTTGAAGTATTACGTAATTATGCAAACAGGAGTCCAACGCAAGACCCTTTGTCACTGGTACAGTATTTAGATATGAAAACCTATCTCGTTGGAGATATTTTGACTAAGGTAGATCGTGCGAGTATGGCGCATTCATTGGAAGTACGCGTACCATTATTAGATCATGAACTGGTTGAGTGGGTTTCTGGACTACCTGCTTCTCTGAAATTACGCCATCAGGAAGGGAAGTTTATCCTCAAAAAATCACTTGAAGCATATTTGCCGCAGGAAGTACTCTATCGGAATAAAATGGGGTTTGCTGTACCGCTGGCAAGCTGGTTTCGTGGGCCATTGCGTGATCGTGTACGTACCGCACTACTCGGTAGTACCTTAGCTGATACAGAGATTTTTGATATGGGATTTATCAAGAAAATGCTGGATCAGCATCAATCAGGAGTGCGGGATTACAGTGCGCCTATCTGGACGTTGTTAATGTTTGAATCTTTCTTGCGTAATACATTTAGCAGCGTGGGGGATATGTCATATATTGGGCAAGATCGAAAAGTTGCCTAATAAAGGCTTGAGTCTCATTGGTTTTAGGTAACGAGTTTCAATGGATATGCCGTGTAGAGATAATGAGTGTTATGGGGAGCAGAGTATGGGAAAGATGCCTATTGCTAGAAATGAATTAATGCTCCTATATATCCAGATTGTTATTGATGCCCGTATAACCTGACTACTAAGGAAGTAGAAAATAATATCCTGTTCTTTTTTAGTTTGTTTTTATATATTAAATAGAAATTACCTGTACCTATAGCTTATTTTCTTTGAGGATATGCTTCAATAGACCCTGACTCGCATTTTCTACCAAATCCAACACTCTTTCAAAGCCATGGCTACCACCATAGTACGGATCAGGAATTTCTTGGTAATTGTGCCATTGGTTACTGTACTGCATTAGTAAGCCAATCCGATCAGTATGTTGCGGCGGGCAGTTTTGCTGTAGCTCAGTAAGGTTATAGTGATCCATCGCGAGAATGTAGTGAAAACGGGAGAAATCTTCCTGCACAACTTTTCTGGCCCGTAATCCTTGCATGTTGTATCCTCTTTTCCGCGCAGCCTGTTGAGCACGCCGGTCTGGTGGTTCTCCTATGTGATAGGCATGTGTGCCGGCAGAGTCAACATAAATCAGTCGTTCAAGGCCAGCAATCTTAATTTGGTGCTTAAAGACTGCATCTGCTGTGGGTGAGCGGCAGATATTTCCCATGCAAACGAATAAGACGTTGATCTTTCCTGCTTTCTGGTGATCCATGTTGCGACTGTAATTTACTCAAAGGCAAGCATTATACCGCTGATGTTTGCAGATAAGAATCATCTCTCTGAATCCTCCTGTATTACTTTATGGTGTAATGTAATAATTTTCTTTTTCTGAATGATCAGAAATTTATTTACAAAGAATGATCGCTGGCAGGCTGTTGTAAAGATAGCCACTTTTATTGCTCCCTATAAGCTATCGTTGAGCATTAGCCTGATCGCGTTACTACTGGCTGCCGGAATTACACTTTTGCTGGGACAGGGGATACGGTTGCTAGTGGATCGGGGATTCGCTACACAATCGCCTGAGCTATTAACACAGTATGTACTGATTTTTCTGTTATTGGTGGCATTGCTTGCAGTAGGCACCTTTACCCGTTATTACTGGGTAACCTGGCTAGGAGAACGGGTAATCGCAGATATACGCCGTAAGGTATTTGCGCATTTGATTGATTTGCATCCAGGATTTTTCGAAGCCAATCGTAGTCTGGAAATCCAATCACGTCTGACTGCAGATATGACTTTATTGCAATCTGTAGTGGGTTCTTCTGTTTCGGTAGCATTACGTAATTTAATCATGTTGATTGGTGGTGTAATCTGGTTGTTCATTACCAATGCTAAGTTGACAGTGATTGTCATGTTTAGTATTCCGTTGGTAATCGTACCTATTTTGTTATTTGGCCGGCGTGTGCGCTTACTGTCGAGACAGAGCCAGGATAAGGTGGCAGCGGTTGGTACTTATGTCGGAGAAATACTGGGGCAGATAAAGACGGTACAAGCATACAATCACCAGGCTATGGACAAGGTTCGTTTCGACCGCCATGTAGAGGAAGCATTTGTTGTCGCCCGTGAGCGAACTCTACAGCGTGCCTGGCTGATCGGAATAGTGATCATTCTGGTGTTTGGCGCTATTGGTATGATGCTATGGGTAGGTGGTGTGGATGTAATCAAAGGAAAAATCAGTGGTGGAGAATTGGCTGCGTTCGTTTTTTACAGCATTATCGTCGGTTCGGCAGTCGGATCAATTTCAGAGGTACTGGGTGAGTTACAGCGTGCGGCAGGGGCAGCAGAACGTACAATGGAGCTTTTGGAGGTGTCGAGCCAGATTTGTTCACCTGCCAATCCGCAACGATTACCAGTAGTAGTTGGTAATATTGAGTTTCAGCAAGTATGCTTTGCTTATCCTTCCCGGCCAGAAGTCCCAGTGATCGACCATTTGTCACTGACTGTACAGCCAGGTGAGACACTGGCATTAGTCGGTCTTTCAGGTGCAGGTAAATCAACTTTGTTTGATCTGCTGCTGCGTTTTTATGATGTACATTCCGGCTGTATCAGGTTGGAGGGAGTAGACATTCGTCACCTGGATTTATCAGTACTCAGACGCTGCTTTGCGTTAGTGTCCCAGCATCCGGTTTTATTTTACGGTAGTATTGAACAGAATCTGCGCTATGCACGACCTGATGCAACGGATGCAGAGGTTGTGATGGCAGCCAAGGCTGCGTTTGCACATGATTTTATTACTGCCCTCCCACAAGGCTATCAAACTTGTTTGGGGGATACGGGGTTGGGATTATCCGGCGGTCAGAAGCAGCGGTTAACAATTGCTCGTGCAATTCTGGCAGATGCACCAGTTTTATTGCTGGATGAAGCAACCAGCGCATTAGATGCTCAAAGTGAGAGCTGGGTACAACAGGCAATTGTGCGATTGAGCGCCAATCGTACTACCATTGTTATTGCACACCGTTTGAGTACCGTCATATCTTCTGATCGTATAGCACTTATTCACCATGGGCGTTTGGAAGCACTGGGCACACACGCGGAATTACTGGCATCCAGCGAGTTGTATGCACGGTTGGCAATGTCACAGTTTCATACATCGTAAATGTCGTATTATGGGCGATCAGATACTTTTTTGTGAGATTGAACCGCAAGCTGGGCACAGTGGGTCCTTGCCTAATCTAAGTGAACGCCAATGCATAGTTAATCCGTCCAGGAGCAATAACCGACCGTTGAGCGTTTTACCCATACCAAGTAATATTTTGATCGTTTCAGCTGCCTGTATGCAGCCAATAATACCTGCGAGTGGGGAGAATACGCCCATTAGAGCACAGTTGGGATCGTCACTATCACCAGAATCAGGAAACAAACAATGATAGCAGGGGCTGCTATGCTGGCGTAGATCAAATACTGTGATTTGTCCACTAAAACGAATGATCGCGCCTGATATCAATGGCTTGTGATGGTCTAGACAAACCTGATTAATCATATGGCGGGTTGAAAAATTGTCACTGGCATCGATTACGGCATCGACGTTGCCGATTTCTTTGTTTAAGAGATCAATAGTTGCGCGTTGTGGAAGGGAGATAATTTCTATTTCCGGGTTGATACGTTGCAGCGCGTTCTTGGCAGAATCTGTTTTTAACTTACCGATGGAGGCCGTGTCGTGCAGGATTTGTCGTTGCAGATTTGTTAAATCGACTTGGTCATGATCGCAAATGGTGAGCTTTCCAATCCCACTGGCTGCGAGATAAAGGGCCGCAGGGGATCCGAGTCCACCCGCTCCTACAATAAAAACACTGGATCGTGCTAATTTTTCCTGTCCGTGAACGTCGATTTCCGGTAACAGGAGATGACGACTGTAGCGTAACAGTTGCTGATCATTCACGTTCTCCTGCTACCTGTTTGAAAGTTATATATTAACTCTGCGCTTTAGTAGTTTTACGCTTTGAATTCTGAGCAGTCGATTTCAGGTGATCAATGGCTTTAGCAAGCAGCAGATCATCGCTGGAGCCAAATTCCATCGGGCCATTTTTCTTCTTCTTTTTATCTTTTTTGTTTTTAGTTCCTTCTTTGGAATCCCGATCTTCTGCTTTCTTTGCTGTTATATTTTTATTAACTTGTTGTTCTTCCTTACCGTTGCTCAGGTGACGGTTCAGATCAGCCTCACGTAACAGGCGTGAGTCGTTACTCGTGTCTTCATCTAAGATATCCGGCATAATACCTTTTGCCTGTATCGATTGGCCATTGGGAGTGTAGTAACGTGCAGTGGTCAATTTGATGGCTGTGTTATTACTGAGTGGCAGGATAGTCTGTACCGATCCTTTACCAAAGGTTTGTGAACCCATTACGACGGATCGTTTATGATCTTGTAGTGCACCGGCAACAATTTCCGAGGCGGAAGCAGATCCACCATTGACCAGCGTAACCATGGGGATAGTTTTGATGTCTGCCGGCAGGCTGGCCAAGAAATCTCGCCCAGATCCACGCAGATAGTATTCTGGACTGGCACGAAGCTGCATTTTTGCGTCATTCGTGCGGCCTTCGGTATAGACCACTAAAGCATTGTTTGGAAGGAAAGCAGCTGAAACTGCGACTGCACTATTCAGCAATCCACCCGGATCGTTACGCAAATCCAGTACCAAGCCTTTCATGGGAACTTTACTTTCATTGTAAAGTTTTGTGATAGCCTCGGCCAGATTTTCTCCTGTGCGTTCTTGGAACTGGGTAATACGTACGTAAGCATAGCCCGGCTCTATGAGTTTGGATTTAACACTTTCAATCTTGATAATGGCTCGAACTAACGTGTAGGAGAGAGGTTCAGCTTCACCTTTCCGGATAACGGTAAGGGTAATGGAAGTGTCCGGCTTGCCCCGCATCCGCTTGATAGCTTCGTTGAGAGTCATGCCTTTAACGGCAGTGTCATCAATTTTTATGATCAGATCACCAGTTTTGATCCCTGCGTGAAATGCTGGTGTATCCTCGATAGGAGAGATTACTTTGACTAACCCATCTTCCATTGTGACTTGGATGCCCAACCCACCAAATTCTCCCTGGGTACCTATTTGCAGTTCTTTATATTCTTCGGTATCCAGGAAGGCTGAATGTGGATCCAATCCCACCAGCATGCCATTGATTGCTTCCGTGATGAGTTTTTTATCTTCAACAGGTTCGACGTAATCACTCTTGATGCGTCCAAAAACCTGAGAAAATGCTCGTAATTCTTCGATGGGAAGGGTCTGTAGTTCATCCCTGGTGCTCTTTTCGGCAATGGCGGAAAAATTCAGGCTCACCATGATTCCGACAATGATACCGAAAAGAATTAAACTGGTTTTTTTCATAAAATTACGCATTATGTTCGCTCCGCACTTTGTACTCTTGGTCCCCGAATGTGCCGGTTGAGATGAATATAGCGCTATCCGCCAAATTTTCAAGATTACTCTATTTTCACCCACTTTAATGGATCAAATGGCCTACCCTGATATCTGAGTTCAAAGTATAAACCGGATTCAGCATTCCCACCGCTATTTCCAACGATTGCAATCGTATCACCACTTTTGACTTTATTACCTACACGTTTGTACATTGCCTCATTGTTTCCATACAGGCTCATATAATGATTACCGTGGTCTACTATCATTAAATTACCGAATCCGCGAAGCCAATCAGCAAATACGACTTGGCCGTTTGCGATAGCCTTAACTTCATTACCACTACGAGAACGAATAAACAAACCCTGCCATTTAATTCCGCCACCCTCACGTAGACCGCCAAAGCGGTTGACAAGTTCCCCCCGGACCGGCAGTCGTAATCTTCCCTTAAGTGCTGCAAACGAACTTCCTTGTCCAGAAGAATCAGGTAGCTTATCGTTGCGTAATATGGATTTATCGCTCGGTTGAGTGGAAGAGGCGGGTTTTTTCTGCATGAGCAGTTTATTGAGGCGATCAACCAAATTGGACAAACGTTGTTCATCCTGTTTGAGCTGGCTGATTTTTTCACGTTGCTGAGTGATTTCTTCCGAGAGCGTTGCAAGAATTTCCGACCGTTTATTTTTTTCCTGTTCGAGCTGGTGTCTTTGATTAAGCTGTGCCTTTTGAATCTGCTTAAGTGCTGCACTCTGAGCATGGCTTTCGCGAGTTAATATGTTTAGCTGATTCAACTGATCTCGCAGATCATCAATGTGTACTGAACGTGCACGTGCCATATAGCTATAGTAATGCCACTTACGTGCAATTTCGTCAGGGTTTTGTTGTTTAAGTAATAATTGCAGATAGTCTTCATGTCCAATCAGGTGCTGATAGTAGATTAATTTCCCAAGCTGGGTCTGTTTTAGACTGACTTGTTCCTGTAGTTGTGTGGATTTTTCTTTTAATCGAGCGAGTTTATTCTGTATTGCTTTTTGCTGGTGCTCGAGTGTGGCAAGTTTTTGGTGTAGATGACTGATTGATCGTTCGGAATCACGGAGTGCAT
This sequence comes from Nitrosomonas sp., assembly GCA_039794425.1. Taxonomy (GTDB): domain Bacteria; phylum Pseudomonadota; class Gammaproteobacteria; order Burkholderiales; family Nitrosomonadaceae; genus Nitrosomonas. The sequence continues at coordinate 20,984 of JBDIVK010000004.1, read as the reverse complement.
CGATCGCTTGGGTTTTTGATGATTCCTTATTTGCCAAATCCTTTTGCAAAGTATCGATACGTATACGCAAATCTTGTAACTGTTTCTGATTATCTTTGCCGGTTTGAGATGCTGCATGAAGCAGAAACGGGGAGAGAACAAGCAAATTTACCAAAAACAGTAACGAGATAGCTTTCGGTAGCATTCGTACTTTAGATATAGTTGTTGATTCTCGTTATAACATGAACTTACAAATATCAGGTTTTAACTTTACCTTGATTAGCGACAGTCAACATTGCTTCTTCGATTTCCGTGGTATTACCGAGATAGTAATTCTGGAGCGGCTGCAGATTATCATTTAGCTCGTAGACCAATGGAATGCCTGTGGGAATGTTATAGTTCAAAATATCCTGGTCCGAGATATTATCAAGATGTTTGATTAACGCGCGTAATGAGTTTCCATGTGCGACAATGATGACACTTTGTCCAGATTGGATTTGTGGAGCGACCACGTTATCCCAATACGGAAGAAATCTCGCGACAGTATCCTTGAGGCTTTCTGTGAGAGGGATATCATGATTCAATAAGTTTTTATAACGCACATCAAGACCCGGGTAACGCTCATCTTCAGCCGTGATCGCCGGTGGTCGCGTATCATAGCTGCGTCGCCAGATCAATACCTGTTTGTCACCATATTGTTTCGCAGTTTCTGCTTTGTTTAACCCTTGTAACGCACCGTAGTGTCGCTCATTGAGTCGCCAACTGAGTTCTATCGGAATCCACATTCGATCCATCTCATCCAGCGTAATCCACAGCGTACGAATCGCACGCTTGAGTACTGACGTATGAGCGACGTCAAAGGTAAATCCACTTTTATGCAATAGTTTGCCAGCATTCCTGGCTTCTTCTACTCCTTTGGGTGTCAAATCAACATCTGTCCAACCTGTGAAGCGATTTTCTTGATTCCAGATACTTTCCCCATGTCGCAGGAGAACGAGTTTTTTCATGTCAGCCTTAAAAAGGAAAGCGAACTTCGTACAAAATTACAAACCCAATATTTTATTCCATTTTGGCTTCGAGCGCAGCAAGTTGAGGATACTTCAACTGATGCAGGCATTGACGCGATCCAGATTCACGGGTAGCATCCTCGGGTTTTACAGATTTAAATTGAATGAGAGGGGAGAAGTGATGGCACGTGCTGGACTTGTAGCGGGAAACTGGAAAATGCACGGTAACCTAGTCCAGAATCAAGCATTGCTTGCAGCAGTCATAGCAGGCACCTATTCATTGCAAAATGCAAGCTGCGCGGTATGTGTGCCTTATCCATATCTCCCACAGGTTCACTCGATTCTGCAGGACACTCATGTAGCGTGGGGAGCGCAGAATGTTAGTCAATATTCTCAAGGCGCCTATACCGGGGAAGTATCGGCAGGTATGCTTGCGGAATTGGGTTGTCGTTTCGTGATTGTAGGGCACTCGGAACGACGGACTTTATATGGTGAGGACAATCAAGTGGTGGCAGAGAAATTCAAAATTACTCAAGAGCATGCACTTACTCCCATATTATGCGTCGGTGAGACTTTGGTACAGCGTGAAGCGGGTGAAACTGAACAGGTAGTTGCCGGGCAGCTTGATGCGGTTGTTAATCTGGTTGGTATCAATGCATTAACGCAGTCGGTGATTGCCTATGAGCCAGTATGGGCGATTGGTACAGGTAAGACGGCAACTCCCCAGCAGGCGCAGGATGTTCACAGCTTTATACGGAATAGGATAGCCGCCAGCAATGATAAAGTTGCCGCCAATATTCAAATACTTTACGGCGGGAGCGTAAAGGCAAGTAACGCAAACGAGCTATTTGCCATGCCTGACATTGATGGAGGGTTGATAGGTGGTGCTTCATTAATCGCCGAAGAGTTCATTTCAATTTGTCTGGCGGCGCAGCACTAATTAAGTAAGGACAGGAAGGATAGAGCATAGTGGAAACACTCATTTGGTCAATACATATCATTGCAGCGGCAGTAATAATCATTCTGGTTTTGCTGCAGCAGGGAAAAGGTGCAGATATGGGAGCTGCATTTGGCAGTGGTGCATCAGGTAGCCTGTTTGGGGCCAGTGGGTCTGCCAATTTTCTAAGTCGGATGACCGCCTTGGCAGCAACAGTTTTTTTTATTACCAGTCTGACATTGACCTATTTCTCTAGTGGTGATTCCGGGGATGAAGGTATTATGCAAAGATTGGAAATGAAATCGGATAGGGTGGACGATACTACAGTAGATAGCGAAAAGAGTTCAGTGCCTCAGCCATCGGATACTAAGACTGAGGATGATAGTGCCACTTCGAAAGCAAGGGAAATTCCGGAATAATTTTTACTGGCTTTAAAACATTAAGCTTGTTTGCCGACGTGGTGGAATTGGTAGACACGCCGTCTTGAGGGGGCGGTGGCGAAAGCTGTGCGAGTTCGATTCTCGCCGTCGGCACCATGTTGAAAAGTTTGGGTGGGCACTAAACTAAATTAGAATAGTCCATATATTTTGTAGGGGTCAATAAATGTTAGACACCATGCTTGGGAATTATTTTCCGATTCTGCTATTTATTCTAGTAGGGTTATCAGTTGGGGTATTGGCAATGTTGGCAGGATGGCTGCTCGCACCAAATAAACCGGATGCGGAAAAGTTATCACCGTATGAGTGCGGATTCGGGGCTTTTGAGGATGCGCGCATGAAATTCGATGTTCGTTATTATCTAATTGCAATTTTATTTATTTTGTTTGATCTGGAAATCGCATTTTTGTTCCCTTGGGCAGTAGTACTAAATGAAATAGGTTGGTTTGGTTTTGCTGCCATGCTGGTATTTCTCGGCATACTTGTAGTGGGTTTCATTTACGAGTGGACAAAAGGCGCTTTGGAATGGGATTGAGCGATGAGTATTGAAGGTGCACTTGACAAAGGGTTCGTTACAACCAGTCTTGACTCCCTGATCAATTGGGGGCGTACAGGTTCGATGTGGCCTATGACCTTTGGTTTGGCGTGCTGTGCTGTCGAGATGATGCAGACAGGTGCGTCACGCTATGATCTGGATCGGTTTGGGATTGTTTTTCGTCCCAGTCCTCGCCAATCGGATGTCATGATTGTGGCAGGTACACTGTGTAATAAGATGGCACCAGCGCTGCGTAAAGTTTACGACCAAATGGCGGAACCACGCTGGGTTATTTCCATGGGATCCTGTGCAAATGGTGGTGGGTATTATCACTATTCCTATTCGGTTGTCCGAGGATGTGACCGGATTGTACCGGTTGATATCTATGTACCAGGTTGTCCGCCGACTGCTGAAGCTTTGCTTTATGGAATCATTCAACTGCAGAATAAAATTAAGCGTACCAATACCATTGCACGTTAGAGTCTAAAAAATGACAAACAGTCGCCTTGAAAAACTCTCTACAGATGTACAGCAAGCATTGGATAGTCGGTTGGTTGATATTAGCCGGGCATTAGGAGAGTTGACGATCTTGATCCATTCTCAGGATGTGCTGGATGTGGCTGAGGTGTTGAAAAGCCACCCTGATTTGGGATTTGACACGCTGATTGATTTGTGTGGGGTTGATTACAGTGAATATTCGACAGATTCCCATGCTGGTCATAAACGTGGAGACAGGCGCTTTGCAGTGGTGTATCACCTGCTTTCGATCAAGCATAATCATAGACTGCGTGTACGTACCTTCATAGAAGACAATGAGTTTCCTATGATAGATTCTGTCATGAGCATATGGCCTGTTGCCAACTGGTTCGAACGGGAAGCATTTGATCTGTTTGGGATCATTTTCAATAATCATCCTGATTTGAGACGGATACTCACCGATTACGGGTTCATTGGAAACCCGTTTCGTAAGGATTTTCCTTTGTCAGGTCATGTGGAAATGCGTTATGACCCGGATCAGAAACGGGTTATTTATCAGCCTGTCACTATTGAGCCACGTGAAATAACACCTTATGTAGTGCGTGAAGAACAGTATGGTCGGGAGGAAGGATGACACAGACGGATTATTGTAGTCTTTTTCAAGACTTGCAGATGGAAGGGTGATTGGAAGAGATGGCTGAGATTCGTAATTACACCATGAATTTTGGGCCGCAGCATCCTGCCGCGCATGGTGTCCTGCGGTTAGTGATGGAGCTGGACGGTGAAGTCATTCGTCGGGCCGACCCTCATATTGGTTTGTTGCATCGGGCAACAGAGAAGCTCGCTGAAAATAAGACCTATATACAATCGGTACCGTACATGGATCGTCTGGATTACGTTTCCATGATGGTCAATGAGCATGCATATGTGATGGCAATCGAAAAGCTATTGCGGATCGAAGTGCCGATACGGGCACAATACATCCGTGTCATGTTCGATGAGATTACCCGTATCCTTAATCACTTACTGTGGTTGGGTGCCCATGCACTGGACGTGGGCGCTATGACCATTTTTCTGTATGCGTTTCGGGACAGGGAAGATTTGATGGACTGTTACGAAGCTGTGTCGGGTGCGAGATTGCATGCCGCTTACTACCGGCCAGGGGGTGTATACCGGGATTTACCGGATAGCATGCCGCAGTATCAGCCGTCTAAGATACATGACGAGAAAACGATCAAAATGCGCAATGAAAACCGACAAGGCTCACTGTTGGACTTCATTGAAGACTTCACTAACCGATTCCCGAATTACATTGATGAGTATGAAACGCTGCTGACGGATAATCGAATCTGGAAGCAGCGGCTGGTCGACATCGGTGTGGTTTCTCCCGAACGTGCGAAAGCGTTGGGTTTTAGTGGGCCAATGTTGCGTGGATCTGGTGTGGAATGGGATTTGCGTAAGAAACAACCTTATGAAGTGTACGACCGGATTGATTTCGATATACCCGTTGGTGTCAATGGGGACTGTTATGATCGTTATCTGGTACGGGTAGAAGAAATGCGCCAATCCAATCGTATCATCAAGCAGTGTATCGATTGGCTGCGACAGCATCCGGGTCCGGTTATCACTGATAACCACAAGGTTGCGCCACCATCCCGGTTGGCCATGAAGCAGAATATGGAAGAGATGATTCACCATTTCAAGCTGTTTACAGAAGGTATGCATGTTCCGCGTGGTGAAGCTTATGCAGCTGTAGAACATCCTAAAGGTGAATTCGGGATTTATATTATTTCGGATGGGGCCAATAAGCCTTATCGCCTGAAAATTCGTGCACCTGGCTTTGCTCATTTGGCAGCATTGGACGAAATGTCTCGTGGTCATATGATTGCTGATCTGGTGGCGATCATTGGTACACAGGATATCGTGTTTGGTGAAATAGACAGATAAGTAGATCGATGTTAAGTGCTGAAGCCTTGAAAAAAATAGACCGGGAAGTTGCCAAATATCCCGCTGACCAGAAGCAGTCTGCGGTAATGTCTGCGTTAGCCATTGCGCAAGATGAAAAAGGCTGGTTAGCAACCGAAGTAATGGATTTTGTTGCGAATTATTTGGATATGCCAGCTATTGCCGTCTATGAAGTGGCGACTTTCTACAATATGTATAACCTGAAGCCAATCGGTAAATACAAACTTACAGTTTGTACGAATCTACCGTGTGCATTATCTGGCGGGAATCAGGCGGCAGACTATCTTAAGCAAAAGCTCGGCATTGATTTTAATGAGACGACTGCAGATGGCATGTTTACTCTCAAGGAAGGTGAATGTATGGGAGCATGCGGTGATGCGCCAGTATTACTGGTCAATAATAAGCGTATGTGTAGTTTTATGACTAATGATCAGATAGATAGGTTGCTTGAGGAATTGCAGAAATGACTCAACCCATTCAAGTAATCCTGGCAGGAGTCGATACTGCCGATCCCAATAACTGGAGACTGAAAAGTTATCTGCAGCGTGATGGTTACACTGCATTGAAGAAAATTCTTACCCAGAAGATTTCTCCTGAGGAAGTTATCGATGAAGTCAAGAAGTCCGCGTTGCGTGGCCGCGGTGGTGCAGGATTCCCGACAGGCCTGAAATGGAGTTTCATGCCACGCCAGTATGAAGGAGAGAAATATCTCGTCTGTAATTCTGACGAAGGTGAGCCAGGGACTTTCAAGGATCGGGATATCATGCGTTACAACCCGCATATTCTGATCGAGGGGATGTTGATTGCGGCTTATGCAATGGGTATCCGTACGGGCTATAACTATGTACATGGTGAGATCTGGGATGTTTATGAGCGGATGGAAGAAGCCGTGGATGAAGCCACAGCGGCAGGTTTTTTAGGAGATAACATACTGGGCTCGGATTTCAGCTTCCGGCTTTACAATCATCATGGGTATGGTGCTTACATCTGTGGGGAGGAAACGGCACTGCTTGAGTCCATAGAGGGCAAAAAAGGTCAACCACGTTTCAAACCACCGTTTCCCGCTAATTTTGGTTTGTATGGTAAACCTACCACGATCAATAATACGGAAACGTTTGCCGCTGTTCCCTGGATTATCCGTAACGGGGGAGAAAATTACCTGCAGCTGGGTAAACCCAATAATGGCGGCACGAAAATATTTTCTGTTTCCGGGCATGTCAATAAGCCAGGCAACTATGAAGTACCGATGGGTACGCCTTTTGCAAAATTACTGGAACTGGCTGGAGGGATGCGCGGTGGCAGAAAGCTGAAAGGATGTATTCCTGGTGGTTCATCCATGCCGGTGTTGCCGGGAGATATCATGATGGAAACTGATATGGATTATGATTCCATTGCCAAGGCGGGTTCCATGCTGGGTTCCGGTGCGGTGATCATCATGGACGATACGACCTGTATGGTCCGTGCACTGGAACGTCTCTCCTATTTCTATTTCGAGGAATCCTGCGGGCAATGTACTCCTTGCCGGGAAGGAACAGGCTGGCTCTATCGGATTATTCACCGCATTGAGCATGGAAAAGGACGGGTAGAAGACTTGGATCTGCTGGACAATCTTGCAGACAATATTCAGGGACGTACGATTTGTGCTCTGGGTGATGCTGCAGCCATGCCGGTACGCGCCATGCTGCAGCATTTCCGGGATGAGTTCACGTATCACATTGAGCATAAACAATGCATGGTCTAGGTGATTTGTGAGCTGTTTTATGCATATGACATTTTATTTGACGTTCAATAATCCGAGAGTTTTCGGCCGATGATTAATATTGAGATTGATGGTAAACAGGTAACCGTACCTAAAGGCAGTACCGTAATGGATGCCGCCAGACAGCTCGGAATATATATACCGCATTTTTGCTATCACAAAAAATTATCCATTGCTGCCAATTGCCGGATGTGCTTGGTAGAGGTCGAAAAAGCACCCAAACCATTACCGGCTTGTGCGACGCCTGCTGCGGAAGGTATGAAAATATCGACCCATTCTCAACATGCGGTTACGGCACAAAAAGGTGTGATGGAATTTCTGCTCATCAATCATCCACTGGACTGTCCTATCTGTGATCAGGGTGGCGAATGTCAACTGCAGGATCTGGCCGTAGGATATGGTGCGAGCGGCTCTCGTTATCAGGAAGCCAAACGAGTCGTCACCAATAAAAATCTCGGGCCGCTTATTTCCACCGATATGACACGCTGTATTCACTGTACCCGCTGTGTACGCTTTGGCCAGGAGATTGCCGGTATCATGGAACTGGGTATGGCTGGCAGGGGGGAACATGCCGAGATTTTATCTTTTGTTGGCAGAACTGTAGATTCGGAATTATCTGGTAACGTAATCGATTTGTGTCCAGTCGGGGCATTGGTCAGTAAACCTTTTCGCTATTCAGCCCGTACCTGGGAATTATCACGCAGAAAATCCATCAGCCCGCATTGTGGATTGGGCAGTAATCTGGTTGTACAAGTGAAACAGAATCGCGTCATGCGTGTACTACCGCGTGAGAACGAAGCCATCAATGAATGCTGGTTATCGGATAAAGATCGTTTTTCCTACGAAGGGTTGAATTCGGAAGATCGTCTGACTGTTCCAATGATCAAACAAGCCGGTCAGTGGCAGCCCTGTGATTGGCAGGAAGCACTGACTTTCGTCGTAGAAGGTCTCACAGCCGTGATGGAAAAACATGGCAAGCAAAGTATCGGTGCATTAGGGTCTCCGTATAGTACCTTGGAAGAGCTTTACTTGTTGCAAAAGCTGGTACGGGGGCTTGGCAGTCAGAATATCGATCATCGTATTCGCCAGTCTGATTTTCGTGCTGACTCTACCATGCAGGGGATACCTTGGCTAGGTATGCGAGTTGCAGATATTTCACAGTTGAAAGCGGTATTGGTCGTAGGCAGCACTCTGCGCAAAGATCATCCGTTGCTGGCTCAGCGCATACGTCAGGTTGTTAAGCATGGTGGGCAGTTAAGCGTCATTAATCCATCAAATGATGATCTGCTGACCAAGGTAACTCATCGTGCCATTGTCGCACCTTCTACAATGCTGTCTACGGTGATTCAGGTGCTGAAAGCTGCAGCTGAAATTAAAGGTGTCCCTGTACCTGAAAACATCAAGCCAGTAGCGGATTCGATTGACGTGCCCGAGGTGGCAAAAGCGATCGCAGCCAGCCTTATAGATAATTCACCAGCTGCTGTCTTTTTAGGTAACCTCGCACAGCATCATCCTCACTATACCGATCTGCACAGTGCCGCCCTGGCTCTTTCAGAAGTAACCGGAGCTTCTTTTGGTATGTTAGGTGAAGCTGCAAATAGTGTAGGGGCCTATGTCGCTGGTACGGTACCGGGGAAGGGTACGGAATCTGCAGGTAATGCTGGCGCGGTATCCGGTCTGAATGCGGGGCAGATGCTAGGGCTTGATTCATCGGATGGAAAACCTGTTTGTCAGGCTTATTTATTGATGAATCTTGAACCCGAGTTGGACTGTTACGATACCCAGCGAGCAGTACAAGTACTGAGCAAAGCAGAATTCGTTGTTTCCTTGAGTAGTTATAAAGGAAATATCCCAGATTATGCAGACGTTATTTTACCTATTGCCCCTTATACTGAAACATCCGGTACTTTCGTTAATACCGAAGGCCGGATACAAAGTTTCAATGGTGTAGTACCTCCATTGGGCGAAACACGTCCTGCCTGGAAAGTATTGCGTGTATTGGGTAATCTGTTCCAACTGAATGGTTTCGATTTCGATACTTCAGAGCAGGTTCGTGCGGAAATCATTTCTGCCGATGAACAGTTTGTACAGAATCTGGATAACTCACTGAATGTTTCTGTCAATAGTTTACGTCATGAAAATAGTGGGGTCGAAAGAATTGGAGAAATACCGATTTATCAGGCTGATCCAATCGTGCGGCGTGCAACATCATTACAAATGACACGCGACGCTGCCTTACCTGTAGCATTTGCTTCATCTGTTCTCCTCGAAAAACTCAATATCCAGGAAGGGGAAACGGTCCGGGTCAAACAAGACGGAGAAGAGATTCAGTTGGCGATTACGTGTGATGACAATTTACCGGATAACTGTGTTCGCTTAGCATGTGCACATCCACAAACAGCCATATTGGGTGCAATGTTTGGTGAAATTAAGTTGGAAAAATTATAAGGGCCTAAATTCGGGATCTGTTGATGGATAATTTGCAACAATTATTTGAGCAATTATTTGGTGCTGAATGGGGAGCACCACTTTTCTTACTGACAAAGAATTTGCTACTGATCGTAGCGATCGTATTGCCATTATTGTTGGCAGTGGCTTATCTTACCTTTGCAGAAAGAAAAATTATTGCTTATATGCAAGTCAGAATAGGGCCCAATCGGGTGACATTCTTTGGTATTCCCTGGTTGCGTGGCTGGGCACAACCGATTGCTGATGCAATCAAGGCAATCATGAAGGAAATTATTGTTCCTACCGGTGCAAACAAGTTTTTGTTCCTTCTTGCCCCAGTTCTGGCTATAGCACCGGCGCTGGCTGCGTGGGCAGTTGTACCCTTTTCACCGGAAATGGTGCTGGCTGATATCAATGCCGGCCTGCTTTATATTCTGGCTATGACGTCATTGGGAGTTTATGGAGTGATTATTGCGGGTTGGGCTTCCAATTCGAAATATGCATTTCTGGGTGCCATGCGTTCTGCGGCGCAGGTCGTTTCATACGAGCTGGCAATGGGGTTTGCACTGGTTTGTGTACTGATGATGTCCGCAAGCCTCAATCTGGGAGATATAGTAGCTGGCCAACAGGGGGGCAGTTTTTTGAATTGGTATCTGATCCCGCTGTTTCCGATGTTTCTGGTTTATTTTATCTCAGGGGTGGCTGAAACTAATCGAGCACCGTTTGACGTAGCTGAAGGGGAATCTGAAATTGTAGCCGGTTTCCATGTGGATTATTCCGGCATGGCTTTTACTGTATTTTTTCTGGCGGAATATGCCAATATGATTCTAGTTGCGACATTGGCTAGTATCATGTTCCTGGGCGGCTGGCTGCCACCAGTGGATATTGCTCCCTTTAATCTGATCCCGGGCATGATCTGGCTGTTATTGAAAATTGCCTTCATGCTGTTTTTCTTTCTCTGGTTTCGTGCGACATTTCCCCGTTATCGTTATGATCAGATCATGCGGTTGGGATGGAAGATTTTTATACCGGTTACTTTGGTATGGATCATTTTGCTGGGTGCGGTGATGCAGCTACCAGAAGCGGCCAGGCAGGCTTTTCCGCTTAATCTCTGGTTTAGCTGAAGGAGACAGGAAGATGGAACGTATTAAGAATTTCTTTAAATCCTTTCTGTTGCTTGAATTACTGAAAGGAATGAAAGTGACCGGGCGCTATTTGTTTGCACCGAAAGTTACGGTGCACTACCCGGAAGAAAAAACACCGCAGTCTCCACGATTCAGGGGATTGCATGCGTTACGTCGTTATCCAAACGGTGAAGAGCGCTGTATTGCCTGCAAACTGTGTGAAGCAGTTTGCCCTGCGCTGGCAATTACCATCGAGTCTGAGGAGCGTGAAGATGGTACCCGCCGTACCACCCGTTATGATATCGATATGATTAAGTGTATTTTTTGTGGTTTCTGTGAGGAAGCGTGTCCGGTTGATGCAATCGTCGAGACCCGTGTGCTTGAATACCATGGCGAAATTCGTGGTGATTTGACCTATACCAAGGAAATGTTACTGGCTGTAGGGGATCGGTACGAAGAACAGATAGCCAAAGATAGAGCAGCAGATGCACCTTATCGATGAACGAATAATCGTGAATTCATGAATTTTCAGGACTTTATTTTTTATAGCTTGGCAAGTGTGCTGGTGATTTCCGCACTCGGGGTCATTACATTGCGGAATCCGGTGCATGCGGCATTATTGCTGGTGCTTGCTTTTGTCACATCTTCCGGGTTATGGCTGCTGCTGGAAGCTGAGTTTTTAGCTATAACGCTGGTATTGGTTTATGTGGGCGCAGTCATGGTGCTATTTCTGTTTGTGGTCATGATGCTGGACATCAATCTGGATCGCTTGCGGGAGGGGTTCTGGAAATGGTTTCCATTCGGTGCTGTACTGGCTTTGGTGATGGCGATCGAGATGAGTATGGTATTAATGGGTAAGCAGTTCGGGTCAGAGAATATGCCGACCCCAGAACTTAAGCCTGCTGATTACAGTAATACCAAAGAGCTGGGACGCCTGATTTATACCGAGTACGTCTATGCATTCGAACTCGCCGCGGTGATTCTGCTGGTGGCAATGGTTGCTGCTATAGCGATAACGCTGCGTCATCGTGCCGATAAGAAAGTATCGGACGCTTCCAAGCAGATCGCAGTCAGCCGTAATGAGCGACTCAGGATTGTATCCATGCCAGCCGAAAAAAAAGAATAATTACCGGCTAAAGATTTCGACCATTTCATATTTACTCCATCTGAGAGGTAATTATTTTGGTATCGCTGTCACATTATCTTGTGCTTGGTGCGATCTTGTTTGCTATAGGGGTCGCGGGTATTTTTCTCAATCGTAAAAATGTCATTATCCTGCTGATGTCCATCGAACTGATGCTGCTTGCGGTCAATATGAATTTTGTTGCTTTTTCTCATTATTTGCAGGATACGGCGGGGCAGATTTTCGTATTTTTTATTCTTACTGTGGCAGCAGCGGAGGCTGCTATCGGCCTGGCGATTCTGGTCGCCTTGTTTAGGAATTTACGCACCATTAATGTGGATGATTTGGACGAGCTTAAAGGCTAAGAACCTGTTCAAGGTCTCGATCAAGGGATGCAGTGCAAGGCAAAATTGAACGAGAAAGCGGAGCATACTCGAAGTATGTGAGCATTTTGAGTTCAATTTTAACGCCGAAATGCGCTCTTCAGCGAGATATTGAACAGGCTCCAAGAACACCGGTAAGTTCTGCATTTAATATTGCAGGCCGTTTGTTAAACCAATACTGTTGATTGATAACTCAGATGGAAAATCTCTATTTGCTGGTTCCGATGGCACCTTTGTTAGGAGCAATCATAGCCGGACTGTTCGGGCAGCGGATCGGTCTGGTCTGGAGCCATCGTACAGCGATCTCGCTGGTAGCTTTGTCATTTATTGCGTCTGTTGTGATTTTCTTTGATGTATTACAGGGAAATTTTTATAACGGCAGTGTTTATACCTGGATGACATCCGGTGAGACCGTATTCGAAATCGGTTTTCTGATCGATACGCTTTCCGCCACGATGATGATGGTGGTGACGGGCGTATCGCTGATGGTACATGTTTATACCATCGGATATATGCATGGAGATCCCGGCTATCAGCGCTTCTTCAGTTACATATCGCTGTTTACCTTCTCGATGCTGATGCTGGTAATGTCCAATAATTTTCTGCAATTGTTTTTCGGTTGGGAAGCTGTCGGGTTGGTTTCTTACCTGTTGATCGGATTCTGGTATACCCGCCCTACCGCAATTTACGCAAATTTGAAGGCATTCCTTGTTAATCGGGTAGGAGATTTTGGTTTCTTGCTGGGCATCGGTCTGGTGTTAATGTATTTTGGCACATTGGATTATGAACTCGTTTTTTCCCATGCGGAGCATATGGCATCCCGTTCTATTGAAATTGTGCCTGATCAACCCTGGATGCTGATGACAGTGATTAGTCTGTTGCTTTTTGTTGGTGCAATGGGTAAATCTGCTCAGTTTCCGCTACATGTTTGGTTGCCGGATTCCATGGAGGGTCCTACACCGATTTCAGCGTTGATTCATGCTGCAACCATGGTGACGGCTGGCATCTTCATGGTAGCTCGCATGTCTCCTTTGTTTGAATATTCCGAAGCTGCATTGTCGACTATTCTTGTAGTCGGTGGGATTACCACCTTATTCATGGCGTTAGTCGCAGTAGTTCAAAACGACATTAAGCGGGTGGTGGCTTTTTCGACTTTGTCACAGCTCGGATATATGACTGTGGCGCTCGGAGCTTCTGCCTATTCGGTGGCTATTTTCCATCTGATGACGCATGCTTTTTTCAAAGCATTACTCTTTCTGGGCGCTGGGTCTGTCATTATTGCAATGCACCATGAACAAGATATGCGCAAAATGGGTGGCCTTAAGCGATATATGCCCATTACATTTGCCACAATGTTCATTGCTGCACTCGCCAGCGCTGGGGTACCAGGATTTTCCGGATTCTTCTCCAAGGATGCGATTATCGAGGCAGTTCATTTTTCGGAAATTCCAGGTGCGGGATTCGCTTATTTCTGTGTATTGAGCACGGTTTTTGTGACCGCTCTCTATACTTTCAGGCTGATGTTCATGACCTTCTATGGTGAACCACGTATGGATAAGCATACTCGTGAACATCTGCATGAATCACCTTGGGTGGTGACCCTACCTTTGGTTATATTGGCAATTCCGACTGTAGCAGCCGGTTGGCTCATTGGTCCGATGCTGTTTGGGAATTTTTTTGCAGAAGCAATTCACATACAGGCGCAACATGATGCTGTGGCCAAAATGGGTGAAACGTATACCGGGATTTTTGGCATGATAGGCCACGCTTTTGCTACGCCTCCCTTCTGGTTAGCAATGGCAGGTATTTTTACTGCTTGGTTTCTTTATCAATATAAAACCGCATGGCCTGCGAAAATCAAGAAGCTTGCCGGTCCGATTTATACCCTGCTCGATCGCAAGTATTTCATTGATGAACTGTATTCCTGGCTGTTTGCAGGAGGATCACGCACACTGAGTACATTGTTGTGGAAATATGGTGACGTTAAGGTTATCGATGGTTTCTTGGTAAATGGTTCCGCACGAGTTGTTGCTTGGTTTGCGACGATAGCTCGCCGATTCCAGTCAGGGTATATCTACCATTACGCATTTAGCATGATCGTGGGTGTATTTATTTTGATGAGTCTGTGGCTATTTCATTTCTAGGCTCCAAGGATTCGAAAGTATTGCCATTATCTAACTTTGGCACAATCCTTGGAATGACTAATACGCATTGATATGCAATTCGAGACGAAAAAATCATGTTGTTTGGATTTCCGCTGTTAAGTCTGATTATCTGGTTGCCGATTGCTTTTGGTCTGGCTGTATTGGTAATGGGCGATCGTAATGTACAGGCTGTCCGTTGGCTCTCTTTAATCGGATCCATAGCTGGCTTTCTGGTAGCACTTCCGCTTTACAGCGGATTTGATCCGTCCGTTAGTACCATGCAGTTTACTGAGCGCGAAGTATGGTTTGAGCGGCTCAATGTGTATTATCACTTAGGTGTTGACGGTATATCCATGCCGTTGATCCTGCTGAATTGCTTTACCACACCACTGGTAGTGATTGCAGGTTGGGAAGTTATCCGAGAACGTGTTTTCCAGTATATGGGGGCATTCCTGATCATGTCCGGCATCGTTAACGGGGTATTTGCATCACTGGACGCTGTATTGTTTTATACCTTCTGGGAAGCATCGCTGATTCCAATGTTTATTATCATCGGTGTCTGGGGAGGGCCCAATCGGATCTATGCTGCTATAAAGTTTTTTCTTTATACACTGCTTGGTTCATTGCTGATGCTGGCAGCACTGATCTACTTATACCAGAATTCAGAAGGTAGCTTCTCGATTCTGGATTATCATCAACTGCCCATCCCGATGACTGCACAGATTCTCATTTTTCTGGCCTTTCTGCTTGCTTTCGCGGTCAAGGTACCTATGTGGCCGGTGCATACATGGCTGCCGGACGCGCATGTTGAAGCGCCGACCGGTGGCTCAGTGGTACTGGCCGCCATACTGCTCAAGCTAGGTGGTTACGGTTTTCTCAGATTTTCGCTACCTATTGCGCCGGATGCCAGTCAGGAATTGGCCTGGTTACTGATCGTCCTGTCCCTGATCGCTGTCGTATATATCGGCTTGGTGGCATTGATGCAGCAGGATATGAAAAAGCTCATTGCCTATTCATCGGTTTCACATATGGGTTTCGTTACACTGGGCTTCTTTCTGTTTAACGCCTACGGGATAGAAGGCGCCATGGTGCAAATGATTTCGCATGGATTCATTTCCGGCGCGATGTTCCTTTGTGTGGGTGTATTGTATGACCGTGTGCATTCCCGCCAGATTTCAGATTACGGCGGTGTGATCAATAAAATGCCGATTTTTGCTGCATTTTTCATGCTGTTTGCAATGGCTAATGCCGGATTACCCGGGACTAGCGGTTTCGTTGGTGAATTTATGGTGATTATGGGCTCTATCGAAGTCAACTTCTGGTATGCCTTCTTTGCTGCGTTGACATTAATTCTGGGTGCGTCTTACACCTTGTGGATGTATAAAAGAGTTATATTCGGTGCGGTAGCTAATACAAAGGTGGAAGGACTGCAGGATATCTCCATGCGTGAGTTTTCGATATTGGCTGTTCTTGCAATAGCAGTGCTGGGGCTGGGAGTTTATCCATTGCCATTGACTGAGGTCATGCACGTCACAGTGGATAATTTACTCGAGCATATCGCGCGTACTAAGCTTTAAGGGCCTTGCCAAGATTTTTAGACAATTCGAGAACGTTGTTCCTATTGGGAAACTGAGGATATTTCATGGATTTTCTGTCACCTGACTTTGCACCCGCTTATCCGGAGATTTTTCTACTATTCATGGTTTGTGTAGTCATGCTTGCGGATTTATTCGTGGGAGAGAAAAAACGTCATACGGCGCTTCTTCTGGCCCTGTTTGCGCTCGCTGGCTGTGCATTGATCACTTTTAGTGCGCACTCCGTCGAGATTCGCCGCACCTTTTCAGGTATGTTCGTCAGTGATGCAATGTCCGATACGCTCAAGTTGATGATATATCTGACCGTCGCGGTGGCGCTGATTTACTCCCGTGTGTATATCGGTGCCAGAGGATTGATGAGGGGAGAGTTCTTCAGTTTGGCTTTGTTCGCTACGTTAGGCATGATGGTGATGGTTTCCGCCAGCCATCTTATTACCCTTTATCTGGGGCTCGAGCTGTTGTCTTTATCACTCTATTCTATGGTAGCTTTGCAGCGCGAATCCGCTGTCGCGACTGAAGCTGCGATGAAATTCTTTGTACTGGGTGCCTTGGCTTCCGGTTTTCTGCTTTATGGCATGTCTATGGTTTATGGTGCTACCGGAACGCTGCATACTGCGGAACTAACGGCAATTATCCGTTCCGGTGAAATCGATCATGCCGTCCTCGTTGTCGGTGTAGTATTTGTCGTTGCCGGGATCAGCTTCAAGCTCAGTGCGGTACCATTTCATATGTGGGCACCGGATGTGTATGAAGGTGCTCCCACTGCGATAACGTTATTCATTGGATCGGCTCCAAAGCTCGCGGCATTTGGTTTTGTGATGCGACTATTGGTGGAGGGTTTGGGTGAAATGGTGGCAGACTGGCAGGGAATGCTGGTGTTACTGTCAGTTGCTTCTATGGTGGTCGGTAACATCGTGGCGATTGCTCAGCAGAATATCAAACGGATGCTGGCTTATTCCACTATTTCACACATGGGGTTCGTATTACTTGGTTTTATTGCAGCAGGGGAAAACGGTTACAGTTCATCCATGTTCTATGTAATCGCTTACGTCCTGATGACATTAGGTGCGTTTGGTACGATTATGCTGCTTTCGCGCGAAGGGTTCGAAGCAGATGCAATCAGTGATTTTAAAGGACTGAATCAGCGTAATTCATGGCTGGCGCTGATGATGATGCTGATAATGTTTTCCATGGCGGGTATTCCACCCATGATCGGGTTCTACGCTAAATTATCGGTATTACAGGCTGTATTGGAAGCAGGTTATGTATGGCTGGTCGTGGTGGCAGTATTACTTTCCCTGGTCGGCGCGTTCTACTATTTACGTATCATCAAGTTCATGTATTTCGATACACCGGAAAATACACAGCCTATTGTGTTCAAATCAGATATCAGACTGCTCATCAGTGCCAATGGGTTGGCCGTCATCATACTTGGCGTATTTCCTCAAATGCTCATGGGGTTGAGTTTGTTCGCTATTCAGAATTTATAGAATCCAATTAATGCCTGCGCCTACTTCTGTTGTAGGCGCAGCTCTTGAATAGCTGAATATTTAGGTTGAGTTCTTACTGCGGTTTCTTATAGCTGATGCGATAGATTACACCTGCCAGGTCATCTGAAACCAGCAGTGCGCCATCCGGCATGACTAATACATCCACCGGTCTGCCCCAGGCTTCGTCGCTTTCTCTATCTAACCAACCTTCGGCAAAGATTTCTTTGTTTATAACTTTGTTCGCTTCGAGTTGTACCCATTCAAGCCGATAGCCAATTTTCATGCGGCGGTTCCATGAGCCATGTTCAGCGATGAAAATCTGATTATGGTACTCGGACGGGAACATCTTGCCGGTATAAAACCGCATACCTAATGGTGCGACATGAGCGTCAAACTCTACTGCAGGGGGAGTGGATTTACTACAGTCACGTTTTGCCCCATATTTGGGATCGGGAAGTTCGCGTCCATGACAGTAGGGGAAGCCGAAATGCATACCCGGAGCTGGTGCGTGGTTCAGTTCATCGGGGGGTAAGTCATCGCCCATCCAGTCCCGACCATTATCGGTAAACCACAATTCCTTGGAGGTTGGATGCCAGTCGAACCCTACCGTATTGCGTACGCCTTCAGCGAATACCTCGTAATTTGTACCATCTGGTCGGATACGTGAAATCAGTGCATATCGATCTGGGTCGGTTTCGCAGACATTACAGGGTGCACCAACCGGGACATATAGCCAGCCATCCGGTCCAAATGCAATGAAGCGCCAGCCATGATGCGTTTCGCTGGGGTAATCAGCATTTATAATGTGTGGCGGTGCAGGGTTATCCAGAGTATTTTCGATATCATCGAAACGTAAAATTCGATTGACGGCCGATACATACAACGCTCCTTCAAAGAAGGTCACCCCGGCAGGCATCTTGAGTTTATTGGCAATGATGCGAACTTGCCGTTTTCCTTTATTTTCTGTAACCGCATAGACATTACCAGCTGATTTAGAGCCGACGAACACGGTTCCACCATCTCCCAGTGCCATGGCACGAGCATCCGGAACGTTTGCCCATATACTGATGGAAAAACCCGGCGGCAGCTTGACTTTATCAAGTGGCAACGCTGGTTCCTGAGCGTTGACTGATGCAATAAAAGTATATAACAGGAATGTCAGGGAAAGAATTGATAAAGGTTTCATGCGATAAAAACTGAACAAAGGAGAAATTAAAAAGTTTGCTGCTGTCGAAATGAGCACGCGACTTGAAATTCAGTAATCTGACCACATAATATTAACGCATTTTTTAAGGAGGAAAGTATGCAAACTGCGGAAAACGTCGAACATTTGAGCTTCCAGGCTGAGGCGAATCAGCTTTTAAAGTTGATGATACATTCCTTGTACAGCAACAAGGAGATATTCTTGCGCGAGCTGATTTCCAACGCATCGGATGCTGCGGACAAGCTACGATTCGAAGGATTATCCGATACAGCCTTATATGAGTCTGATCCTGACTTGAAAATCCGCATTGCTTATGACAAGGCCGCACGTACGATTACGATCGCCGATAATGGCATCGGCATGTCGAGGCAAGAGGTGATCGATCATATCGGTACCATCGCCAAATCCGGAACACGCGAATTTTTCAATTCACTTACCGGGGACCAGGCCAAGGATGCACATCTGATCGGGCAATTCGGTGTGGGTTTTTATTCAGCCTTTATCGTTGCAGATAAGGTAACCCTGACCTCGCGTCGTGCGGGATTAACCATCGAACACGGTGTGCGCTGGGAATCCAGCGGAGAGGGTGAGTACACACTGGAAACGGTCGAGAAACAGGATCGGGGTACAGAAATCGTATTACACCTGCGAGAAGGTGAAGATGAACTGCTGAATGGTTTCAAGTTACGCTCGATCATTCGCAGATATTCGGACCACATTACTTTGCCTATCATCATGCAGAAAGAGACATGGGACGAGGAAGGCAAGGAATACCAGATGAGTGATGAAGTAGAGACCATCAATCAGGCTAGTGCGATCTGGGCACGGCCGAAGAATGAGATCACTCAAGAGCAATATGATGAATTCTATAAACACGTTGCACATGATTTCGAACCACCGTTGGCCCATGTGCATGCCAAGGTAGAAGGTAAACAGGAGTATATCCAATTACTATACATTCCATCCCACGCTCCGTTCGATCTGTTCGACCGTGAACAGCGCCACGGCCTTAAACTTTATGTGAAGCGTGTATTTATCATGGATGACGCGGAAAAGCTGCTGCCTGGCTATCTGCGCTTCGTACGCGGCATCATCGATTCGAATGACCTGCCTTTGAATGTCTCCCGTGAAATTCTGCAGGAATCGAAGGATATCGATAGCATCCGGGCCGGTTCAGTCAAGAAAATTCTGGGACTGATCGAAGATTTAGCCACCAGTGATAAAAGCGAAGACCAGGAGAAATTCAGAACCTTCTGGCGTGAATTCGGGCGGGCACTGAAAGAAGGCGTCGCGGAAGATTTTACCAATCGTGAGCGTATTGCCAAATTGCTGAGATTCACTTCAACTCATGACGAGCGTGAAGAACAGACGGTATCACTGGATGACTATATTGCTCGTATGAAGCCCGAGCAAGAGAAAATCTACTATATTACAGCCGATGGCCTGAAAGCTGCTCAAAGTAGCCCGCATTTAGAGATATTCCGCAAAAAGGGGATCGAAGTCCTACTGTTGCATGATCGTATCGATGAATGGCTGGTAGCCAATCTGCATGAATATGCCGGCAAATCGCTTCAATCGATAGCCAAAGGCGACCTCGATCTGGGTAAGCTGGAAGACGAGGAAGAGAAGAAGGTTCAGGAAAAAGAAGCGGGTGATTTTCAGGAATTGGCTACCAAAATGAAAGAGGCTCTGGGTGAGCAGGTCAAAGATGTACGTGTTACATTTCGTTTGACTGAATCGCCTGCTTGTCTGGTTGCCGATACGCATGACATGAGTGGTAACCTGGAACGGTTACTTAAATCAGCAGGACAGAAAGTCCCGAATAGTAAACCATTCCTGGAAATTAACCCGCATCACCCAATGGTGCAGCGGCTGAAATACGAAGAAACTAAATTTACTGATTGGAGCCAGGTGCTGTTCGACCAGGCACTGTTGGCTGAAGGTGGACAACTCGAAGATCCGGCTGGTTTTGTCAAACGGCTGAATGATTTACTGCTGCAGAACGTATTGAGCGGCAAGTAGTATTTTCTGATTCGAAATCAAAACTGACGTTGCCAGGCTGCTTGTTGCACTATTCAATCACGGTTGTGTGCAGTCGCCTGTTCGTCAGTTTTGATTAAAGTAAAATTGCCTATGAACCATTTTCAGTAATGCTTCAGACGTAACAATAATTTCCGTCATTGCGAGCCTGCAAAGGCGAAGCAATCCAGAGCGATGTTGATGCAGGTACTGGATTGCCGCGCCGCTTACGCGGCTCGCAAAGACGAAAGTAGCAAGAAGTGTATGGACAGCCAAATAAACCAAACTGAAAATAGTTTAGAGGCATAAAGTAAATGAATACCAATATTTCCACCTGATAACGTATTGTGCGGACCTG